>NZ_CP113062.1:618743-928115 GCF_026625765.1 Frigoribacterium sp. SL97
CGCTGTGCCCGTGCGTCACGAGCACCGACGTGAGCCGGGCGTCACCGGCGCCCGTCGCCGACGCCACGGCCCGGAGCGACGACTCCACCAGCTCGAGGTCGGCCGGGTAGCCGGCGTCGACCAGCGTCAGGGTGCCGTCGCCCGCGAGGATCGTCCAGTTCGACGCGGGACCCTCGACGAAGTGCACGCCCGGTGCGACCTCGACGGGAGCCGCCGCCTTCGTCGGACTCACGCCGCGACCTCGGCGAAGGCGCTGGGGCCGCCCCTCGCGAGGCGTCCCCGGTGTCGGGACGGACGAGCAACCGCGCAGGAGGCGCGCTCGGCCCCGCCAGCCGGCCCCCCACCCACGTCGCCGCGACCTCGCCGAACAGGCGTGCGTCGTCGTACGCGGTCACGGGGTTGCGGTGCGAGAGGTCGTCGACGTCGATCGTCACGGGTGTCTCGGGGGCGAACGCGACGAGGTCGGCGTCGGCGCCGACGGCGATCCGCCCCTTCGTGGGCAGGCCGACGAGGGCCGCCGTGCTCCGGGACATCCAGCCGACGACGGCCTCGAGCGGGATGCCGCGCTGCCGGGCCCCGGTCCACACGGCACGGAAGCTCAACTCGAGACCCGAGATGCCGCCCCACGCCACGTCGAAGTCGCCGTGCGCGGCGTCGGGGCCACCGGCGAACTTGAGCTCGCGGGTCGAGGGGGAGTGGTCGCTCGCGACGACGTCGATCGTGCCGTCGACGAGCGCCTGCCAGAGCAGCTCTCGGTTGGCCTCGCCACGGATCGGCGGGCAGCACTTGAACTGCGTCGCGCCGTCACCGATGTGCTCGGCGTCGAAGGTGAGATAGTGCGGGCAGGTCTCGACCGTGAGCCGCAGGCCCTCGGCCTTGGCGGCGCGGATGGTGTCGAGCGCCGTCGCGGACGAGAGGTGCAGGACGTGGGCACGACCACCCGTGGCGCGGAGGGCGTCGACCACTTGTTCGATCGCCGTGCGCTCGACCACGTCGGGACGCGAGCGGACGAACGCGTCGTACGCCGCGCCTCCTGCGGGTGTTTCGGTCGGGGAGGCCGCGGCGGCGTCGAGGCCGTCGGGGTCCTCGGCGTGCACGATCAGCAGACCGTCGAAGACCGCCAGTTCGGCCATCGCCTGGTGCAGCTGCTCGGTCGACAGGTGCGGGAACTCGTCGACCCCCGACGGCGAGAGGAAGGCCTTGAACCCGAAGACGCCGGCCTCGTGCAGCGCCCGCAGGTCGCCCGTGCCGAGGTTCGCCGGGATCGCCCCGCCCCAGAACCCGACGTCGACGACCGACTGGGGGCCCGCGGCGGCGCGCTTCTGCTCGAGGGCGTCGACGGTCGTCGTCGGCGGGATGCTGTTGAGGGGCATGTCGACGATCGTCGTGACGCCCCCGGCGGCGGCGGCACGGGTCGCCGTCGCGAAGCCCTCCCACTCGGTGCGTCCGGGCTCGTTGACGTGCACATGGCTGTCGACGATGCCGGGCAGCAGCACCTGGTCGTCGGGGAGGGTCACGTCGACGGTGGCGTCGACCTCGTCGGTGAGGCCGCCGATCGCGACGACGCGGCCGTCACGGATGGAGACGCTCGCCTCGCGCCAGACGCCGTCGACCCAGGCGCGACGGGCCCGGACCACCAGGTCGTGCCGCACGGCGTCAGCCACGGGTCGCCCCGGCCGCCGCCGCGGCCGCCTCGGCCTCGCGCGCCTCGAGCTCTTTCCGTCGCTCGCGCAGCAGGTGTCCGGTCAGGGCGACGAGCAGCGTCAGCCCGCCCGCGACGCCCATGCCCACGCCGATGTGCACCTGCAGCAGCAGGGCCCCGACGCCTGCCCCGGCGAGGATGAGAACCACGGCGAGCACCCGCCGGGGGAAGTTCTTGCCCGTGCCGCCGGCGAGCTTCGACTCGGACGCGAGCCCGACGATCGTCGACGTGACCACCACGGTCGTGACGTCGGCCACGGCGATCTTGCGGGCGGCGGCGGCCTGCAGGCCCATGGCGGCGCCGAGCAGGCCGGTGATCGTGAAGGCCCACGGCGTGTTCTCTTCGGGCACGACGAAGAAGGTCGAGATGCCGAGCCCGAGCAGCACGCCGCCGGTCACCCCGAACGAGATCGTGCTGCGGCCCGACCAGCCGGCACGGCCGCCTCGCAATACACGGCCGCCGATAGCGGCTCCGAGCAGGAACGCGGCGAGGGCCACGATCGGGCCGACGATCGGCAGACCGTCGGCCTGCGCGATGGCCATGCCGAGGATGACCACGTTGCCGGTCATGTTCGCGGTGAACACCCGGTCGAGGCCGAGGTAGCCGACGGCGTCGATGATGCCGGTGGTGAACGTCAGCGTCAGCATCATGACGAGGTGCATGCGCGCCTGGTTGCGGCGGAACTTCTTCACGGGGGTCCTCAGGTGCTCGGCGCCGCGGGGCACGGCGGGGCGGGCGACTACGGCGACGTCGGCGCATCGGTTCTGCCGTCGATCGTATTGTCGCGGCTCGCTCGCACGCGAACCCCGGGCCGTGCCTGTGGACGAGCGGCGGCTGGCCCGTGGACGAGAGGGGCCGTGCCCGGGGACGAGAGGGGCCGTTCCTGTGGACGAGAGAGAGGCGCGGGCGAGGGCCCCAGGAAGGACCGGCTCAGCCGCGGTGGACGACCAGGGTGTCGGCGAGGCCGGCCGTCGCGTCGGCGGCCACCGTGCCGGTGCGGGCGAAGTCGGCCCAGACCTGGCGCACCTTGCGGCCGCGACGGTCGACGTCCTCCCAGTCGGTGGTGCCGACCAGGCGGGTGTGCGCCCAGGCCTCGCGGCCGCCGAGCAGCAGCGGCAGCTCGGTGATGTGGGCGGCGCCGAACGCCGTGCCCTCGGGCTCCCAGGTGAACTCGAACGTCGAGACGCGTCCGCCCGCGGCGCGGTGCCGCTCGGCGAAGGCCCGACCGGCCCGGTGGTAGACGGCCCTCGTCGTGGCGTCGATCATCAGGCGTCGGATCGCCCGGCCGACCACGGGCAGGCCGAACATCCGCTGCAGCAGGGGGGAGAACTCGGCGAACACCGCGGTCTCGTCGGCCGTCGCGCCGATCAGCAGGTCGATCTCGGGCGCGACCTCGCGCCACGCGGCGTCGGCGGCGGACTCGGTCGGCAGCGGGGCCCGCCCGTACTGCAGCCCGAAGGCCATGCCGCCGCGCAGGCCGAAGCGCTTCGCCGCCCGTTCGGCCACGGACTGCCCGGCGAGCAGCTCGTCGAGCGGAGCGTCCTTGCGGGGCGTGCCCACCGCCTCCGTCATCGCCTTCACCATGCGGCTGCGGCCGCGCGCGATGCCGAGCGGGGCGCTCTGCACGATGGCCCGGGCGAAGAGCCCCCGGGCGCCCTCGCTGATCATCAGGTGCGCGATCGCGTCGCCGCCGGCCGACTGGCCGAACAGGGTGATGCGAGACGAGTCGCCACCGAACGCCTCGATCGTGTCGTGCACCCAGCGGACCGCCGCGAGCTGGTCGAGCAGCCCGAGGTTCGCGGGCACCTCGTCGCCGACGCCGAAGAAGCCGAGCATGCCCAGCCGGTAGGTCACGGTGACGACGATCACGCGCTGCTCGGCGACGAGGGCGCGCGGGTCGTAGACGCGCAGGTCACCCGCCCCCGACACGTACGAGCCGCCGTGGATCCACACCATGACCGGCACGCGCTCGTCGGCGAGCAGGTCGGCGGGCAGGGTGATCGAGAGGCGTTGGCAGTGCTCGTCGTCGACCATGCCGACGGCGGCACCCTCGATCAGGGCGTCGAGCCCGGGTGCCGCGACCTGCGGCGAGGCAGGAGCACGGTCGAAGGCGAGCAGCGGGGACGACCAGGGCGCGACCGGACGCGGCGGCTCGAAGCGGTCGGCCTCGGCGTAGGGCACCCCGAGCACCCGCACGACCGCACCGTCGACGCGGCCCACGACGCGGCCCGAGGGGGTGTCGAACTCGCGGCGCGCAGCCCGGTCGTCGGTGTCGACGACGGGTTCGCCCGGCGTGGTCGGCGTGCTGGCGGTCGAGCGGGGAGCGTCCTGGGTCACCCGACCATCGTGCCCCTCACCGCCCGTCTAGGCTCGCGGGATGACCGCCGACACCCCGCCCGCACCCGGCTTCTACCGCCACTTCAAGGGCGGCCGTTACGAGGTGCTCGGCACCGCCCGGCACAGCGAGACCGACGAGCCGCTCGTCGTCTACCGCGCGCTCTACGGCGAGCAGGGACTCTGGGTTCGGCCGCTCGCCGCCTGGTCCGAACACGTGCGACGCGACGGGTACGACGGCCCGAGGTTCGCGCCCGAGGGCTGACCGGCCCACCCGGTGGCCGGTGCGCCCACCGTGCGGCGGTCGAGGGCGAGCCGAGGAGGCGCGGGGCGGGTCAGCGAAGTCACAGCCGGTTGATAGCCCCGCGGCCGGACACTCGGCTCATGAAGTTCTCACGTCGCTCCCAGCACCCCCAGGGTGCAGCCACAGACGGGGGCGTCGCGGACGACGCGACCCGCACCGCCGACCCGGCCGAGGCCGCGCCGCCCGTGGCCGTGCTGCCCCCGGCCACGCTGCCCCCGGGCATGCTGATCGCGGGGGCCTGGGCCTGGCGCCTGCTCGCGGTCGCCGCGGCGCTGGCCGTGCTCTTCTGGCTGATCGCCACGCTCGAGGAGATCGTCGTGCCGCTGTTGATCGCGATCCTCGTGTCGGCGTTCCTGGTGCCGGTCGCGGGGTTCCTGCACCGGCACCGGTGGCCGCGGTGGCTCGCCATCGTCGCCGCGTTGCTGGCCGGGGTGGTCGTCGTCGGGGGCCTCGTGCTGCTCGCCGTGACGCAGATCCGGGCCGGACTGCCGCAGATCGAGAAGCAGTCCGTCGCGCAGTACGACCAGCTGACGACCCTGCTCCAGGCGCCGCCGTTGAGCCTCACGAACGCCGACGTGACCGGCTACCTCAAGGACGCGCAGAACGCGCTGCAGACCGAGAGCAAGGCGATCCTCAGCGGCGTGCTGTCGATCGGCACCGCGGCCGGACACCTGCTGGCCGGGGGACTGCTGACCCTGTTCGCCACGATCTTCCTGATGATCGACGGTCGCGGGGTCTGGGCCTGGACCGTCCGCCTCTTCCCGAAGGCGGCGCGCCCCGCCGTCGACGGGGCCGGCCAGGCCGGCTGGCACACGCTGACCTCGTTCGTCCGCGTGCAGATCGTCGTCGCCGCGGTCAACGCCGTCGGCATCGGCCTCATCGCGTTCTTCCTCGGGCTGCCGCTCGCCGTGCCGATCGCGATCCTGGTATTCCTGGCGTCGTTCATCCCGGTCGTCGGGGCCATCGTGACCGGCGCGCTCGCCGTGATCGTCGCCCTCGTCTTCGCGGGGCCGGTCCAGGCCGTGGTCATGCTGGCCGGAGTGCTCGTCGTGCACCTGCTCGAAGCCCACGTGCTGCAGCCGCTGGTCATGGGCTCGGCCGTCCGCGTGCACCCGCTCGCGGTGGTCTTCGCCGTGGCGGGAGGGTCGTACGTGGCCGGCATCCCGGGCGCGCTCTTCGCCGTGCCGACGGTCGCCGTGCTCAACGTGATGGTCAAGTACGTGGCGACGGGGGCCTGGCGTCGGACCCGCGTCGCGGACGACCTCGTGGCGGCGCCCGAGGCGTCGTGATCGCGAGCCGCTGACCTGCCCGGCCCGCGCCTCCTTCGCTCGGATGAGGGAGGCGCGAGCCGATGTCATCCGCTGGGATGATGCGCCGGACTGCCCGGTTCGACAGTGCATTGTGTGGTTCTACTCAGGAAGTCTCTGCATACTCGTCACTTCGCCCGGGCGCGTGCGCCCCTCCCGATCGAGTCCCGACTCGGCAGGGCAGCTGCGGCGGACGAGTCGGGGCCCCACGGCCTCGCGAGACCGACACCGACCTGTCACGGCTTCCCCCGCCTCCGCCGCGGGGCCCCGCCGCCCCGAGCGCCCCGCGCCCGTGCGGCACCGCCGTGTGCGCCCTGCCCGAACGGAGGCGCGGGTCGGCCGAGCACGAGGACCACATGACCCCCGAGAACACCCCTGCCTCCGGCGCGGACGCCGCGACCGCCGCCGAGGCTCCCGCCACGCGCCGCTCGCTCTCCGCCGGACGCCGTCGCACCGCCCGTCGTCGCCTCTCGCTGATCGGTGGCGTCGCCGCGGTCGCCCTCGTCACGGGCACCGGCTTCGCGGTCACGTCGATGTCGGCCGCCGGTGCCGACACCATCTCGGTCGAGCAGCACGCCGCCGACGTCAAGCAGCAGAAGGCGGACATCGCCACATCGTTGGCCCAGGCCAAGGCGCGCTCGACGATCCAGATCGCGAACCAGGTCGTGGCCTCGACCTCGAGCCGGACCGACGCCAGCGACTTGCAGACCCAGGTCGCCTCCCTGGCCGACTACGAGAAGCTCGACGCCTCGACGCTGAACGACCGCGTCGAGAAGACCGCGCTCTCGGCGCAGACCGTCCAGTCGGCCGCCGCCGAGGCCGACCGACAGGCCGCTGCCGCCGCCGCTGCCGCGCAGGCCGCCGCAGAGGCCCAGGCAGCCGCCGAGGCGAAGGCCGCCGCCGACGCCGCGGCCGCCGCCGAGGCCGCCCGCGCCGCCGCCGACAACTCGGTCGACGGGGCCAAGGCCACGGCCCAGTCCCTCGCGTCGTCCCAGTACGGCTGGGGCAGCGACCAGTTCTCGTGCCTCGTCTCGCTCTGGACGAAGGAGTCGGGCTGGAACTACAAGGCCTACAACCCCAGCGGCGCGACCGGCATCCCGCAGGCGCTGCCCGGCAGCAAGATGGCCTCGGCCGGGAGCGACTGGGCCACGAGCGCCAAGACGCAGATCACCTGGGGGCTCGGCTACATCAAGTCGGTCTACGGCACCCCGTGCGGCGCCTGGTCGCACTCGCAGTCCGTCAACTGGTACTGACCGGATCGGCCCGGGCTCGGGTCGCCTCGCCTGCCGGACGTCGCACCGCCTCCTGAACGTCGCACCGCGGAGATCCGCGGTGCGACGTTCAGTTCGTGGTGCGATGCCGCGCCACGGGGGCGTACTGCCGCGCCACGGGGGCGCGACCGCTAGTTCTGCGGGGGGATCGTCTGCCGGTCGGTGGGCTTGTCGGTGGTGACCGGTGTGGGACGCGGGCTCGGGCTGGTCGGGCCCGGCGACGGCGTCACGATGCCGTCGGTGGGAGGCGCGGGTGCCGGTGTCGGGCTCTCGGGCGTCGCCGACGGGCTGACGCTCGGGCTGACGGTCACCACGGGGTCGCCGTCGTCGTCGCTGCAGGCCGTCAGCAGCCCCGAGACGAGCAGGACCGTCGCCGCGGCCACCCCCGTGCGAGCAGTGGTCGTGAGCAGCGTCCGCGTCGTCGTCCCCATGTCGGGAGCCTACGCGCGGCGGGTCCCACGCATCGAGGGATGCCGGCCCGACGTCACCCGGGTCAGACCGCGCCCACCAGCGTCCACGCCCCGCCGTCGCGGCGCGTCACGCGTCCCTGGACCACGTCGGCCAGCTCGCCCACGGTCGCCTCGACGACGGCCCCGATGCGGTGCGCGGGCTCGTCGGCGGCACATTCGTAGCGCACCACCAACCGTGGCTCACCGCGCACGAGCGTGACGTCGCTGGCCTCGACGGTCGTCAACCCGGCCGCACTCGCAGCGGCCGCGGGCAGCACCGAATCGGGCCGCACCCCGGGGCGCAGGGTGCCGACGGTGAGCGTGACGCGGTACGAGGGCATGCGCTCATCCAACCCGCCACCACCGACATCGAGCGACGGTCCCAGCAGGGTCGCAGCCGCTTCACGGCGGACCCCGAAACACGTTCGACTCACGACCGTGCCACCCTCTGGTCATGAAGCGCACCGCGTCCGCCCGGCTCGAGTTCGACGTCGACGGCCCCGCCGAGTTCGTCCTGTCGATCGCCGCCTCCCGCGCCTACGCCGCGCCCGACGCGGTGGCGCAGGCCGGCACCGCCCGCATCACCGAGGAGGCGCTGGCCGTCACCCAGCACGGCGCACCCCTCGAGGTCCGCGAGCTGCACGACCACCACGGCACCCTCCTCCACCTGTGCGAGGTCGGGGCCGGCCGGGTCACCGTCGACTACCGGGTCGTCGTCGACGGACGGCTCGACGAGCCCGCCGTCGACGACCTCGACCTCGTGCGCTACCGGCGCCCCAGCCGCTACTGCGAGTCGGACACGCTCAGCCCGACGGCCCGCGCCGAGTTCGGCGGGCTCGAGGGGCGCGAGCTGCTGGCCGCGGTCGCGACGTGGGTCGGCTCGCACCTCGCCTACGTGCCCGGGGCCAGCGCGCCGACCGACGGCGCGGTGCAGACCCTGCTCGACCGGCAGGGCGTCTGCCGCGACTACGCGCACCTCGTGATCGCCCTGCTGCGGGGGCTCGACGTGCCCGCGCGGCTCGTCAGCGTCTACGCCCCGGGCCTGTCGCCGATGGACTTCCACGCCGTGGCCGAGGCCTACGTCGACGGTGCCTGGCACGTGGTCGACGCGACCGGGCTGGCCCCGCGTCAGACGCTCCTGCGCATCGCCACCGGACGGGACGCCTCCGACACGGCGTTCCTCTCGAGCCACGGCGGCCGCGTCACGGTCGCGGGCATGCAGGTGGGAGCCGTCGCCGACGAGCTGCCGCGCGACGACGTGAGCACCTTCGTCAGCCTCGGCTGACCGCCCGACGGCACCGCGCCTCCTGCACGGGACACGACCCACGCCGCCACGATGTAAACAGCCCGCCATGAGATCGTGTGGCGGCCTGTTTACACCGTGGCGGGTGGCGGGTGGCGGGTGAGGGCTGAACGCCGTGGCGGCGAGCCGCTGCCGGCACCCCGGCTCAGTCCTCGCGGTGCGCCAGCTTCGCGCCCTCGCGCGCGCGGACGGCGGGCTCGTTCTGGTGGACGCCCGCGGGCCAGGACGTCGGTCCGGCCGACCCCGCCGGGTACTCGTCGATCGCGACCTCGCCGGACTTCCAGGCCTTCACGACGGGGGCGACGATGCGCCACCCCTCCTCCGCCGAATCGCCGCGCACCGAGAGCGTCGGGTCGTCGTCGAGGATGCCCTCGAGCACCTCGCCGTACGCCGTCAGGTCGGCCGCGCCGAAGTCGGCGTGCAGGGAGGCGCGCGACAGGTCGTACGAGTCGCCCGGGCCGTTGACGTTCAGCTCGAGCGACATCTCGTCGGGTGAGATCGCGATGCGCAGGCGGTCGGGGGTGCCTCCGCCGACGAACTCCTTCGGGACGTGGGTGGGCGGCCGGAACGTGATGACGATCTCGCGGCGACGCGAGGCCAGGGCCTTGCCGGAGCGCAGCAGGATCGGCACGCCGGCCCACCGCCAGTTCGCCACCTCGACGACGACCTCGGCCAGCGTCTCGGTCTCGAGCGACGCGTCCACGCCGTCCTCGTCGACGTAGGCGGGCAGGGTGCGGCCGTCCACCTCGCCCTTCCCGTAGCGGGCACGGCGGGAGTTCGCGACGGCGTCGTCGTCCCAGACGTGGGTCGCGCGCAGCACCAACTCCTTCTCGTCGCGCAGGTCGGCCGCGCCGAGCGTGGCGGGGGCGTTCATCGTCAGCACGGCCATCACCTGCAGCAGGTGGCTCTGGATCATGTCGACCATGGCGCCGGCGTGGTCGTAGTAGCGCGCGCGGTTCTCGAGGCCGAGTTCTTCGTCGTAGACGATCTCGATGCTCTCGACGTGCTGGTTGTTGAGCATGGGCTCGATCAGGCGGTTCGCGAACCGCAGGCCGAGCAGGTTGAGCACGGTCGAGCGGCCCAGGAAGTGGTCGACGCGGTGCACCTGGTCCTCGTGCACGAGCTTCAGCACCTCCCGGTTGAGCTTCTTCGCACTGGCGAGGTCGGTGCCGAACGGCTTCTCGAGGGCGAGCGCCGTGCCCTCGGGCAGGTCGACCTCGCGGAGGGCGGCACAGGCCTTCTCGGTGATGGCCGGCGGCAGCGCGAAGTAGATGGACGGAGGCGCGTCACAGGCCTCGAGGAGGCCGCGGAGGCCGTCGGCCCCGGTCACGTCGGCCGTGATGTACGTGGTCGACTCGAGCAACGCGTCGACGGCGGGGCCGCTCGCGTGGACGCTGTCGAACGACGTCTTCACGCGTGCCTTCCACTCGGCATCGGTGTACTCCTCGACGCCGGCGCCGATCAGCTGCACGCGCCGGGGAGGCTCGATCGACAACAGGCCGCCGAGGCCGGGCATCAGGAGGCGCGCGGCGAGGTCCCCGCTCGCGCCCAGGATCAACAGGGTCGCCGGCTCGGGGGCCTTCTTCTCGCTCATGCCGTGAACGGTAGTGGGCCACGCCCGGCCGCGCCCGGGAGGGGGTGCCACGGACCGCCTCGGAGCACCCGGCGTACCGTCCACGCCATGAGCGACCAGACCTACACCGCCCGCTTCGTCGGCCACGACGAGACCACCACCGAAGAACTCACCCTCATCGACGGGCTGCCGCAGAAGAGCGTCACGCGTCCCGGGGCCTCCGACGGCGAGGACCTGATGTGGGAGCTCGACGACGACGCCAGCGAGGGCGGCGAGTACGTCTACCGGTCCCTCGGCGTCTCGGGCCACGACTACAGCTGACCCACCCGCGGTCGGCACCACCCGCGGTCCGCACCGCCCGCGGTCCGCACCACCCGCGGTCCGCACCACCCGATGGGCGTCGCACCGCCTGATGAACATCGCACCGCCGAAGTGGGCGGTGCGATGCTCGTTCGGCGGTGCGACACCCGTCCGGCCTCGCTGCCCGGCGGGTTAGGCGCGGCGGGTGGGGCGCACCGAGACGACCTCGGCGGTCGCCCCGTGCGGCAGGTCGACCACGAGCCGCACCGCGTCCGCGACGGACTGCGGTTCGAGGTAGAGCGACGTGTCGTACGTGCCGCCCTCGGCCGTGACCAACTCGTGCTGCATGTCGGTGTCGACGCGGCCCGGGTGCACCGAGCTGACCCGGACGCCGTGCGGACGTTCCTCTTCGCGCAGGGCGTCGGTCAGCGCGCGCAGGGCGAACTTGCTCGCCGCGTAGGTGCTGCCGTCGGGCCCTGCCGTGAACCCCGAGCCGCTGTTGATCGACACGACCGTGCCCTGCGCCGCCCGCAGCGCCGGCAGCAGCTGCCGCGTCACCTCGGCGACGGCGAACACGTTGACCTCGAAGACGCGCCGCCAGTCGTCGCGCTCCGTGTCGGCGACGGCGCGCCCGCCGATGACGCCGGCCGCGTGCACCAGCACGTCGAGCCCGTCGAGCTGCGGCACCGTGAGGGCCGGGCCCGAGAGGTCCGCGGCCCACGCCGTCGCGGACGGGAGGTCGGCGGTGATCGCCCGCAGCGCCTCCTCGTCCCGTCCGTGGACGATCACGTGGTGGGTGCGGGCGAGGTCGCGGACGACGGCGAGGCCGATGCCCCGCGAGCCCCCGGTGACGAGTGCGGTCTTCATCCGACCAGTCTGCCGGTCCCGCGGGCCGCCGGTCGGCCCGGTCGGGCCGGTCGCCGGTCAGGCCAGCGGGTCGTGGCCCCAGTTCATGAGCGACCAGCGCCACTTCGTGTCGGTGACGTCACCCGAGGGGCGCTGCTTCGAGTGGCGCGCGACGTAGCCGTGGACCTTCTCCATGTGCTTCCAGTCGGCGTCGGTCAGGTCGGCCTTCTTCTTCTCGAGGATGCGCACGATGTGCCGGCCGCTCTCGTGCCCGACGGACTCGCCGCCGTCCTTCTGCCCCACCTCGCGCGACTCGTCGGTGTCGAGCCACTCGCGCAGCGTCGAGGCCGTCATGTTCACGTCGTCGTGGAACTCGTCCCAGGTCTGCTGTCGTCCGTCGTCTGCCATGCGACGAGCCAAGCACGCCCCGGACGGGACCGCCCCGCACCGCACCGCTCCGCCGGATCGACGAAGATGGCACGGTGCGCACCCTGACCGCCGGCACCGCCGCCCTGCTGCTCGCCGCCTCGCTCGCGGTCACGATGTCGTCGTGCTCGGCCGACGGGAACAACCCGACGGTCGCGCCGCAGGCGAAGATCCCGGCAGGGCTCGCGGTCGAGGGCTACGCCATCGCCTCACCCGACGCGACGACGGCCGCCGTCGAGGCGCTCGACCGCAGCGGGTCGGCGATCGACACGGTCGGCGTCTCGGGCGTCGCGATCACGACCGGCGGGGCCGGGGTCGCACCGAGCGACGAGTCCGCCAACTCCCTCCGCGAGGCCGCCCAGTCGGCGGGCGGGAAGGCCGAGTTGCTCGTCGTCAACGCGGGCCAGGACGGCTTCAGCGGTGAGCTCGCGTCGCAACTGCTGTCGAGCCGGGCCAACCGCGAGTTCGTCGTGTCGGGCCTCACCGGAGAAGTCGTCAACGGCGGCTGGGACGGCGTCCAGATCGACTTCGAGTCGCTCTCCGCCGCGGACGCCCCGGGGCTGGTGGACTTCGCCGCCGAGCTCCGCGACGCCCTGCCCGACGACGCGAGCATCTCGATGGCCCTGCAGCCCAGCGCCGACCCGGCGGGATACGCGGACCTCGGCTACGACCTCGCCGCCCTGTCCGACTCCGTCGACCGGTTCGTGCTCATGGCCTACGACCAGCACGGCGCCGGGTTCAGCGAACCGGGGCCCGTCGGCGGCCTGCCCTGGGTCGGTGAGGTCCTCGACGCCGCACTCGAGTCCGTCCCGGCCGACCGCCTCGACCTCGGCGTCGCGGGGTACGGCTACCGGTGGACGGGCGACGGCACCGCAGGAGGCGCGCTGACGGTCGCCGAGGCCCGCACCGCTGCGCAGTCCACGGGTTCGTGGGACGCCGACCAGGCCGAGTACACCGCCTCGCCCGGTGACGGCTCGACCCTCTGGTGGTCGGATGGTCGCTCGATCACCGCGCGCGCCGATCTGGCCGAGTCGAAGGGGCTCCACGGCGTCGCGATCTGGCAGCTGACGACGGGGGACCCGATCCGCCGCGGCTGACGTCCGGGCGACGGGCCGCCCTGCGGCCACGGATGCGGCTCGTGCCGGATCGCCGCCGGAGGTGCCGCCTACGGCGTGACGACGCCGATCGGGCCGGTCAGCTGGGGGATGTCCCGGTCGCTCAGCAGCCAGTGTTCGCCGCGGCCGGTGATCAGCAACGCGAGCGGACCCGGACGGCAGACGACGAGCGCGCCGCCTTCTTGGTGCAGCACGCCGTCGAGGGCGCCGCCGAGGTCGCGGTCGTCTTCGGAACCCGACGCCGACAGGACGGCGCAGCGGCCCTCTGCTCCCATCGCCTGCAGCAGTCGGCGCATGCCCTCGGGGTCGCTGCGGTCGGGACCGAGCGGGTGGGCGACGGCCATGTCGACCCACTCGACCGACCCGGTCAGGTCGGCGAGGGCCTGCTCTTCGGGGCCGGCAGGGTCGACGGCGAGGTCGTGCACGGATTGTTTGCGATCGGGCGCGGCGAAGGCCTCGAGTGCGGTGATGACGGAAAGGGGGAGCGACGCCACGGGTGATCTCCTGTCGAGGGGTTCCCACAATCCTCCCACCCGAGCTGCCCTCACAGGTCCGTCCACAGGCGGAAACCGGAGCGGGCGCCGAGTCGAGCCGCCGCACTACGCTGCCGGAGAGCGGCCCGACGCGCGACGACGACCCGACCTGCCCACCCACGACGACGACGGAGACACCGTGAGCGACGCCCCCGGCCAGCAGCCCTGGCAGAACCCCCAGAACCCCCAGAACCCCCAGACCCCCCAGAACCCCCAGACCCCTCAGGACCCCCGGAGCTCCCAGAACCAGCAGGACCCCCGGTACTCCCCGCCGTACCAGGGCCAGCACCCCCAGGCGCAGCAGCCGGGGCAGCAGCCCTACCCCGGGCCCGGTGGGTACGCCGACCCGCTCAAGGGCACCAACCCCGGCGTCAGCACCTCGACGCCGTTCGTCTGGGTGCTCGTCCTGCTGCCGCTGGTGCAACTGATCGGGCTCGCCTTCTGGGACGTCGGCGACTACCTCGAGCGCACCGCCACGATCACCCCGGGCGTCTACCAGTCGCCCTTCACGCCGGGCTACCTCGCCTACATGGGCATCGGCCTGCTCGTCTACGCACTGACGGTCGTCTTCGCCTGGCTCGACCACCGGGCGTTGACGGCCCGGGGCATCGTGAAGCCGTTCCCGTGGCCGTGGGCGTTCCTCACGGTCGTCTACGTCGTCGGTCGCTCGGTCGTCGTGAAGCGTCGCACCGGTGGCGGGCTCGCGCCGCTGTGGCTCTTCATCGCCGTGTACCTGATCACGATCGTCGTCGCGTTCTCGGTGTTCATCGTGGCCTTCGCCGAGTTCGTGCAGACGATGCCGTCCCTGCCGACCGCCCCGTAGCCGGACCTGCTGCGAGGATGGTCCCGTGACCTCCTCCAGCGCACCCCGCCTCGGCCTGCTCCTCGACGTCGACGGCCCGATCGCCAGCCCCGTGACCCGCAGCATCGCGCTGCCCGCGATCACGCGCGACCTCGTGGCGCTCGCCGCCCTCGGCGTGCCCATCGTCTTCAACACGGGGCGCTCGGACGCGTTCATCCGTGAGGAGGTCGTCGGTCCGCTGCTCGCCGCCGGCCTGCCCGAGGGGGCGCGGGTGCACGGCGTCTGCGAGAAGGGTGCCGTCTGGTTCACGATCGGCCCCGAGCACGGTGTCGACGGCATCGGCCCGATCGAGGTCGACTCGTCGCTCGCCATGCCCGCCGACTTCGGCGCCGAGATGCAGGCGTTGGTGGCGGACGAGTTCGCCGACCTGGTGTTCTACGACACGACCAAGCACGCGATGGTCTCGATCGAGCAGCTCACGAGCGTCGAGTCGTCGACCTACCTGGGCCGGCAACGCGACCTCGACGAGAAGGCGATGCAGGCGCTGGTCCGCCGGGGCTTCGGCGTGCGCCGACTCGACGACGTGCGGCCCGACGCCTCCGGGGCCGTGCAGTGGCGCGTCGACCCGACGATCATCTCGACCGACATCGAGTCGGTGCGGCTCGGCAAGGACCTCGGGGCCGAGCGGGCGCTCGAGCTGCTGGCGGCCGACGGCGAGCCCCCGCTCGCCTGGCGCACGGTCGGCGACTCGCGCAGCGACTACGCCATGGCCGACTGGCTGCACGCGCAGGGTCACGCGGTCGCGCACGTCGACGTCCGCCCGGCCGACGGCGTGCCGGCGACGCCGTACCCGGTGCTGACGAGCTCGACGGGCGCGATCCACGACGAGGCCGGGGCCGAGTTCCTGGCCGGCTGGCTGGCCGACCTCACCGTCTGACGCCCGGCCGGGACGCGGCCGGGCCCGCGACGGGCACTGCCCACGACGGCACCGGCCTGCGACACGCCCGGGCGTGGCCGTCCTCGAGGACACCACCCGCGCCTCCTCGGCCCGCCCGCCCGGGTCGGTGCCACCCGCCCCGCGGCGTGCCCCCCGGACGGGTGAGACGGGTGAGCCTCGGGCCGGGACGGGTGTCACCTCCCCGCTGTCCATGCGGCCTGTGACCCCTTCGAGGGGGCGTACCCCCCGAACGGGTGTCGCGAATCGGCAGGAACGACCCTGTACTGTTTCGACACGTCCCCGGAACGGTCCCCCGAAAGGCCCACACCGGAGGCGAACCCGTCGATCGAGTGGCCCGAACCGCTCGCAGTCGACGGACCCGAAACGGGAGCCCCTGGCTCCCACCCGACCGCCGCCCACCCCGGCGCGTCACCTCGAGTCGCCGCCGTCGCCGACGCCCCTCCGGACGTCCGACGGCGGTCACCCACCGCCGCCGGCGTCCGGTCGTCTCTCAGACCCGAACCCGGAGAGAACACGCATGTCCCGAACCATGCGCGTCCGCGACAGCGACGCCGAAAACCGACCCGACACCGGTGCACCCGACACCGGCCCCGCCCTCGACGTGGCACCTCGCTCGCGCAGCGAACTGAGGCGCCTGGCACACCACGACGAGGAGCGGGGATCGCGGGCACGCCCCACGACGCGCATCACGAGCGACCACCACGCGTCGGTCGTCTCGCGCACCGAGGGGCGTGCCCACTCACCCTTCATGGTGCTGCTCGTGCTCGCCTGCACCATGGGCATCCTGCTTTACGGGCAGTTCCTGCTGAACCCCGCCAACCGCGGTGACCTGCTGCCCTACGTCGCGGTGATCATCGCCGAGGCCGTCCTGGTGCTGCAGGCCCTCCTGGCCATGTGGACGATCCTCTCGGGCGGTCAGAACCCCCGGGACTTCGACTTCCACTCGACGCAGGACACGCTCTACGACGAGGACGCGATCGACCGGCTCGGCGTCCGCGACCAGCCGCACCTGTGGCCGATCGTCGTCGACGGGAAGACCGTCGTCGTCGACGTCTTCGTCACGGTCTACGGCGAAGAACTGTCGAAGATCGCGATGACGGTCCAGGCCGCCGTCGCGATGCAGGGCGCGCACCGCACCTGGGTGCTGGACGACGGTCGGAGCGACGAGGTCAAGGACCTCACCGCGAGGCTCGGCGCCCGGTACATCCGCCGGCTGACCAGCCACGGCGCCAAGGCGGGCAACGTCAACTACGCCCTGTCGGTGGCCAAGGGCGACTACTTCGCCATCTTCGACGCGGACTTCGTGCCCAAGCCGATGTTCCTGCACGAGACCGTGCCGTTCTTCATCGACGAGAAGGTCGCCTTCGTCCAGACCCCGCAGTCGTACGGCAACCTCGTGAGCATCGTCAGCCGCGGCGCCGGCTACATGCAGGCCGTCTTCTACCGGTACATCCAGCCCGGCCGCAACCGGTTCAACGCCGCGTTCTGCGTCGGCACCAACGTCATCTTCCGCCGTGCGGCGATCGACGAGGTCGGCGGCATCGACACCGACTCGAAGTCCGAGGACGTCTGGACGAGCCTGTTCCTGCACGAGGCCGGGTGGCGCTCGATCTACATCCCGATGACGCTCGCGATCGGCGACGCCCCCGAGACCATCGAGGCGTACAGCAAGCAGCAGCTGCGCTGGGCGACCGGCGGCTTCGAGATCCTCTTCCGGCACAACCCGCTGAGCCCCCGCCGCACCCTGACGATGGACCAGCGCTTCCAGTACACGCTGACGGCCACCCACTACCTGACGGGCATCGCCCCGCTGCTGCTGATCATGGTGCCGCCGATGGAGATCTTCTTCGACCTGCGCCCCATGAACCTGCACATCTCGGTGCTGCAGTGGCTGCTCTTCTACTCGGGCTTCTACCTGCTGCAGATCGCGCTCGCCTTCTTCACGCTCGGGTCGTTCCGCTGGGAGGTGCTGAT
Organism: Frigoribacterium sp. SL97; assembly: GCF_026625765.1. Taxonomy (NCBI): domain Bacteria; kingdom Bacillati; phylum Actinomycetota; class Actinomycetes; order Micrococcales; family Microbacteriaceae; genus Frigoribacterium; species Frigoribacterium sp. SL97. Next base: position 635,941 of record NZ_CP113062.1, read on the forward strand.
GCTCGCGTCGGTGTCGTTCCCGATCTACGTCAAGGCGTTGTGGAACGTGCTGAGCGGCAAGGACACGGCCTGGCACGTGACCGGCGGAGGCAAGGCGTCGAGTCCGTTCAACGTGCTCGTGCCCCAGGTGCTGTTCTGGCTCTTCCTGTCGCTGACCTCGCTCGTCGCGATCTGGCGGGACTGGGACAACCGGGTGCTCACGCTCGCCACGGTCTGGAACCTGATCAACACCGCCGTGCTCTCGGCCTTCCTGCTCGCGGCCCTGCGTGAGGCCGGAGCCATCAAGCGTGCCGCCCGCTCGGGGTCGAGCGCTCGCACGACCGTCGCCGGTCCGATCACGACCGGGCCCGTGGCGACTCAGACCCTCCGCACCCAGGTCGCCCGGCCCCTGCCCCGGAGCCACGACGAGTTCCTCGAGCTGTCGTCCGAGCAGCGACTCGAGCAGCGCCGACGCGACGACGAGCGGCGTCACCTGCTCGAGGCCCGACTGGCCGTGGCCGACGACCAGCACGCCCACGAGGCGCAGCACGGCGACGAGGCGTCGCACACACAGCACGCGGGACCGGTGTCCGGACCCGACCGACACGACACGAACGACCGAGAGAAGGTGGTCTCATGACCTGGGGCAACAGGATCAAGATGACCGTCGGCATCCTGGTGGTGCTCGCCCTCGTGGCCGTCTTCACCGTCATCTTCACGCAGCGGCAGGCCCAGGTCATCAGCACCAGTGCCGCCATCGCCAGCCAGGACTTCTCCGTCGGCACCGACTACAGCGGCACGGTCACCTCGACCGACGCCGAGGTCGGCGACCGGGTGAAGAAGGGCGACGTGCTCTTCTCGCTGCAGAGCCCCTCGCTGCAGAAGGACCTCGCGGACGACGTCGTCGTCCCCGACACGGACGCCTACACGGTGGACGACGACGGCACCATCACCTTCATGGCCACCGTCGACGGCACGCTGTCGCAGCTCGACGTCCGCGAGGGCGGGTTCCTCGGCTCGGGAACGTCCGTCGCGACCATCGAGAAGGCCGGCACGCTCTTCGTGGACGCCGACTTCACGCTCACTCCCCGCGACTACGAGCGCATCCAGGACGGCGCGACCGTCGACGTGATGCTGGCCCAACCAGCAGGTCGTCGAGGGCAGCGTCGACCTGGTCAGCGTGCAGACCAAGGACGGCGCGGCCGCGGCCACCGTCCGCGTGGTCAGCGACCAGCTGAGCGAGGGGGCCTACAACGGCCTCGTCGCGAGCGGCACGCCGGTCGAGGCGACCATGCACCTCCGCGACGACGGCATCCTCGCCGGGCCCGTGGACACCATGCAGGACTTCCTGCGCCAGATCGGGGTCTGACGATCCCCGGCGCACGGAGAAAGACGACGGGTCGGTCCGGCCGACGGGATCGTTCGGGATCACCGATCGCTTCCGGGCCGGCTCGTCACCCCCGGGAGGCGCGGGTCGAGATCCGACCCGCCCCGCGCCTCCCGACCCTCCGCCGGGTCCTCGCCGGCGTCGCCCTCGGCACGGCCGGCGTGCTCGTGCTGGCCGGCTGCACCGGCGGCTCGGACACGGACGCCGACACCACGGGCCGCCCCGACGCCGGAGGCGACGTGTTCCCCGCCTCGCAGGTCGACCCCCTGGTCGCCGCCCTGCCCCAGGAGTCGGTCGGCACCGTCCCGACCATGCGCCTCGCCGACGGCCTCGTCCCGCCCACCAACACCTGGTTCTCGGGGCTGGTCTTCGGTGACGAGCCGACGCCCGTGTTCCCGTTCCCGATCTCGTTCCAGCTGACGCAGGCCGGCTTCGCCGCGGGACTCCCGGTGCCGGTGGCCTCCGAGAAGGCGATCGTCTCGCCCGCCCTGCCCGACGTCACCCTCGACGTCCAGGCCTCGGCGACCGAGATCAGCGCCTACGACGACGTCTCGGTGACGGTCGCGCACCTCGACGGCGACGCGGTGCTCGGTCACACGACCGTCGCCGAGGGCTCGCCGGTCGTCTCGTACACCGCCGCGACCGCGCAGACCGACACCCTCGGGACTGCCGTCACGACCGTCGGCGACGGGCGCGGCACGTTCACCGTCGGCAGCACGACGTGGGGCGTCGCCGTGACGGACGGCGGCCTCGACGGCACGGCGGTCCGGCTCGACGAGGGCGGCTCGGTCGTCCTCGTGCCGCTGCCCGACGGGGCCACCGACGAGCAGGTGCGGACGGTGCTCGACGCGGCCGCCTCGCCGCTGACGTCGGTGACCACCGCGCACCGCGCCTCCGGGTCCGGGTCGTCGGCGGTGTCGACCACCGAGCTCGGCTACGAGACGGCGGCCGGGGGAGACACCCTGCTCGTCCCGGCCCCGCACATGGGCGACGCGGCGACGGGTGGCGGCACCGGGCTGGGCTACGACACGATCTACGGCACCGTCCCGTTGTCGATCGGCTCGACGCTGGCGTTCGACGCACCGGTCACCACGGCCTCGACCGGGCTCGACCTCTCGGGGCTGAGCGACGACCAGAGGACGCAGCTCGAGGACCAGGTCGAGGTCGACGTCGCCCGCACGGCGGAGACGCCGGTCGACACCTATTACGGCGGCAAGGCGCTCTACCGGTCGGCGATGCTCCTGCAGCTCGCCCGGCAGCTCGGGGACGACGCGTCGGCCGAGACCCTCCGCACGTCGGTCGTCGACCGACTCGACCGGTGGACCGACCCCTCGGGCTGCGAGACGCGCGAGCAGGAGTGCTTCGTCTACGACCCCGCCGTGAAGGGCGTCGTCGGCAAGGCGGCGTCGTTCGGCTCGGACGAGTTCAACGACCACTACTTCCACTACGGCTACTTCCTCTACGCCGCCGGCGTCGTCGCGGCCGACGACCCCGAACTGGCCGAGCGCTGGCGTCCGGTCATGGACCTGCTCGCCGCCGACATCGCCTCGGGCGCCGACAACGGGTCGTTCCCCGACCGGCGCGCCTTCGACCCCTACTGGTCGCACAGCTGGGCCTCGGGCTACTCGCCGTTCGCCGACGGGAACAACCAGGAGTCGTCGTCCGAGGCGGTCAACGCGTACGCGGGCCTGTCGCTCTGGGCCGCGGCCACGGGTGACGACGCGCTCGGCGACGAGGCGTCGTGGATGCTCAGCGGCGAGGCCTCGTCGGCGTTGGCCTACTGGCTCGCCCCCGACCTGACCGGCCCGACGTCCGCCGGCTACGGACACGCGATCGTCTCGCTGACCTGGGGTGGCAAGCGCGACTACGGCACCTGGTTCTCGGCCGAGCCGTCGGCGATCGCCGGCATCCAGTTGATCCCGCTGAGCCCGACCTCGGTGTCGTACCTGACGTCGTCGGCGGGCGGAGGCGCCCGGCAGATCGCGCGCGTGGTCGACGAGGCGAGCGCCTCGGGCTTCGACCGGCCGCTCGGCGACTACGTGCTGATGTACTCGGCCCTCGAGGGGCCCGACCAGGCCGCGGCGGCCCTGACGGCACTGGCCGACCTGCCCGAGACGGGCATCGACGACGGCAACTCGCGGGCCTACGCGATGGCCTACGTGATGACCGCCGGGGCGCGGTAGGGCCGAGCGCAGGAGGCGCGGGTCGGCGAGGGCGGGCCCGGCTCAGCCGACGAGGCGCACCGGTTCGACCAGGCGCACCGGGTCGACGAGGCGTTGCACGCTGCCGTCGGGGTGGTTCGCGACGAGCGTGCCGCCCCAGAAGCCGAGCTGGTCGCGCTCGGTGTCGAGCTGCCAGAGGCGGCGGCCGTCGGACAGGTCGAAGGCCGTGACGGTCGAGGTGCGACCGCTCGAGGCGGTCGTGGCGTAGCCGGTCGTGCGGCCGACGAGCGCGATCTGGGACTCGCCCGGCACCACCGCCCGGGCCAGCTCGTGGCCCGACGCCGCGTCGAGCAGGCGGACGGTGCGCTGGGCCGCCTCGTCCGACGTGAGGTCGCCGGACACCGCCCCCGCGCCTCCTGGTTCGCAGGTCTGGGCGAAGACGAGCGACCCCCGGTCGCCGGCCGGGTCGGTGGTCACCCGCGCGAGCCCGTGGCGGCGGTCGCGGGGCGGGGTCGTCCAGAGCTCGGCGCCCGTGCGGCGGTCGACGCAGACGACCCCGGGCGTGGTCGAGAAGACGAGGCAGTCGCCGGTCGCCTGCACCCCGCGGTCCTGGCGGAAGCCGTGCCGCCAGAGTTCGCGCCCGTCGAGCGAGAGCGCCACCACCGTGCCGTCCGTGTCGTCGGTCGAGGTGGGGATCGCCGGGTCGAGGCCCACGACGACGAGGTCGCCGTCGACGACGAGGGTCGTGGCGGTCGGCAGGTCGGGCCCCCAGTCGTGCGTCTCGCCGGTGCGTCCGTCGACCGCGGTGATGGTCCCGCCGTCGAGGACGAGCAGACCGTCGGGGGTCAGGGCCTCGTCCTGGCTGCCGGTGGTCTCGCCCGTCCACACGGGGGTGTCGAGGTCGTCGGCGGCGTAGAGCGAGAACTCGCCCGTGCCGGGCTCCGCGTCGTAGTAGACGCGGGAGTCCTGGTACGAGAACTGCGGGTCGCTCGAGACGAGGGCCCAGGAGGCGGTGGCGTCGGTCAGGCGCGCACGCCCGTTCGGCGAGGTGGTCACGTCGGTCAGTTCGCCGGTCCCGAGGTCGAGGCGGGCGTACGACGAGGCGAACCCGTCCCCGCCGAAGCCCAGCGTCGAGACGAGGGCCGTGTCGGTGGCGCCGTCGGCGGGCCAGACCTGGACGAAGCCGCTGCCGGCGTCGAGCTCGGTGCCGAGGTCGACCCACCAGCGGACGGTGCCGTCGACGGGGTCGACCCGGGCGAGCCGGCTGACGGCCTGCGCGGTGCTGCCGAAGCCGCCGTCGAAGCGGCAGTCGGCGCCGACGTCCGTGGCGGCGCTCGTGCCCCTGCCGTCGTCGCCCGCGGCACCGCCGGCGCTGACGAGGACGTCGCCGTCGAGCCGGTCGGGGCCCACCGCGGGCTCCGCCTGCCAGAGCAGGCACCGACCCTGGTCCGCCGGCACGCCGACGTCGGCGGGCGTCAGCGTCCACGACCCGGGGACGGGCTCGTGCCGCAGGTCGTCGCCGACGACGCCGTCGAGCGCGGCGGCCGACGAGTACCGCGGTGCCTCGACCAGGCCGGCGGTGGTCACGAGCGCCGCGGCGGCGACCACCGCGGCGGCCACGAGGGCGAGACGGCGAGGGCGGGAGGCGCGGTGCCAGACGGCGGCCCCGCGGCGGCGGGCGCGCGCGAACGGCTGGTCGCTCGGTCGGGCGTCGTCCGTCACCCGGCCATGGTACGAGGCGGGCGTGCGGGCGGGCCGTGAGCGGTCCCGGGGTCGCGACCCGCGCCTCCTGGGCTCCCGGGGTCGGCCGTTAGGCTGGTGCGGGCCGTCCGGTCCCGCCCGCCGGTGCACGAGCGGCGCCGCCCGTTCGCCCTCTCGTCGCCCGTCCCCGAAGGAGCCGCGCCATCGAAGCCGTCGTCATCTCGATCCTCGCCCTGGCGATCGTCGTGCTCGTGGTCATCCAGGTGATCTACCGTCGCCGCGTGCTGCAGCGCCGGGAGGCCTCCGGTCAGCGGGTCGTCGGCCGCGGCACCTACGTCGTGTTCGGCGTGATGGCGGCGTTCTTCCTCTTCGCGGTGTTCGTGTTCCCGCTGCTGGTGCGGGGGTAGTCCGTGTCGAACCGGGTCGTGTCGCACCGGGTCGTGTGGCACCGCACCGCGTCTCGTGCATCCCACCGTGTCTAGTCGCGGTGCCGTGCACGAACTGCGGTGTGCTGTGCCGGCCGACGTCGAGGCGTGCCTGGCCGTCTGGGTCGCGGCGTGTGCTGCACGCGACGGGCGAGCGTTCGATGGGGTCGCCGAGCGGGCCCGGCCGAAGTTCGGCGCGGGCGTCGTCTGGCTGGTCGCGGACGCGCCCGTCGTGGACGGGCCCGACGTGGACGGGCCTCGTGGCGTCGACGGGTTCGTGCTCGCGACGCGGCCCGGCAGCGGTTTGCCGGGCGACCCCGAGGACGCCCCCGTCGTCGGCCTGCTGGCTACCAGGCCCGGCGCCCAGGCGCGCGGGCTGGGGCGTGCCCTCTTGAGGGAGGCGACCCGCCAGCTCGGCGCGCTCGGCCACCACCGCGTCGCCTTGCACGCGCTCCTCGACAACGTCGCCGCGGTCGGGCTCTACGAGAGCGAGGGGTGGGTGGCCGCGGGCGACCCGTTCGAGCACTCGCTGCTGAAGCGGCCCACGCAGCGGTTCGACCGGCTGCTCTGAGCCGAGCTCGTCGGCGCCGCAGCCGTGACGTCAGCGGTCGGCCACCGCCGTCGGATCGGCCAGGCGTCGGACGACGCCGTCCTGGGTCACGACGACCAGGTGCTGCCCCCAGAACTCGTACGTCAGCACGTCGTCACGCGACGTCCGCCAGAGCTCGCGGCCGCTCGACCGGTCGAGGGCGACGATCGCCAGACGCCCGTCGACCCCGAAGGTCTGCTGGTAGACGGTCGTGCGGCCCTGGGCGAGGGGTGCCGAGTACCCCGGCAGGGTCGCCTCGAAGACCACGCGCCCGTCGTGGGCGTCGAACGTCGTCACGGTCGAGGTCTCGTCGCCGAAGTCGCTGGACGGTGAGACGGTGACCTGCACGTCGTCGAAGGCGGAGCTCGGCGAGGGGTTCCACCCCGACTGCACCGTCTGTCCGCGGGCGACCGGGACCGTGGTCGACCACACGGTCTCGCCGGTCGAGGGCGACAGGCAGGTGACCGCGCTCCGACCCACGGGTCCGTCCGCGTCGGCGGTGTCGCCCGCGTCGGCGGTGTCGCCCGAGTCGTCGGAGCCCCTCGGCCCGGCGACCACCGGGTCGCCGCTCACGACGGGGGCCGTGACCGTGACGCACCGGTCCGACACGATCAGCGAGGCGTCGCCCGACAGGTCGGCGGACCAGTCCACGGTGCCCGGCCGGTCCTGCGAGAAGGCGACCAGCTGCTGCCCGGAGGGGGCGGCGAGCGTCACGACGACGTGGTCGCCGGCCGCCTCGGGCCAGCCGTAGGTGTCGTCGTCGATCGGCAGGCGGTGCACGTCACCGGTGGCGGCGTCGATCACCCGTGATCCGTCGCCGGCCGTCGTCAGCACGTAGAACTCGTCGTCGACGAGCCTCACGGTGGCCTGCGACGGTTCGTCGGCTCGCCACGACACGGCGTCGGGGGCGTCGAGGGCACGGAGCTCGTACCCCGTCACGTCGCCCTCGTCGGTGGTCGGCCCCGAGCCGTCGGGCCCGAACCTCGTCCGGGGCTGGTGCGAGACGAGGACGGTCGTCGTCGAGACCTCCTCGATGCGCGTCACCTGGTCGGGATCTGACGACTCGACCGCAGACGACCAGTCGGTGACCTCGCCCGTCCGCAGGTCCAGCCGGGCCAGGGTCGAACCCGCGTCGACCTCGACGACCAGGGTGGCGGTGCGTCCGTCGGCGTCCGGCGTCACCCGGACCGACCGCACGGCCCGCCCCAGGGCCGTGGCCACGTTCGCGCTCCACACCACGTCACCGGTGTCGCCGTCGACCCGGGCCAGGCGCCCTCCGGCACCCCCGCAGCGGTCGGACTGCTCGGCCGACTGGGCGGTGACGAGCGCGTCGTCACCGACCATCCCGGCGAACGCGTAGTAGGCGCACCCCGAGGGCATGCCGGGCGTGGCCGCACCGGCCAGGTCGGTCCGCCAGACGGTCGCCGTGGGCTCGGACCGCAGGTCGTCGACGAGCATCGTGGGGCGCACCGGCTCGTCGTACCGCGGTTGCATCGCGAGGCCCGCGCCGGCGACGAGCGCGGTCACCACGGCGACGGCGCCGACCGTCAGCCCGAGGCGGCGAGCCCGGGAGGCGCGGCTCCACCCCCGGCGCAGCGCACGACCCGTCCGGCGTCCGACCGCCTGCAGCGGGGGTCGCCCCGCGCGCCGTCCTGCTCCGGTGGCCTCCACCCCGTCGTACCCGTCGCGAGCATCGACGTCGGCTGCGTGCTCGTCGGGGTGACCGGTCGCGGAGGCGGGCGTCGCCGGGGAGCCGGCCCGCGCCTCCCGGGCTGCCGCCGGGCGCTCGGGACGCGTCGGCTGCCACGGTCGTCCGTCCACGATGCCCCCCTCGCCCGCCATGCTACGAGACGCGGCCGGTCCGCCGGTATGCTGGCGCGTCGTCCCCCGAGACGGGGCGACCCCATCGCCCGCACCACCCAGGAGGCAGCATGAGCACCGTCCCCAAGGCCCGGGGTCTCAGCACCCTGTGGCGCACGAAGTCGGTCGAGTCGTCGCTCGCCGACTCGACGGGGCCCGAGAACGGGCTGAAGCGCTCGCTCGGCGTCACCGACCTGACCCTCATGGGCATCGCCGTCGCCGTCGGGGCCGGCATCTTCTCGGTGGGCGCCAACGCCGCCGCGAACTTCGCGGGCCCGGGCGTGACGCTGTCGTTCATCCTCGCGGCCGTCACCTGCGGCCTGGCGATCATGTGTTACGCCGAGTTCGCCTCGACCATCCCCGTCGCGGGCAGCGCGTACACCTTCACCTACGCCACCCTCGGCGAGTTCCTGGCCTGGATCATCGGGTGGGACCTCATCCTCGAGACCCTCACCGGCGCGGCCGTGCTGGCCAAGTACTGGGGCATCTACCTCAGCACCGTGTTCTCCGGCTTCGGTCTCGACGTGCCCGACACCCTGTCGATCGGGCCGCTCGAGCTGAGCTGGGCGCCGTTCGTCATCGTCGCGTTCTTCACCGTGCTGCTCGTCCTGGGCACGCAGCTCAGCTCGCGCGTCGGCAGCGTCTTCACCGTGATCAAGGTCGCGATCGTGCTGTTCGTCATCGTCGTCGGCTTCTTCTTCGTCAAGTCGTCGAACTACACGCCCTTCGTCCCGGCGTCGCAGCCCCGCCCGGCCGGCGAGGGAGACGTCTGGACGCAGTCCCTCTTCTCGTTCGTCTCGGGTGCCGAGCCCGCGCAGTACGGCGTCTTCGGCCTGCTCGCCGGCGCCTCGCTCGTCTTCTTCGCCTTCATCGGGTTCGACGTCGTCGCGACCAGCGCCGAAGAGGTCAAGAACCCGCAGAAGACGATGCCCCGCGGCATCTTCCTGGGCCTGGCCATCGTCACCGTGCTCTACGTCATGGTGTCGATCGTGCTCACCGGCATGGTGTCGTACCGCGACCTCGCCGCCGTCGAGGCCCCGACCCTGGCCACGGCCTTCGACCTGGTCGGCGTCGGCTGGGCCGCCCAGGTCATCGCCATCGGAGCCCTCATCGGCCTGACGACGGTCATCATGGTGCTGCTGCTCGGCCTCGCCCGCATCGTCTTCTCGATGGCACGCGACGGCCTGCTGCCCCGCTGGCTCGCGAAGACCTCGGCCGTCCGCAAGACGCCCGTGCGCGTCCAGGTCATCGCCGGTGTGCTCGTCGCCCTGATCGCCGGGTTCACCGACGTCGGCGTCCTGGAGGAGATGATCAACATCGGCACGCTGTCGGCCTTCGTGCTGGTCAGCATCGGCGTCATCGTGCTGCGGCGCACGCGGCCCGACCTGCCGCGCGCGTTCCGGGTGCCGCTGTCGCCCGTGCTGCCGATCCTGTCGGCGGTGCTCTGCGTCTGGCTGATGTTCAACCTGACCACGCTCACCTGGGCACGGTTCGCCGTCTGGCTCGTGATCGGCGTCGTCGTGTACTTCGCCTACGGGCGTCGGCACTCGCGGGTGGGTCTCGGGGAGGACGCCGCCGCCCCGGCACCCGCCGTCGACGCCGGTGGCCGTCCGAACTGAGCGGCACCGCCGACCGACGGAGGACCCCGTCCCGGACGATGCATCCCGATCCTTCGGGGGCCGTCGTCGGGGACGGGGTCCTTGCGCTGTGCCTTGGGGAGTGGCCGGCGGGGTGTGACCGGCGGGGCCGGGCCGGGCGCGCCTCCTCGGCCTCAGGAGGCGCGGTGCGGCGCAGGAGGCGCGGCGCCGGTCAGGAGGCGCGGTGCGGCGCAGGAGGCGCGGTGCCGGTCAGGAGGCCGGGGGCGTGTCGAGCGCGTCGACGGCGGCGACGACCTCGTCGACCTCGGTGCGGGTCGTGTAGTCGACGTGGACGTCGGCAAAGACGACCTTGCCGTCGCGGTCGACGACGAGGACGGTCGGGAACGGAACGTCGGCGGTCGCGTCGGCGTTGCTGTCGGCGACGTCGAATCCGAGGTCGGAGTGCACCGCACGGGCGGCCGCGACCGGCTCGGTCTGGATGCCCAGGGCCCGGACGAACACGTTGCCCGGGTCGGACAGCACCGGGAACTCGAGGCCGCCGTTCGCGACGGACCGTTCGCTGCCCTCGGGCGTCTGGGGGCTGATCGCGACCAGGGCGACGCCGCGCTCCCGCAGTTCGGGCAGCAGGTCGGCCTGGTAGGTCTTGAGCGTCAGGTTGCAGTACGGGCACCAGGCGCCGCGGTAGAAGACCAGGACGGCCGGGCCCTCACCGACGGTCTCCGACAGCGAGACCTCGTCGCCGGCGGTCGTCACGAGCGTCGCGTCCACGATCGTGTCGCCCACCCGGACGGCGGCCGCGGGGACGCCCGTGTCGCGGAGGGCCGACTGCTCGTCGTCGAGGACCTTCGTGGCCTCCGTGCCGATCTCGGCGGTGAACCCCTCGTTGAACTCGGTCACCTTGTCGGCGATGCGGGTGGGGATGGGGGAGTCGGCGTTCGACATGGGGTCCTCTCGACCGTGACGGGGTGCACCGGGTTCGGGCCGGTCACCTCGGTCGAGGGTAGGCGGATGCGCGCCCGGGGGACCGCACGGGGCGGGGTGGTGTTCGCAATCGTCCGGCCGCGGCCCGGCTCGGGACCGGCCGCGCGCCCGTCCTCGGCGGCCGCACGGCGCCCCGCACGGGCGTGTTGGCTGGTGCGGTGCAGACGTTCCTTCCCTACGCCGACTTCCGTGCCAGCGCCGAGGTGCTCGACGACAAGCGTCTCGGCAAGCAGCGGGTCGAGACGCTCCAGGTCATGCGGGCGCTCGTCGTGCCCGGCTACGGCTGGCAGAGCCATCCGGTCACCGCGATGTGGCGGGGGCACCGGCCGGCGCTGATGGCCTACCAGGTCGAGACCTGCGCGGCGTGGGTCGCTCGGGGCTTCGCCGACACCTGCCTGGACAAGACGCTGGCCACCCTCGACGAGGTCCCCGCCGACGCGGCGGCGTTCCGCGCGGACGAGTTCGAGCTGCCTCCGTGGTTCGGTCGGGAGGACGTCCACCGCTCGCACCGGTCGAAGCTGCTGGCGAAGGCACCCGAGGCCTACGCCGCGGCGTTCGGCGACGAACCCGCCGACCTGGACTACGTCTGGCCCGTGCCGACCTCGGGCGACGCGTCGCGGTGACCGCGCGGGGTGACCGGGCGGGGTGACCGGGCGGGGTGACCGGCGGGGTCAGGCCGTGCGCGGTGACCGGACGGGGTGACCGGGCGGGGTCAGGCCGCGCGCGCCTCCAGCAGGTCGAGGGCGGCGACGATCTCGTCGACCTCGGTCCGCGTCGTGTAGTCGGTGTGGACGTCGGCGAAGACGACGACCCCGTCGTGGTCGATGACGAGCACGGTGGGGAAGGGGATGTCGCCCGTCGCGTCGGCGTTGCTGTCGGCGACGTCGAACCCGAGCTGGGTGTGGACGGTGCGGGCGTCGGCGCTCGGTTCGGTGCGGATGCCGAGCGCGCCGCTCAGCACGTTGCCCGGGTCGGACAGCACGGGGAACTCCAGGCTGCCGTTCGTCACCGACGCCTCGGAGCCCTCGGGGGTCTGCGGGCTGATCGCGACGAGCGCGACGCCGCGCTCCCGCAGGCGCGGCAGCAGCTCGGCCTGGTAGGTCTTCAGCGTCAGGTTGCAGTAGGGGCACCAGGCACCGCGGTAGAAGACGAGCACGGCGGGCCCCTCGCCGACGGTCTCGGCGAGCGAGACCTCGGTGCCCTGGGGCGTCAACAGCGTCGCCTCGACGACGGTGTCGCCGGGTCGCACGGCGTCGTCGGGCACGCCGGCCTCGCGCAGGGTGCTCCGCTCGTCGTCGAAGACCTTCGAGAAGTCGGGGCCGATCTGCGCGGTGAAGCCCTCGTTGAACTCGGTCACCTGCTCGGCGATGGTGGTGGGGGTGCTGGCGGTGCTGCGGGTGTCGGTGGGGTTGCTGTTCGACATGGTCGTCCTCTCGCGCTGACGGGCTCGCCGGGTACGGCCGTCGGGTGTCGCTGATCGTAGGCACGTCACCTCGGACCGACGCCGATCCGCGTCACGGGGCGTCACACGCGGCCGGACGGCCGGGCGCTCGGGCTCTCAGGCGCTCGGACCCTGCCCTGCCGATCGCCCCTGCATCCCGGCGCTGCTCGGTCGCCGACCCATGCCGCCACGATGTAAACATCCCGCCACACGATTGCGTGGCGGGATGTTTACATCGTGGTGGCGTGGTGGCGTGGTGGCGTGGTGGCGTGGCGGTCGGGCAGGCGACCGTCAGCTCTGGCAGTGAGGGCACCAGTACGTGTCGCGCAGTTCGAGTTCGCTCTCGCCGAGCTCGCCCCTCATGATCTTGGTGCCGCAGCGCAGGCACGGTTTGCCCGCCCGGCCGTAGACCCAGTCGGTCGTGCCGCGGAGGTTGCCGGTCGTCGTGCGGTCGACGCGGTCTTTGTTGGCCTGGATCAGCCGGTGCGCGAGGTCGATCATCTTGGGCCGGTTCTCGACCTCGCCGACGGGACGGGTCGGGAGCACGCCTCTCAGGAAGCAGAGTTCGTTGCGGTACACGTTGCCGACACCCGCCAGCACCCGTTGGTCGAGCAGCGCGAGCCCCACCTCGCGGGACGGGTCGGCCTCGAGGTTGGCGAGGGCGCGCGCGGCGTCCCAGTCGGGGCCGAGGAGGTCGGGGCCGAGGTGCGAGACCACGCTGTCGTCGTCGTCGCGGGCCACGAGCTCGACGATGCCGAGGTCGAACCCGACGGCGACCCAGTCGGCGGTCTCGAGCACGACGCGCGCCTGGTAGGCCGGACGTCTCCACTTCGTGCCGTGCCGGTAGACGTGCCACGAGCCCTCCATCTTGAGGTGCGTGTGCAGCGTCAGGTCGCCGATGTGGTGCAGCAGGTGCTTGCCGCGGGCGATCACGTCGTCGATCACCTCACCGCTGAGGTCGACGGTCGCGAACGCCGGCACCCGGAAGTCGCTGGCGGTGAGCGTCTGGCCGTGCAGGACCGCGTCGAGGTTCTTGGCGGCGCGGTAGACGGTGTCTCCTTCGGGCATCGGTCAGGCCCTCAGCCGAATGCCGCTCGGCGTCGGTGCGAACCCCGCGTCGCGCAGGGCGTCGCCGAGGGCGGTGCCCAGAACGAACTCGCCGTCGACCCGTTCGACCGCGAGCTTGCCGATGCGGTTGCGCACGGTGGCGGCCAGCGAACCCGCGGCCAGGGCGAGCTCGCGCTCGTCCGGCTCACCGAAGGTCAGCACCGTCTTGCCGCCGCGCTCCACTTAGACGACGAGCCGCCCGTCGACGAGCACCACGAGCGAACCGGCCTTGCGCCCCGGGCGGTGACCGGACTTCTTCTTGCCGCCCGCGCCTCCTGGGGTGTCGCTCGTCGCACGGTCGTCGCCCCCGAGGAGGCGCGGGTCGAGCCGGCGGCGGAGCCCGCCTCGGCGCGCTCCCCGGCTCCGGTCGCCGTGGTCGCCGCCGCCGCGGTGGCGGCTCGTGCCGCCGCGCTCGCCACGGCCGCGGCCTCGTCGGCGGAGGCGCCGTCGAGCGTCTGCCCGGGCCAGGGCAGGGCCGCCCCGTAGGGGTTCGCCGGGTCGGTGGCGGCCAGGGTCACCACGGGCACGTCGCGCTGACGACCCGCGGCGACGAGGGTGTCGTCGTCGCGGCGGTCGCCCTCGTCGCGCACGAACGACCGCAGGCGGTCGACCGTGGGCCCGGTCGCGAACTGGGCCGCCCCGAGGCCCTCGACGAAGTAGCCCCGTCGGGCCCGCCCCGTCTCTTCGAAGCCGCTGAGCACCTTGTAGGCCGTCGAGAAGCCGCCACGGACGCCCTCGTTGACGACGGCGCCGCGGGTGACGACGCCGTGACGTTCGAGGAGGATCTCGGCCGTCGCGGCGGCGCGCACGGTGCCGTCGGGTTCGGCCAGCGGCAACAGCGACCAGCGGCCGCCGACGGTGGGCGGGCCCGCCTGTCGAGGCATGGCGACCCGGCCGCGGCTGCGGTACGACGAGCGCGACCGCGTCGGGGTGCGCGGCCTCGGCGTGCGTCCGCCGCCCACCTGGGTGCGCAGGGGCGCGAACGTGTCGTTGGTGATCTGCCCGGCCCAGACGAGCTGCCAGATCGCGGTGACCAGGGCGTCGTCGTCGGTGCTGCCCACGGCGTCCGACAACTGGCGGAAGAAGTACGCCCCGCCACCGGCCAGGGCCGCCAGCACCTCGCGCTGCAGGTCGTCGGTCTCGGCTCCGGACGGCTCGGGCAGGGTGACCTGGGCTCCGTCGGCGAGGTGCAGGCTGACCCAGCCGTCGTTGCCGGGCAGGGTGCCGGTGCCGGACCAGATGACGTCGCCGGTGGCCGTGAGCTCGTCGAGCATCGACGGGTTGTAGTCGGTCACGCGGGCCGGCAGGATCAGGGACTCCCAGGCCGAGGCAGGCAGCGAGACCCCGCTGAGCTGGTCGACGACCTGCACGACGCCGTCGAGGCCGCGCAGGCCCGACCCCTTGAGCCCGGTGGCGACGTGCTGCCAGGCGGGCAGGAAACGCCCGAGCGTCTCGGGGGCGACCGGCTCGACCTCGTGCCGGAGCGCGGCCAGCGACTTGCCGCGCAGTCGGCGCAGCACCTCGGAGTCGCACCACTCGCTGCCCTGCTGTCGGGGGCGGAACTCGCCCTCGACGACGCGACGCTGGGTGGCGAGCTTCCGCAGGGTGTCCATCACGACGGCGGTGCCGAGGCCGAGACGGTCGGCCACCATGGCGGGAGTGAAGGGGCCGTGGGTGCGGGCGAACCGGCCGATGAGGTCGCCCAGCGGGTCGTCGACCGGTTCGACGAAGGCGGTCGGCACGCCGATCGGCAGGGCGACGCCGAGGGCGTCGCGGAGGCGCGAGGCGTCCTCGATGCCGGCCCAGCGCACCGTGCCGGCGTGGGTGAAGCGCAGGACGCGGTTCGACCAGGCGAGGTCGGTCAGGGCGGTCTCGAGCGCGCGGTGGGCGTCGTCGCGGGCGGCCACGTCACCGGCGACGAGAGTCGCCGCGAGCCAGCTGCGGTCGATGATCTCGTCGGTGGTCAGCGGGCCGAGCAGACGCAACAGGTCGACGACGCCCTCGATGTCGCGGGCCCGGCGGTCGGGGGCGAGGCGCTGCAGTTCGAGCTCGTGCTGGTCGATGACGTCGGCGTCGAGCAGCTCGCGCAGCTCGGCCCGGCCGAGCAGCTCTTGCAACAGGCTCGAGTCGAGCGACAGGGCGGCCGCACGACGCTCGGCGAGCGGCGAGTCGCCCTCGTACATGAAGGCCGCGACGTAGCCGAAGAGCAGCGACCGGGCGAAGGGCGAGGGCACCTCGGTCTCGGTCTCGACGATGCGCACGGTGCGGCTGGCGAGGTCGCGGGTGAGGCTCATCAGGGCCGGCAGGTCGTACACGTCCTGCAGCACCTCGCGCACGGCCTCGAGCACGATCGGGAACTGCGGGTACTTGCGGGCGACGTCGAGCAGCTGCGACGAGCGCTGACGCTGCTGCCAGAGCGGCGACCGCTTGCCGGGGTTGTACCGGGGCAGCAGCAGGGCCCGGGCGGCGCACTCGCGGAAGCGTGACGAGAACAGGGCGGAGCCGCCGACCTCTTCGGTGACGATCTCGTCGAGGTCGTCGAGCTCGAACGAGAACAGCTCGGCCCCGGGAGGCTCGGCATCGGTGTCGGGGATGCGCACGACGATGCCGTCGTCGGCAGCCATGGCCCCGCCGTCGACCCCGAGCTGGTCGCGGATGCGGGCCGAGACCGCCAGTGCCCACGGCGCGTGCACCTGCATGCCGTAGGGGGAGTGCAGGATGAGGCGCCAGTCGCCGAGCTCGTCGCGGAAGCGCTCGACCACGAGGGTGGTGTCGGTCGGCACGTACGACGTGGCGGCCTTCTGCTCGCCGAGGAACGCGATGAGGTTGCGTGCCGCGCGCTCGTCGAGCCCACCGGCGGCGACGCGCGTGGTGGCGTCGGCCTCGCTCGAGTTCGACAGCTCGCGGACGTAGCCGCCGATGGCCTTGCCGAGCTCGGCCGGGCGGCCGATGCCGTCGCCCTTCCAGAAGGGGACGCGACCGGGCTGGCCGTAGGCGGGCGAGACGAGCACGCGGTCGTGCGTGATGTCCTCGATGCGCCAGCTCGTGGCCCCGAGGGCGAACACGTCGCCGACCCGGGACTCGTAGACCATCTCTTCGTCGAGTTCGCCGACGCGGGCGGCCTTCTCGCCGACCATGAAGACGCCGAACAGACCCCGGTCGGGGATGGTGCCCCCGCTCGTCACCGCGAGGCGTTGGGCCCCGGGGCGACCGGTCAGGGTGCCGTGCACGCGGTCCCAGACGATGCGAGGTCGCAGCTCGGCGAACTCGTCGGAGGGGTACTTGCCGCTGAGCAGGTCGAGGGTGGCGTCGAAGGCGGAGCGCGGCAGGGTGGCGAACGGGGCGCTGCGACGCACGGTGTCGAACCAGGCGTCGGCGTCGAGTTCGTCGAGGGCGACGGCCGCGACGGTCTGCTGGGCCAGAACGTCGAGGGGGTTGGTCGGCACGCGCAGCTCTTCGATGAGCCCGGCGACCATGCGCTCGGCTGCGACGGCGGAGTGGATCAGGTCGGCCCGGTGCTTGGGGAACAGGACGCCGCGGGAGGTCTCGCCGACCTGGTGCCCGGCGCGGCCGACGCGTTGCAAGCCGCTGGCGACCGACGGCGGCGACTCGACCTGGATGACCAGGTCGACCGCACCCATGTCGATGCCGAGCTCGAGCGAGCTCGTGGCGACGACGCAGCGCAGTCGGCCGCTCTTGAGGTCGTCCTCGATGAGGGCGCGTTGGTCTTTCGACACCGAGCCGTGGTGGGCCCGGGCGAGCAAGGGATCGCTGCCGGCGGTCTGCCCCGAACCGCCCATGAGCTGGGCCGGCGCCCCGCCGCCGACGGCCGGGTTGCGCTGCGCGGCGGGTGCCGGGGCGAAGGGGTCGACGGCGTCGGCGGCCGCGTCGTCGCCGACCGGGCCGGCGGTGACCAGCTGGCCCCGCGCCTCCTCGGTGGCACGCTCGGCGGCTTCGAGGTCGCCGCCCTGGCGTTCGATCCAGATGTCGTTGAGGCGGGCCGTGAGGCGTTCGGCCAGGCGGCGTGAGTTCGAGAAGACGATGGTCGAGCGGTGCGCGGCGATCAGGTCGACGATGCCCTCTTCGACGTGGGGCCAGATGGAGCCCTGCGGCGCGGCGCCGGCGGCCGAGCCCTCGAGCGGGGCGGCGGTGCCGAGCTCGGTCATGTCGTCGACCGGGACGACGACCCGCAGGTCGAACTTCTTGTCGGCGCGGGGGTTGACGATGGTGACCGGTGCCGGGCCGGCGAGGAACCGCGCGACCTCTTCGGGCGGCCGGACGGTCGCGCTGAGCCCGATGCGCTGGGCGGGTTTCTCGAGCATGGCGTCGAGGCGTTCGAGCGAGAGGGCCAGGTGGGCACCGCGCTTCGTCGAGGCGACGGCGTGGACCTCGTCGATGATGACCGTCTGCACGCCCTTGAGGGTCTCGCGCGCCTGCGACGTGAGCATGAGGTAGAGCGACTCGGGCGTCGTGATGAGGATGTCGGTCGGCGTGCGGGCGAGACGGCCGCGGTCGCTCGAGCTCGTGTCGCCGGAGCGCACGCCCACCGTGATGTCGGGAGCCTCGGTGCCCAGGCGTCTCGCGGTCTGGGTGATGCCCACGAGCGGTGAACGGAGGTTGCGTTCGACGTCGACGCCGAGCGCCTTGAGCGGCGAGATGTAGAGGACCCGGGTGCGGTGCAGCTTCTCGTCGGGCGGGGGTGACGAGGCCAACGAGTCGATCGACCAGAGGAACGACGCGAGCGTCTTGCCCGAACCGGTCGGCGCGATGACGAGGGCGTGGTCGCCCTGGCTGATGGCCGTCCAGGCGCCTTCTTGAGCCCGGGTCGGCGCGGCGAACGCCCCCCGGAACCACTCACGGGTCGCGGGGGAGAAGCGGTCGAGCACGTCGGTCATCGTTGCCATCCTGCTCTGCACCACCGACATTCCGCCGAGGGGCTCAGCTCAGCACGGTGGCCTCGCCTCGGCGTCCCGAGCGTGCCGCGAACGCGTCCAACGCCTCGAGGACATCGTCCGCGCGCCAGATGGTGCCCATCTTGTACTCGGCCTTCTCCTTCAGCACTCCCGATTCGACCAGCCGTCGGAGCAGGGGGTAGACGTTGCTCGGGGCGAGCGAGAGCCGGGAAGCGGCCGTCGTGGCGTCGAGGACGGGTTGGTGGACGAGCAGGTCGAGCAGGCGCCAGACCGACGAGTCGCTCCGCGCGGTGACGCGGGTCGACCAGGATGCCCGGACGTCGTGGAGCTCGTCGACGAGCGTCCGGGCGTTCGCGACTGCCCGGAGGGACGCCTCGGCCGTCAATCGCACGATGGGGTCGAGTTCACCTGCCCGGTACGCCGTCAAGGCTCGGTGGTAGGCATCGACGTCGGTCAGCAGGCCTGCCGAGACCGGCACCGTCACGGACCGCGTGACCCCCTTGGACCGCAGCATCGCCTGGGTGAGGGAGCGCCCCGTCCGACCGTTTCCGTCGGTGAACGGATGGATCGTCTCGAACTGGGCGTGCGTCACGGCCGCCTGGACGAGGACGGGCAGGTCGTCGCGTCGTGCGAATTCCAGGCAGTCGTCGAGGAGTCCGGGGACCCGCGCGCTGACCGGGGCGACGAACTCGGCACCGAGGGGGCTGGTACTGCTCCGACCGATCCAGACCTGCTCGTTCCGGAGGGCGCCCGGAGTGTGTCGTGGGTCCGCAGCCATCAGCGTGGCGTGCATCGTGAGGACGGACGCCCTGGTCAGTTCGTCCGCCAGGTCGATCGCGGCCGACATGGCGCGTGTGTTCGCCGCGATCAGGGTCGCGTTGCGCTTGCGTTCATCCCCGAGCTCGGCCGAGAACACGGATCGGGCGTTGGCGGTCAGGTTCTCGATGCGCGACGAGGCGAGGGCCTCGCTGCGGAGCAGCAGCGGGGCGAAGGCCGCCACTTCGCCGCCGAGGGTGGCATCGAAGCGAGTCAGTTCGAGAGAGGCGTCCTCGGCCAGAGCGCGGACCTCGGGCGACGGAGCGGGGTCGAGTGCGCCGATGAGGGGCGGCACCGCCGCGCGGAACACGGTCGACCCGAACGGCTCGGCACGGAATCCGGCCGTCGGGCGACCGGACGGCACCCATGCGACCTCTTCGTGGTCGAGCGGCGGCCAGGTGGCGGTCACGGCACCTCACAAGTCAGAATCCGAGCGCGTACTTTTATGACTTATCACCTCAAGTCATAATTCGCTGGCACGAGATTATGGTGTCTCCACCCGGTGTGCAACCTCGCCGACCGTGTCGGTCGCCCCGGCTACGGTGGGCGCATGCCGAACCTGCTCCACCTCGACTCGTCCGCCGACCTCACGACGAGCCGCTCCCGTGCGATCACCGCCGCGTTCGCCGACGCCTGGCGCGACCTCGGCGCCGACCACGCGGTCACCCGGCGCGACCTGCACGTCGACCCGCTGCCTCACCTGAGCGACAGCTCGTTGCACTGGCCGCCGCGGCTCCGGCAGCCGGGCGACGCCCCCGATCCCGCCCACGAGGCCCTGCAGCAGGCCCTGATCGCCGAGCTCGTCGCCGCCGACGTCGTCCTGATCGGTGCGCCGCTCTACAACTACTCGCTGCCCTCGACGCTCAAGGCCTGGGTCGACAACGTCCACCTGCCCGGCGTCACCGCGCCCTTCGACGGCGACGACCAGCAGCCGATGCTCGGACGACCCGCGGTCGTGGTGACCAGCCGCGGCGGCGTCTACGACGACGGCACGCCCACGGCCGGCTGGGACCACGCCACCCCGGTCCTCGAGATCGTCCTGGGGGCGACGCTCGGCATGCGCGTCGAGACGATCGCGACGAACCTCACGCTCAGCGACCGGCTGCCGATGCCCGAGGCCGCCCGCGAGCGAGCGACGCGCGAACTGCGAGAGGCGAAGGAGGCGGCGGTCGCCTCGGCTCGTCGCCTCGGGTGACCGTGTCGTCGCGTCGACGAGGCGGCCGTCGGGCCGGGGCCGCACGCCGCGTGAAGTCGGTCGTCGCGCGCGTGTTCGGCATGCTGGCCGCGGCTCTCGCGATCGTCGGACTCGTCCGGCTCCTGCAGGGGCAGGCCGGGTTCGGGGCGGCGTTCCTCTTCGCGGCGTTCGTCTCGGTCGTCGTCGCCTACGCGCTGGTCCGCAGCGTGAACGCGTCGCGCCGCTGAGCCCCTGCAGTCTGGGCGGGTCGGCGGGCGGCGTGGCTAGGCTCGACGGCATGCAGAGCCGCACCCTCGGAACCCGTTCACCCTTCCTCGCCGACCGTCCCGTCTCGGTCATCGGTCTCGGCACCTGGCAGCTCGGTGCCGACTGGGGCGACGTCAGCGAGAGCGACGCGCTCGACGTGCTGGGCGCCTCCGTCGAGTCCGGGGTGACCTTCTTCGACACCGCCGACGTGTACGGCGACGGGCGCAGCGAGCAGATCATCGGGCGCTTCCGTGCGTCGAACCCCGACGTGCCCCTCACTGTCGCGACGAAGATGGGCCGTCGGCTCGACCAGGTGCCGTCGAACTACGTCCGCGACAACTTCGTGGCCTGGACCGACCGTTCGCGTCGCAACCTCGGCGTCGACACGCTCGACCTGGTGCAGCTGCACTGCCCGCCCACCCCCGTCTTCGAGAGCGATGCGGTCTACGACGCCCTCGACGAGCTGGTCGAGAACGGTGCGATCCGTGCCTACGGCGTCAGCGTCGAGGAGACCGCCCAGGCCCTCACCGCCATCGCCCGACCGAACCTCGCGACCGTGCAGATCATCTTCAACGCGTTCCGTCTCAAGCCCCTCGACGAGGTGCTGCCGACCGCACGACGGGCCGGCGTCGGCATCATCGCGCGCGTCCCCCTCGCCAGCGGACTGCTGTCGGGCACGTACACGACCGAGACGACGTTCGCCGAGAACGACCACCGCACGTACAACCGCCACGGCGAGGCCTTCGACCAGGGCGAGACCTTCAGCGGTGTCGACTTCGAGCAGGGCGTCGCCGCCGCGCAGGAGTTCGCCGCGGCCGTGCCCGACGGCGTCACCGTGCCGCAGGCCGCCCTCGCGTGGATCGTCGAGCAGCCGGGCGTCAGCACGGTCATCCCCGGAGCGCGCAACGTCGCGCAGGCCACGGCGAACGCCGCGGCCGGCAGCGTCGGCGAGCTCGACGACGGGCTCGACAGCGAGGTCGTCCGCATCTACGACCAGTACTTCCGCGAGGCCGTCCACCCCCGCTGGTAGACCGGGTGCCGGCGGGCCGGCCCGGGGTCAGCGCCCGCGCGGTGCCGACACGAGTCGGCCCAGCAGTGCGACGCCCGACCCGATGAGCAGCCCGCCGACGACGTCGGACGTCCAGTGCGCCCCCACGTGGAGGCGCGACCACGAGACCGCACCGGCCAGCGGCAACAAGGCTGCCGCGGCTCCCGGCGACTCGATCGCGACGCCCGTCACGAAGCCGGCGGCACAGGCCGCGTGGCCGGACGGGAACGACGCGGACAGCGGCTGGCTGCGCAGACGTCGCTCGATCGGGACGTCGTCGATCAGGGGCCGGTTGCCGCCGAAGATGCGCTTGCCGACGATGTTCGCCATGGCGCTGGCGAAACCGAGCGACAGGGTGCCCCGCACCGCGGCACGACGCTGGCCGACGAGGGCGAGTCCCGCGGCGACCGCGGCCCACAAGAGTCCGTGGTCGGCGAAGTGGCTGAGGCGGCTGAGGTTGCGGTCGACGACCGGCACTCCTCGGACCGAGTTGATGCGTTTCGCGGCCCGTCGGTCGGCGCGCAGCACCCAGGCGGGCAGGACCTGACGGGGAGTCTCGGAAGGCAGTGGCAGCAGGGGCACGCGACCACCGTATCTTTCCCCGGGGGTGGTGCCGCGCCTCCTCGGTTCCTGTCGTCGCTCCGCGCCGTCGACGTCACCCCCGACCGGGGTACAAGCTGGGCCGGCGCGCCCACTCCGCCGCGTACACCGGGGGCATGGCAGACAACATGTACACCCCGCAGAACCCCGTCACCCAGTACCCCCAGCCTCCGTTCGAGCACCAGCAGCAGAGCGCTCCCGGCGACGTCCACGCCATGAAGCCCGAGCCCGACCACGGCGAGACCAGCTACGTCGGCAGCGGTCGCCTCGCCGGCCGCAAGGCCCTCGTCACCGGTGCCGACAGCGGCATCGGCCGCGCGACGGCCATCGCCTTCGCCCGCGAGGGTGCCGACGTCGCGCTGAGCTACCTCGCCGAGGAGCAGTCCCAGGCCGAGGAGGTCGCCGCACTCGTCCGCGAGGCAGGTCGTACCGCCGTGCTGTTGCCCGGCGACCTGCAGGTCGAGCAGACCAACGTCGACGTCGTCGAGAAGACGGTCGCCGAGCTCGGTGGCCTCGACATCCTGGCGATCATCGCCGGCGTCATGCCGACCGTCAGCAGCATCGACGACTTCGAGACCGAGACGCTCGACCACGTCCTCAAGGCCAACATCTACCCGCTGTTCTGGTTGACCAAGGCCGCCTCGACGCACCTGAAGCCAGGGGCCTCGATCATCACGACCTCGTCGATCCAGGGCTTCCAGCCCTCGCCCGACCTCGCCGAGTACGCCGTGTCGAAGGCCGGCATCGCGAACTGGACCCGGGCCATGGCCCAGCAGCTGGCCGAACGCGGCATCCGCGTCAACGGCGTCGCGCCCGGCCCCGTCTGGACGCCGCTGCAGCCCGCCTTCGTGCCGAACGAGAAGATCGAGAGCTTCGGCTCGGAGGCCGCCTACGGCCGCCCGGGCCAGGCCGTCGAGCTCGCCCCGTCGTTCGTCTTCCTGGCGAGCCAGGAGTCGAGCTACATCAGCGGCGAGACCATCGCCGTGACGGGTGGCACGCCGATCCACTGATCACCCTCCGCCCTCGAGGACGCCGTCCAGTGGACCGGGCCCCGCGACACCACGCGGTGCCCCGTCCGCTGGGCGGCGTCCTCGCGCGCGAGGCGGGCGAGGTGGGCGAGGTGACCCCCCCAATTCGGACCGGCGGGCGTGGGTCCACCCGGCCCGCACCGGCGGGCGTGGTCCACACGGCCCGCACCTGCGGGGCAGGTCCGACAGGCCCGCACCGCCTGGCCCGAGCCGGGCTGGGCCCGGCTCAGGGGTGCCGCACGCCCTCGCCCGCGATCACGGCCCGGTACCCCTCGCGGAAGGTCGGGTACTCGAAGGTGAATCCCGTGCCGCGTAGTCGTGCGTTCGACAACCGCTTGTCGCCGCCCGCCTGACGACCCCGAGGAGGCGCGCTCGGCGGCACGGGCGACCCCAGTTCGTCGGCCACGAACGCCAGCACGTCGTCGAGCCTCGACGGCTCGTCGTCGACCCCCACGTACAGGACGTCGGTCGGCTCCGAGGTGGTGGTGAGGTGCACGATCGCGGCCGCCGCGTCGTCACGGTGGATGCGGTTCGTGTGGGGAGAGCTGCCGGCCGGCTCGGCCAGCCGCGCGTCACCGTCGCGCACCTGGGTGATCAGTCGCTCCCGGCCCGGGCCGTAGATGCCGCCGAGGCGCAGGACGATGCCGTCGGGACGACGTGCGTGCAGCAGGGCCTCGGCCTCGAGGATGACCTCGGCCGTGGGGGAGGCACCGGTCGCCGGCGTGGTCTCGTCGACGACGCTGCCGTCGTCGACGTCGTACACGGCGGTCGACGAGACGAACAGCACCCGGGCGTCGACCGCCCCGGCCTCGTCGAGTGCGTCGAGGACGTTCCGCAGGCCGTCGACGTAGGACGCCCGGTAGGTGTCGACGTCGCGGGACCCGGCCGAGAGGGCGACGACGACGATCTCGGTGTCGGCGGGCAGCGTGGGGCGGGTGTTGCTCAGGTCGATCGAGACTCCCTCGATCGAGGTCGGCAGCTTGCCCGCCGAGCGACGGAGGCCGAGGACGCGCTGCCCGAGGGCGACGAACCGCAGGGCGGCCTCGGTGCCGAGGTCGCCGCAGCCGGCGAGGACGACGGTCACCGGCTCGCCTCGTCACGCGAGGGCGTCGACTCGGACGCGAACCGGTCGGTCGCCGCGATGAGCGCGTCGAGGATGCCCGGCTCGTCGAACGAGTGGCCGGCGTCGTCGACCAGGACGAACTCGGCGTCGGGCAGGGCGGCGTGCAGGTCGAAGGCCGTCGTCGCCGGTGTGCACAGGTCGTAGCGGCCCTGCACGATCACCGTCGGGATGTGCGAGACGAGGTGTGCGTCGCGGATCAGCTGGCCCTCGTCGAGGAAGCCACGATGGACGAAGTAGTGGTTCTCGATGCGGGCGAAGGCCAGTGCGAACGCCGGGTCGGAGTACCGCTCGACCAGGTCGGGGCGGGGCAGCAGGGTGATCGCCGAGGCCTCCCACGACGACCAGGCCACGGCCGCGGGGCCGTGGACGGCGGGGTCGGGATCGGCGAGGAGTCGCGCATAGGCCTCGATCAGCCCGCCGCGGCGCCGCTCGTCGGGGGGCACCGGGGCGAGGTAGCCCTGCCACCGGTCGGGCAGGACGTTCGACGCCGGGCCCTCGTAGAACCAGTCGAGCTCGCTCTGTCGCAGGGTGAAGATGCCGCGCAGCACGAGCTCGGTGACGCGTTCGGGGTGGGTCTCGGCGTAGGCGAGCGCGAGGGTCGAGCCCCACGAGCCGCCGAACACCTGCCAGCGGTCGATGCCCAGGTGCTCGCGCAGGGTCTCGAGGTCGGCCACGAGGTGGCGGGTCGTGTTCGTCGAGAGGTCGGTGCCGAACGTGCCGGCGTGGGGTGTGCTGCGACCCGCCCCACGTTGGTCGAGCAGCACGATGCGGTACCGGTCGGGGTCGAACAGGCGGCGGTGCGCGGGTGACGACCCGCTGCCGGGCCCGCCGTGCAGGAAGACCACCGGCTTGCCGTCGGGGTCGCCGCATTCTTCCCACCAGACCTGCTGGCCGTCGCCGACGTCGAGCAGGCCGGAGTCGTGGGGTTCGATCTCGGGGTAGAGCTGGCGCATGCGGACGAGCGTAGCCGGGGGAGCCGACACCGGCAGGGGAGGCGCGGCGCCTGGGGGCGACGACCCGCGCCTCCTCGTCCGGGGAGGAGCCGTCGTCCGACGGACGGTCGCGGACGGGCTCAGAGGCGGGCGACGGTCAGGTCGTCCTCGACGCCGTCGAACCAACGATCGAGCACGGCCCGGAACTCGGGTTCGGCCGGGTCGGCCCGCGCGAACAGGGTCATCGACGAGCGCAGCTTGAGGGCGTCGATCCCGCCCATCAACTCGCCGGCGCTCGCGGCGTCCGCCCGGGCCGCGACGCCCGCCGCCTCGCGCAGGCGCGGGCCGAGCAGGGGATGGGCGAGGTAGGCCCGCGCCTCGTCGAGCGATCGGATCGCGTAGGTGCGGTCCATGCCGCTGCGGCCGAGGCCGGAGATCTGCGGGAAGACGAACCACATCCAGTGCGAGGTCTTCCGCCCGCGGCGCAGCTCGGCCAGGGCCTGGTCGTGGGTGCCGCCGGCGTCCTGCGCGTCGACGTACCGTCCGAGGTCGAAGGGATCGCTCATCGCCCCGTTCTACGCGCCGCGGATCGAGCCGTCTCCCCCCTGGCGCGGAGGCCGAGGACGGCGCTACCCTGGTCGGCTGCCCTGCCGGGCGGCGGACCACGTCCCCGCCACGACCCCGGAGCCCCCGTGACCGACATCGTGATCGATGGGATCGTCGTGCCCGACACCCTCGAGCCCCGTTCCGACGCCGGAGCCGACGCCGATGCCGGCCACGACGCCGATGCCAACCGCGCCGACCGCGCTGACCACGCCGCACGCGTCGCCGCCTACGTCGAGGCCATCGGCCTCGAGAACGCCGTCCAGGCCGAGGTGCTCGGCTTCGGCGACCTCGACTTCGGCCCGGCCGAACAGCTGCCGCAGTGGCACGACCGGTTCACGCCGCGGCGGCTGTTCGTGGTGCGGTCCGGTGGTCGCATCGTCGGCCAGGCCACCTACGAGACGCTCGCCGACCCGACCGTCACGACCTGCTGGCTCTGGGTCGCCGTCGCCCCCGAGCACCGCCGCCGGGGGCTCGGCACGGCCCTGCTCGACCACGTCGAGGCCGTCGCCCGCGCGGCGGGCAGGACCGACGCGATCTCCTTCGTCGCGTCCGGCCAGGGCTCGCGCCCCGCCCCGGGCGACCGCCTCGAGGCCTCGACCGGTCACGGATGGGTGCCCCGCGCCTCCTCGGAGGTCCGGTTCGCGCTCTCGCGCGGCTATGCGCTCGGCCAGGTCGAGCGCATCAGCCGCCTGCCCCTGCCGGTCGACGAGGAGGCGCTGGCCGCGATCCGCTCCGAGGCGCTCGCCGCGGCGGGGGACGAGTACCGCGTCCACACCTGGTCCGGCCCCACGCCTCCGCGCTGGCGGTCCGACGTCGCGGCGATGGCGACCGCGTTGAGCACCGACGCACCGATGGGTAACGTGCCGGAGCCCGAGGACGTCTGGACCGTCGACCGCCTGGTCGAGGCCGAGCAGCGACGCGCCGCGAGCGGGCGGGCCTCGCTGACCGCGGCGGCCGAGCACGTGCCGACCGGCCGACTCGTCGCGTGCTCCGACCTCGCGGTTCCCGACGACGCGTCGCGGCCCGCGATGCAGCAGATGACCCTCGTGCGGCGTGAGCACCGCGGGCACCGGCTGGGCTGGCTCGTCAAGGTCGCCAACCTCGACCGACTGATCGCGGAGAAGCCGGGACGCCCGTCCGTGCTGACCTTCAACGCCGAGGAGAACCGGCCCATGCTCGCGGTCAACGAGGCCGTCGGGTTCGTGCCGATCGGCGTCGAGGGGGTGTGGCACCGGCTGCTGTGAGGCGGGAGGCGGGCCTGCCGGTCGGTCGGGCCCGGAGACGGGTCAGGCGACGAAGTCGGCGCTGACCTCGGCGGTGACCTCGATGTCGTCCGGGTGCAGGTCGAACGCCACGGGGCCGCCCGACGAGAACGTCGCGACGGCACGGGCCAGGCCGAACGGGCTGCCTCCACCGGGAGCGCCGGGCCGCAACCCCGGCTCGAAGACCGACTGCAGCGTCGGCCGACCGAGCCCGAGCGCCTCGGCGTAGTCGCCGGCCCGGGTGACCGCGTCGGCGATCGCGGCGACCCGCACGGCCTTCTCGACCTCGGGCCGGCGGTCGTGGCTGAGCGACCACTCGATCCACTCGACGGTGACGCCCGGTTCGACGGCGACGTCGCCCACCCACGACGCCAACGCGTCGAAGTCGCTGAACCGCACGTCGACGGCGGCCCGGGTGCGGAACCGCACCACCGAGGAGGCGCGGGTCGCGTCGGCCCCGTCGCCCCGGTCGGTCGTCGCCTCGGTCTCGACCGCGACCGTGACGCTCTGTGCGCTCCACCAGGTGGCGGCCTCCTGGCGGCGCCAGGCAGTGGCCTGTTCGGTGAGGCGGGAGTGCACCGCGGCGGTGTCGCGGACGACCTCCTCGCGGTCGTCGCCGTCGAAGCCCACGGCGAGGTGGACGACGCCGCGCTCGGCACGGTGGCGGTGGGTGGCGGAACCGGACACCGAGAGCGTCGCCATCGCGCGCCTCCTTCGTTCGTCGGGTGGTGCGGGGCCGGGTGGGGCCCGGTGGTCAGTCGGCGGAGGCGGCCTCGCCGGCCACCACGGAGGCACCGCCGTCGACCACCGGCGCGGCGGTGACGCGACCGATGAACGCGTTGAGGTCGTCGAGTTCTTCTTGCGAGATGCCGTGGGCCAGCCCGGGGTAGACGGTCTGCTCGGCGTCGGCGTGCGTCTCGAGCCAGGCGGACGTGCGCTCGACGGCGTCGGCGGGGATGACCTGGTCGACGTCGCCGCGACCGTAGAAGACGGCGGGGCGGGCGGCCGTGACGGCGTCGTCGCGTGCGGCCGCGCGCTCGAGCGTGGCGTCGTCGCCCGCGGCGGGGACCACGAACCCGGCGAGCACGGCCGCGAACGCGAACCGCTCGGGCGCGTGACGGAGCAGCTGCAGCGAGAGCGACCCGCCCTGCGAGAACCCGAGCAGGCTGACGGACGGATGGTGCGCCCCGAGCGAGTCGAGCCAGGCGAGCACGGCCTCGGCCGCGTCGTCGACGGCGCCCGGATCGGGTGCGCCGGGAGTCGACAGCGAGTACCACGAGAAGCCGTCGCCGTGGGGCAGTGGTGCCCGCAGCGACGCGACCACGAACTGCTGCGGCAGGTAGGGGGCGAGCGCGATCAGGTCGCCCTCGTGCGAGCCCACGCCGTGCAGCAACACGAGCAGGGGACGCCCGTCACGCTCGGCCTCGACGGCGGACCACTGGACGAGGGACGGGTCGATCTGCACCATGGGCCGAGCCTAGCGACGGGTGCCGACATCGGGGCCGGTGCTGTTCGCCCGTAGCGTCACGTCACGCGATCGGGCCCCCGAGCCGGTAAGAATGGCCCATGAGCTCCGTGCGGACACCCGACCCCGACCCCAATCCCGGCTGGCTCTCGGAGGACGAGCTCTTCCAGGCGCGTCAGCACCTGCCGATCCTCTACGTCGAGGCCGTGCCCGTGCGGACCGACGGCCTGGGGGTCGTGACCGAGGTCGGGGTGCTGCTCCGCGCCTCCGACGAGGGGTCGATCTCGCGCATGCTCGTGTCGGGCCGGGTGATGTACGGCGAGAGCCTGCGCACCGCGCTGTTCCGCCACCTCGAGAAAGACCTGGGGCCGATGGCCTTCCCCCAGCTGCCGCCGTCTCCGGTGCCGTTCCAGGTCGCCGAGTACTTCCCGCTGCCCGGTTCGTCGGTCTACACCGACCCTCGTCAGCACGCGGTGTCGCTCGCGTACGTGGTGCCCGTCACGGGCACGTGCGACCCGCGGCAGGACGCCCTCGAGCTCACCTGGCTGACGCCGCACCAGGCCGCCTCCGACGAGGTCGCCGCCGAGATGGAGGGCGGGCGCGGCACCCTGCTGAGCAGCGCCCTCGCCTCCGTCGGCGCCCTGCACTAGCGGCGCTCGCAACACCCCCGGCGCGGCGTGACACCCGCGGATCTCGGGGTGTCTCGCCGGTTCGGGGGTGTCGCCCAGCGCCTCTCCACAGGCGAGGAGGCGCTGGCCCCGTCCCTGACGGCGCTCGGCCAGGCTGGACCGATGCGCGACACGTCAGGCCTGCTCATCCGTCGGTCCCGGCTCGTCGACGACGGCGTGGATGCCTCGTCCATCGAGCGGGACGCGCGACGTGGCCTCGCGGTGAGGCTCGCCGCCGGCGTGTACGTCCGGACGGACGACTGGCGGTCGCTCGGCCCGGCGTCGCAGCACACCGCCCGCGTGCACGCGGTGCTGCCCCGGCTCGGACCGGACGCCGTCGTCTCCCACGAGTCCGCCCTCGCCATTCGGGGGTTTCCGCTGCTGGGCGAGTGGCCTCGGAGGGTGCACGTCGTGGCACGTCAGCGCGCTCGTGACAAGGTGACCGGGTCCGTCCACCAGCACGCGGCGCCCCTCGGCGACGGCGAGATCGACACGGTCGACGGGTTGCCGGTGGTGGGTGCCGCCCGCGCGGCCGTCGACAGCGTGCGCCGGCGCGACCTGCGCGGGGCGACCGTCGTGCTCGACCACGGGCTGCACGCGGGTGCGTACGACCGGTCCGCGCTCGAGGCCGCCCTGGCCGCACGGCCCGGGGTGCCCGGGCGTCGTCGGGCGGCGGTCGCCGTCGCGTTCGCCGACGGGCGGTCCGAGTCGCCGGGTGAGTCGCTGAGTCGGGCGGGCATGAGGGCCGCCGGGCTCACGGGGCCCGTGTTGCAGGCCCGGTTCCCGGTGACGGGCCCCCTGATCGGCTTCGTGGACTTCTGGTGGCCGCAGTTCGGCGTCATCGGCGAGTTCGACGGCGAGGTGAAGTACCGCGACGAACGGATGCGGGCCGGGCGCAGCCCCGAGCAGGTCGTGATCGACGAGAAGCGGCGCGAGGACGATCTGCGAGCGCTGCCCGGCGTGCGCACGGTCGTCCGATGGACCTGGGGCGACGCCCTGCGCGCCGAGCCCATGGTGCGGGCCCTCGCGCGCGCCGGGGTGCGCTGAGGGGGCTGGCAGCGCAACACCCCCGAACCGGCGTGACACCCTCGGATCAGAGGGTGTCACGCCGGTTCGGGGGTGTGGTAGCCGGTCGGGTCAGCGACCGCCGCGCTGGCCGCCGCCGGTGCGGGCCTTGCCGCCCACGAGGCCGCCGACCTTGAGCGAGCCGGGACGGCCGCCCTCGGACGAGGCGCGGCGTCCGCCGCTGCGCTGGCCGCCGTCACGCTGGCCGCCCTCGCGCGAGCCGCCGAGCGACGCGGCGAACTCGGCCTGGTCGTTGCGGACGGCGTTGGTGCGGCTCTGGCCGCCGTCGCTCTGGGTGCCGCTGCTCTGGGCGCGGCGACCGGTCTGGCGGGTGCCACGGGTCTCGTCGCGAGCACCGTCGCGCGTGCCACGGGCGTCGTCGCGGACGGGCGTGGACGAACCGCGGCCCGACTCGGTCGAGTAGAAGGTCGAGGCGCCACCGCGGGGAGCGGCGTCGCGGCGGGCGCCGTCGCGGCCACCCTGGCGGCCGCCGTCACGCGAGCCACCCGAACGACCGGCACCGGCACCGGCGCGACCGGCGTCGGAACCGCGACCCGCGCCTCCTTGGCTGGGGCGACCCGAACGGTCCTGGCGGGCGATGGGGTTGCCCTGCGAGTCCTGACGGGCGGCGCGCTTGCGCTGGGCGTTCGCGCCCTGCGAGCGTCCGCCGCCACCCTGCTGCTGCTGGACGGCAGCCTTGGGCGAGGGCTTGACGTAGGCGGCGACCTGGCCGACGAGGGCGTCGACCTCGGGCGAGTTCGGCGTCACGGCGGTGATGGTCGGGCGGATGTCCGCCTTCTTCATCAGCTGGGCGACGTCGCGCTTCTGGCTGGGGATGACGAGGGTGACGACGTCGCCCTCGGCTCCGGCGCGGGCGGTGCGGCCCGAGCGGTGCAGGTACGCCTTGTGCTCGGTCGGCGGGTCGACGTGGATGACGAGCTCGATGTCGTCGACGTGCACGCCACGGGCGGCGACGTCGGTGGCGACGAGCACGCGGGCCGAACCGTCCTGGAAGGCGGCGAGGTTGCGGTCGCGCTGCGGCTGCGACAGGTTGCCGTGCAGGTCGACCGAGGGGATGCCCGACTCGGTGAGCTTCTTGGCGAGCTTCTTCGCGTGGTGCTTGGTGCGCATGAAGAGGATGCGACGGCCCTGGCCGCTCGCGAGCTTCTGGATGAGCGCGTTCTTGCTGTCGACGTCGGGCGTCTCGAAGACGTGGTGGGTCATCTTGGCGACGGGCGAGTTGGCCTCGTCGACCGAGTGCAGCACCTCGTTGTGGAGGAACTGCTTGACCAGCTTGTCCACGCCGTTGTCGAGGGTGGCGCTGAAGAGCAGGCGCTGGCCGTCGTTCGGGGTGGCCTTGAGGATGCGCGTGACGCCGGGCAGGAAGCCCAGGTCGGCCATGTGGTCGGCCTCGTCGAGGACGGTGATCTCGATGGCGTCGAGCTTGACGAAGCCCTGCTTCATGAGGTCTTCGAGGCGGCCGGGGCAGGCGATGATGATGTCGACGCCGGCCTTGAGGGCCTGCACCTGACGGTTCTGCGAGACGCCGCCGAAGATCGTGGTGGTGCGCATGCCGTAGGCCTCGGCGAGCGGGGCGAGGACGGCGTCGATCTGCGTGGCGAGCTCGCGGGTGGGGGCGAGGACGAGGCCGAGGGGGCGACCGGCGCGACGGTTGCCGCCGGCCAGCTTGCCGCCGAGGCGTGCGGCCATGGGGATGGAGAAGGCGAGGGTCTTGCCCGAGCCGGTCTTGCCGCGGCCGAGGACGTCGCGACCGCCGAGCGTGTCGGGCAGCGTGTCGACCTGGATCGGGAACGCGGTGGTCTTGCCTTCTGCGGCGAGCGACTTCACGATCGGGGCGGGCACGCCCAGCGAGCTGAAGGTGACGGCGTCGGCCGTCTCGTCGACGCTCGTGGCGCCGGTGGTGTTCTCGGTGTCGAGGGTGTTCGTTGACATGTGGTGCACCTTTCGGGGCATCGGTGTCGAGCCGGGCCGAGGCTGCCTGGCCGCCTGCTGGTGAGGAGGCACGTCGGGGACGTGCTCGCACGAGGGCGGGGCAGTGCCGGGAGGACGGCTGTCGTAGCCGGGCTCGAGGTGTGGCGACGGTGCAGGTGTGCACGATCGTTTCGCCGCAGAGTGAGCTTCGCGCGCCTGCTGGTCTGCCTGGGTGTGTGCCAGGACGGAGAGGCGGTGAGGGGCGTGCTACGACGCAGGGAGCCGATCGGGCCGGCTCGCAAGTGACCCCAGCCTAGCGGCTGGCGCCGGAAAACGCGACGGGTGTGGTTGTGCACGGCCGTGCGGGGCGCCGCGTGGCGGCGCCGGGGACGAGCCGAGGAGGCGCGGGTCGTCCCCTCGGGACGCCTCGCCCCCACCGCGCCTCCTGACGTCCGACCTGCCTCCGCTACGAGAACAGGCGCCGGATGGCCTTGCCCAGCGCCGTGCGTCGGCGGTGCCAGCCGTGGGCCTCGAGCGTGCGCTTGACCGGGCCGACGACCTTCGCCGAGTTGAACGTGTACGAGCCGCTGACCGAGCCGCGCTGCCGCTCGACGCCGATCTCGGACCTCTTGTACTCGGAGGTCTCGGGGATCAGGGTGATGCGCAGCCGGTACGACTGCTCCCGGCTGCCGAACGGCCCCGATGCCTTGTCGTAGACCCAGGTGAAGACGATGCGTCCGCCCTCGATGCTCGTGGTGAAGGGATGCTCGGGTCGCGAGCCGAGGTCGAGCAGCGCCTGCGTCACGACCTCAGGGCTCGACGGGCTCGACGGGGTCGAGGGGCTCGACGGGGTGGTGGGCGGCGTCGTCGGGGTCATGATCCGACGCTAGTCGACGTGCGCGCGAGGATCGACCTGTCGTTCTACCGCCCGGACGACGTGGTTGGCTACGCGTCGGGGGCGCGAGGGCCGCGGCTCCGGGGGCACGCACCGCGGTCTCCTCCTCGTCCGGAAGGTCTGCACCCATGCGCACATCGACAGTCGTCTCGAGCGTGATCACCGCCTCCGTCCTGGCGACGGCCCTGGTCGGATGCACCGCTTCGGCCTCGATCGACCGGACCGTGTCGTCCAGCGCCTTCGCCACCACGGTCGCCGACGCCCTCGAGAAGGAGGTCGGCACCCGCCCCGACGTCGACTGCGGCGACGACGCGGTCTCCGTCGTCGACCAGGCGGAGGTGCACTGCGACGTCAGGACCCCGGGCTCCGACGTCGTCTACGACTCGGTCTCGGTGATCAGCACGGACGGCGGTGACGACTACGGCGTCGCGGTGGAGGTCGACTCCGAGCCGAAGGGCTAGGCGCAGACCAGCCCGCGGGGTTCGAGCGGTGCGCGCGTCCGCTCGCGGGGCTGGAGCGGTGCGCGCGTCCGCCTGCGGGCCCCGATCAGTGCGCGCGCCCGTACCGTTCGCCGACGGGGATCTCGACCGCGACGGTGTTGCCGGGCTGGGCGAGCGGGCAGGCCCAGGCGGGGTCGTAGGCGCAGCTGGGGTTGTACGCGAAGTTGAAGTCGAGCACGATCGTGCCGGGTTCGCCGCCGGCGCCGAGGTCGGCGCCCTTGACCGAGTCGATCAGGTAGCGCCCTCCGCCGTAGGTGCCGCCGGGCTTGCCCGCCAGCGCGTCCTTGACCGGGATGAACAGGCCGCCGGCGTACTGCGCCAGCTTCCACACGTCGAGGCTGCCGACGCCGGGCACGTCGGCCACGCCGACGAGGTCGAAGAGCACGTCGCCGTCGGTGCCGGTCTCGACCACCATGCGTCGCGGTTCCGCCGACTCGACCGACACCTCGAAGCGCCAGGCCGGGTCGTACGGCTTCGTCGGTAGGCCGGTGAAGTCGGGGCGGTCCTCGGGCAGCAGCGGGGTCGAGGGGTGCGTCGAGAACAGCTCGTCGCGGGTGCGTCGCCACAGGTCGTGCGCCGCCGCCAGGTCGGTCGCCTCGCGCACGTCGCGGTAGAGCCCGTGGATCGTCCGCCGCCACGAGGCGATGTCGAGCGCTCCCTGGGCGGGCCTCGGGGCGGTGCTGGCGGCGGCGTCGGCGGTGGTCTCGGCAGAGGCGTCGACGCCGGTGTCGGCGGTGGTCTCACCGGTGGACGAGGAGGCGCGGGTCGGGTCGGTCACCTCTGCCACCGTACGCAGGCGGTCGCCCCGCCGCCCGTGGCTCGCTCACAGGCAGGTCGCCCGTCCACAGCTCGCCGTCCCGGCCGCGGCGGACGGTGCTCCCTGGCTACGCTCGCCCCATGACGACCGACACCACGACTCCCGACCCCACCGTCACCCCGGCCGACCTGGCGCGGTTGCACCGCGCGATCGAGGTCGCGCAGCAGGCTCGCGACCACGGCAACCATCCCTTCGGTTCCCTGGTGCTCACGGCCGACGGAGACGTGGTCGAGGCCGAGAACACGGTCGTCACCGAGGGCGACCCGACGGGCCACGCCGAGATGAACCTCGTCCGGCTCGTCGCGCAGCGGTTCGACAAGTCGACGCTCAAGGCCGCGACCCTCTACACGAGCACCGAACCGTGCGCGATGTGTGCCGGAGCGATCCACTGGGCCGGCATCGGCCGCGTCGTCTACGCGCTCGCCGAGCAGCAGTTGCTCGGCATGGTCACCGAGCAAGAGGGCGAATCCACGCTCGACCTGCCCTGCCGCGAGGTCTTCGCGCGTGGCGGCGGCGCGGTGTCGGTGTCGGGGCCGGCCCTGTTCGACGAGGCCTCGGCCGTGCACGCCGGCTTCTGGGGCTGACGCGGAGCGGTCGACGCGCGACGGCCGACGCGCGACGGCCAGCCCGGCACGGTCGAACTGTGACGGCCAGCCCGGCACGGTCGACCTGCGACGGCCGACCTGCCACGGCTGAGTGCTGCTCCGGACCGCGCCGCGGGTCAGACGTGCTTCGGGTGGGTCGACGCCCCGCGCCAGGTCGGGGCGAGCGCCTTCATCCGCAGGGCGCGCCACTGCCAGGTCGCCCAGAGCCCGGGCCAGAGCACGAGGCCCAACGGCCCGGCGTGGAACTCGAGCCGGTCGCGCAGCAGCGTGTGGCCCGGACCGTCCGGCACGACGGCCATCCGGTGGTTGATGCGCATGCGGGCGAACTGGCCACTCGTGCCACGCCCGGTGTCTCGCTGGATCCACGCACCGTCGCGCTCGTGCCAGTCGAGGTCGACGTGCGTGCTGCCGAGCGGCAGGACGCCGAGGATGCTCGCCGACACCGGGTGCGCCTCCTCGGTCCAGCGGTCGGGGAAGCCCGACGGCGACTCGGACCGGTAGACGACCAGCGGCTTCGTCACGGCGACCATCACCCGAGGGTCGCGCAGGGCGTCGGTCGCGACATCGACGGGGCAGGCGAGGCGGAGCTTGAGCTGCACGTGCATGCCCCGATCCAACTCCCGCCGCCTGATCGCACGTCACGTCGCGTCACGCACGGGCGACGTCCGAGTGCGGCTGCCTACGCTGGTCGGATGAGTCCGCACGGCCAGCAGAAGTACCAGGTGAGGTTCGACCACGGCGTGGCCGGAGCCGCCCGCATCGCCCCGGGCGCGCACGTCCTCGTCGTGGTCGACGTGCTCGACGGGCACGGCACGCTGACGCGGGACGAGACCGTGCGCGTCGTCGCCGGTCTGCCCGAGGTCGCGAGCGGGGCCGACGTCCTGGTCGTCACCGGCGCCGGGGCGGCACCCGAGGTGGCCCGGCACGTGGTCGAGCGTCAGGCCCGACGAGGCGACCGTGCCCTCGTGGCGATCGTCGCCGCGGGGGCGGTCGACGCGGACGGGTTCCGGCCCGCCGTCGAGGACCAGCTCGCCGCCGGGGCGGTGGTCGACGCGCTCGCCGCGGTCGGCATCGACTTCTCGTCGCCCGAGGCCGCCGTCGCCTGCGCCGCCTCCGGGGCGCTCGCCCGGGCCTCGTCGCACCTGCTGACGGCCTCGGCCTCGGCGGCCGAGCTGGTCGCCACCGACCGAGGCGACGTGGTCGACGCGGCCCGCGCCTCCTCGTCCTCCGCTGCCCTCGCCGTCGTGGCCCCGTCGGGCTCCCGAGGGGAATTCACCCCCTCGGCGTAGCGTTGAGGCCAGAGCGACCCGAACGTCGCCCCGACCGCAGGAGGAACCATGAAGGCAGTGCTCACCGACGGAACCGTCGTCGCCGAGGCCCCGAAGGACGAGCTGATCTCGATCGAGGGCAACTGGTACTTCCCGCCCGCGAGCGTGAACTCCGACCTGCTGACCGAGAGCCCCACCCAGTACCACTGCCCGTGGAAGGGCGACACGCAGTACTTCAGCGTCACGTCGGGCGACGACCTGCTGCAGGACCGTGCCTGGAGCTACCCGACCCCGATCCCGACCTCGTTCGACCGCGTCGGCAAGGACTACTCGGGCTACGTCGCCTTCTGGAAGGACGTCTCGGTCGTCGACTGACCGACCGTCGCCTCCGTGCTCGATGCGGCCCCAGCCGGGGCCGCACCGCTCACGCCGCCACGTACTCGACAACCCGCCACCGAATCGCGTGGCGGGTTGTTCAGTTCGTGGCGTAGAGGGGCAGAGAGCGATCGTGGGCGGCAGGTCGGGGCGGCAAGCCGAAGCGGTGGCCGAGCGGGGCGGCCCGGCGACCGGAGCGCACGAAAGGCCTGCGCGGCTCCCTGCTCAGGCGCGGGCGGCGCGGGCCCGGTGCGCCCGGACCTTGGCCCGGTTGCCGCACCGCTGCATCGAGCACCAGCGGCGGCTGCCCGCGCGCGACTCGTCGAAGAAGACGAGCCCGCACGCCTCGTTCGTGCACCGACGGAGGCGCGAGTCCGGTCCGCCGACGAAGCCGACGGCCGTGAAGAGGGTCACCGCGTCGCGCGCGACCGACGCCATCGCCTGCCCGAGCCGCAGGCGCCCGGCCCCGGCCTGGCGTCGTCCGCCCTCGAGCGACGGCGGGACGTCGGGCAGGGCCGCGAACAGGTTGAGGGTGTCGACGTCGTCGGGGTCGGTCGAGGTGCCGTCGGCCGCGGCGACCGCGAGCCGGGCGACCGCGTCGCGCAGGCCCCGGGCGTCGGCGAGCTCGCGATCCCCCGCCGAGCCCGCGATGCCGTCGAAGCGCTCGCCGATCCAGTCGTCGAGGTCGGCGGGCAGCAGGAGGCCGTCCCAGGGGGTCGACCCGTCGGCGGGCAGGTCGAGGCCCGACTCCGGGCCGAACCGCGACCCGGCACGGAACCCGCCGAGGTACGCGAAGTCGAGGCTGAGCGCGCCCGAGTCGAAGAACCACCGGGTGTCGGTGTCGGATCTGAGCCACTGTCCGGTCTGCACCTGACCACCCTAACCGGTTACGCGCCTCCTGACGGCCCTCGTCCCGCCCGGACCGGGCCCGGGAGGCGCGGTGTCAGACCGCGCGCTTCGTCCAGGTGATGAGGTGGGCCGGGTCGTACCGCCGCGAGCACTTCCCGCAGGCGAGTGGTCGCGCCGGTTGACGGTAGCGGTAGTGCTCGTGCCCCGCCGGACAGACCCCGACCCACGGGGCGAGCTCGCTGGCGATGGCTCCGTCGTGCAGGCGCGAGCCGACGTAGCCCAGGTCGGTGGCGACGGCCTTCCACCGGGGACCGTGACCGGCGCGGGAGCCGGCGAGGGCGTGGGCGACCTCGTGGAGCAGCACCTGGTGGATCTCGTCGTCGTCGTAGCGGCCGGCGAGGTGCCGCGAGACCGTGATGCGCTTGGTCGTGTAGTTGCACAGGCCCGCGCGCGTCTTGGCGTTGTCGAAGCCGAAGGTCCACACGGCGGGGTCGAGGTGCAGGTCGATGAGCGCGGCGGCCCAGCGCCGCACCCGGTCGAGGTCGGCCACGTCGAGGTCAGGAGGCGCGGGTCAGCGCCGCGGGAACGGCCAGGTGGTGGGCTCGTCGTCGCGCGGGAGGCCGTCCACCACGCCGGTCACGCCGGTGCCGCCCGTGCGGGGTCGCTCCCCGGTACGGCCCTCGTCGGCGCCGCGACGCTCGGCGTCGCCCCGCCGCTCGGCGTCGAACTCGTCGGAGTCGCGGTCGCGGTGACCCGCGGCACGCTCGGCGAGGTGGCTGATCTTGCCCCAGAGCCCACCGTCGCGTGGTGCGGCCGGAGCCGTCGCGGCGACCTTCTCGGCGCGGGCGGCGGCGGCCTCGGCCACCGGCGACGCGGCGGCCTCGTCGGGCATGGACTCGGGGTCGAAGCTGATCGCGGCGGTGCGCGCGGCGTCCATGGGCTGGCGGGCGGGGACGACGTCGGCCCCCGCGCCGTCGCCGGCGGCCGCGGCCGCGGTGCCCGCGGGCACCTCCGGAGCAGAAGCCGGGGCGGGAGCGGACGCCGGCGTCGACGTGGGCGCACCACCGTAGAGCGAGGCGATGCCGTCGAAGCGGGGCACCTGGGTCCGGCCCTGGGATCGGGCCGGGGCAGGGGCCGACGTCGGCGACGCGGTCAGGGGCTGGAGCGGCACCGGGTTCGTGTCACCCACGGCCGGGGCCTCGAGTCGTGGCTGCGGGCCGGTGTCGCTGAGGTAGGCGCGCATGACGCCCTCGATCGCGACGCGCAGGCCGTTCGTCCGGTCGCGCGGGGCACCGGACGCCTCGTACGCCTCGAGCGCCTTGGCCAGGGTCTCGCGCGCCTCTTCGTTGCGGCCCAGGTCGTAGAGCGTGTAGCCCTCGAGCTCGGCGGCGGCGGCCTCGAGCTCGCGCCATTCTTCGGTGGCGGCCGTGATGCGGCTGGTGTGCAGGTCGTTCAGTGCACGGTCGAGCTTGCCCTGCTCGCGGAAGATGTGGGCCCGTCGGATGCGGGCCGCCGTCGAGTCGGCCCGGTCGCCGGTGAAGTGCGCCAGACGGAACGCCTCTTCGGCGATGGCCAGGGCTTCGTCGAGGCGGCCGAGCAGGCGCAGCAGGTCGGCGCGCTCGCCGAGGGCGGCGGTGCTGCGGCTCTGGCCCAGGGCGGCGAGGCGGGCCTCGGCGACGGGCACGTCGACGGCCGTGCGCAGGCTGACGGGGTCGAAGCCGCCGGCACCACCGGTCCCGCGCACGACGGGCGCGGCGAACCCCGGCGGCACGGTCTGGGGGCGGGCGCTGCCGGGTGCTGTCGTGTCGGGTCGGTCGTGCTGGCTCATCGAGTACGAGGGTAACCGCCCGGCCCCCGAACAGGCCGCGCGGCGCGCAGCGTGTGAGCGAGTGTCGGGGTCGGTGTGCGGAACCCGCCCCGCGCCTCCTGGGGCCGGTGTGCGGAACCCGACCCGCGCCTCCTCCGGTGGCGCCCGCCGGGTCAGGGGGCCGGGGTGAGGGGGACGCTGACGATGCGGTCGTCGCCGGCGCTCGGCGTGCCGCGCCCGTCCGTGTTGTTCGTCACGAGCCAGAGGGTGCCGTCGGGACCGGGCAGGACGTCGCGGATGCGGCCGAGCGACCGGTCGCCGGCGAAGAGTTCGGTCGGCACGGCCTCGGAGCCGGGAGCCACCTGGATCTCGAACAGCTTCTCGCCGCCGAGCCCGGCCAGGTAGAGCGTCGTGCCGACCGCCGTGAGGCCGCTCGGGCTGGCGTCGTCGGTCGACCACTGCAGCACCGGGTCCGCGAAGCCCGCGACGTCGCCGCGCCCCTCGACGTCCGGCCAGCCGTAGTTCGCCCCGGGCTCGAGCGCGTTGAGCTCGTCGTAGGTGTTCTGCCCGAACTCGGCCGCCCAGGCGGCGCCGGTGGCGTCCCAGGCGATGCCCTGCGGGTTGCGGTGGCCGAGCGAGTAGACGAGCGACCCGGGTTCGGGGTTGTCGTCGGGCACGCCGCCGATCGCGGTCGCGCGCAGCACCTTTCCGCCGAGCGAGCCGGGGTCCTGGGCGTTCGGCCGCTGGTTCGCGTCGCCGGTCGTCACGTACAGGGCCCCGTCCGGGCCGAACGCGATGCGGCCGCCGTCGTGGTTGCTCGCCCTGGGGATGCCCGTGATCACCGTCTCCTGCTCGCCCAGGCCGTACGAGCCGACCTCACCCGTGATCGGCGCGCGCACGACGCGGTTGTCGTCGGCGGTGGTGGCGTAGGCGTAGAGGTACGACGGCGAACCCGCGAGCACGGCCAGGCCGAGCAACCCGCCCTCGCCCTCGTGCACGACCCCGCCGATGGTGCCGGCCTCGCGCGTGCTGCCGTCGGCGAGCAGTTCGAGCACGGTGCCGGTGTCGCGCAGGCTGACGAACGACGACCCGGTGTCGAGTCGCACGACCGACCAGGGGGCGGCCAGGTCCGTGGCGACGTCGGTCGTCACGGCGTCGGCCGCGACGGTGACGGCGGTCGCGTCGGCGGTCGGCGCGACCGGACCGGGTCCGGCGGCGGCCGTCGGGTCGGTCGGGGTCTCAGACGCCGGACGCGTGGCGGCCGGACCGCCCGAACCCGGGGCGTCGTCCCCGGTGGAGCAGCCGACGAGCAGGACGGCGGTGACCGCCGCCATCGTGCCGACGGCGAACCGGTGCCGTGCGGTGCGGGGTGTCGTGATCATGATCGCGCCTCCTGCGTCCCAGGCAAGCCGATGGGCGCGACGGCCGCATCGGTCGTCACCACACCGTGACCGCCTTCGCAGCCCGTGCCCAGCCGAGGGGCGAACCCGTGCCCAGCCGAGGGGCGAGCCGGTGCCCAGCCGAGGGGCGAACCCGTACCCAGCCGACGGGCGACCCGGTGCCCGACCGCCGGCAGGTGGCTACGCGCGGGGGCTCAGCTCGGCGCGCAGCGGCCAGTCCTGGCCTTCGAGGATCAACTGGGCGCCCGCTCCGGTGCGCACGTTGACCACGATCGGCGCGAGCAGGTTGACGGTCATGCCGGTCGACGCGGGTGTCGCGACGACGAGCAGCAGGGCGTCGGCGGCGTCCTGCAGGTCGAGGGTGGCGGACTGGTCGTCCGACACGACGGGCGAGTAGTCGGGCAGGTGCACCGACGCGTCGAGCACGAACAGTCGCACCTCGGACCCGTTCGCCCGCAGGGCGAAGAGCCCGTGGGCGCCGTCGATGCGCTCGAGCGAGAAGTCGGTGAGCGGCTCGAGACCGAACGGAGGCGCGACGAACGTCACGACGGAGCCCGCGACCTCGCGGGCGGCGTTCGCGCTCATCGGAGGAAGTCCATCAGCGTGGGCTGCAGCACCTTGGCGGTGACCGCGAGGGCCGCCTGGTACGAGGTGTTCTGCATCTGCAGGTCGAGCACGGCCTCGCCGAGATCGAGGTCCATGATGCCGGCGCGCTGCGCCTCCAGCGTGGTCTTGGTGTCCAAGAGGGTGTCCTCGGCTCTCAGGATCTGGGACTGTCGTGCCCCGATGTCGGACTGTACGCCGCGCACGGCCGTCAACCGGGCGTCGACCTCGGTGAGCCGCGTGCGGACGTTGACGCGGGCCCGCAGGTCGGTGGCGATGCGGTCGAGCATGCTGAAGACCGAGTCGGCGCCGGTGCCGAAGGCGGCGGCTCCGTCGGCGTCGACGCGCACGTCGGTCTCGACGCCGATCTGGCGGGTGACCGACGAGCCCGGGGTGCCGGTGTAGCTGAAGTCGGGGCGGAAGGCGACGCCCGCGTCCGACGTGCCGGCGAAGACGCTGCGGCCGTTGTACGAGGTGTTCGCCACGGCGAGCAGGTCGGCCTTGAGACCGTCGATCTCGGTCGCGATGGCGTCGAGGGCGGGTTGCGACAGCGCGCCGGTGTTGGCGCCCTGCACCGTGAGGTCGCGCACCTTCTTGAGCACGTCGTCGGTGGACGACAGCGCCGAGTCTGCCAGCGAGAGCCACCCGTTGCCGTCGCCGACGTTGCGGGAGAACTGCACGTTGGCCGCCTGCTCGGCCTTGACCCGCAGGGCGTCCGCCGTGCCGGCCGGATCGTCCGACGGCTTCGAGATGCGGTCGAGGCTCGCGGCCCGCTGCTGGGCCTGGTCGACCCGGTACGAGCTGGTCTGCAGGTTGCGCTGCGCGGTGAGCATGGCCATCTGGTTCGTGGTGCGGGTGATCATCGGTTACCTCCCGACCCGTCCCATGCCGTTGATCAACGTGTCGAGCATCTCGTCGATCGCGGTCATGACGCGGGCCGCGCCCTGGTAGGCGTGCTGATAGGTGAGCAGGTTGACGTTCTCCTCGTCGAGGCTGACCCCGGCGGTCGAGAGCTGGCGACCCTTGGCGGACGTCGCCGCGAGGTCGGTGAGGGTCGAGCGGTCGGCCTCGGTGCGGGCCGTGGCCCCGATCGTGCTGACGATCGAGCCCCAGGCGCGGTCGGGCGATCCGGTCGAGAGTCCGATCCGGCCGACGGCGCGGGCGATCGACCCGTCGAGGGCGCCTCCCGTGCCGTTGC
Organism: Frigoribacterium sp. SL97; assembly: GCF_026625765.1. Lineage (NCBI taxonomy): Bacteria > Bacillati > Actinomycetota > Actinomycetes > Micrococcales > Microbacteriaceae > Frigoribacterium > Frigoribacterium sp. SL97. Next base: position 678,387 of record NZ_CP113062.1, read on the forward strand.
CCGACGCGATGGTCGAGGCGCCGGTCGGCAGCACGGTGAGGCCGCGCGCCGCGGGCACCCCGGCGGTGAGGGCGAAGAAGTCGTGGCCCGTGGTGCCGTCGGCGGTCGTGCCGGTCGCGTGCACGGCGTTCACCTGGCTGGCGAGCTGGGTCGCGAGGGCGTCGTAGCTCGCGGCGGCCTCGGCCAGCACCCCGCCGGTGCCGCCGGGCGCGGCCGGGGCGAGCACCGACAGCGAACCGGCGATGCTGCCGCCGTCGAGCGAGATCGGGTCGCCGGCGCGGTGGGTCCACTCGAGCGAGACCCCCGAGGAGGCGGTGGCCAGCGTGTAGTCGCCGGTCACCCTCACCTGGCGGGCCGAGTCGCCCGACACGAGGGCGTTGCCGCCGACCAGGACGTCGACCGTGCCGTCCGCGTTGTCGCGCACCGTGCCTCCGGCGAGCGTCGCGATCTTCTCGGTCAGTGCCGAGCGGGCGTCCACCAGTTCGTTGGTGCTGACGCCCTGCTGGGTCGCGGTGCGGATGCGCACGTTGAGGTCGGCCACCTGGGTCGCGGCCGAGTTGAGTTGCGAGGCGAGGCCGTCGAGCTGCTGACGCTGCGAGGTCCACTGGTCGTCGACGGCCTTGTAGCCGGTCGAGAGGGTCTGGGCGATCGTGTTCGCCTGGCCGAGCAGGACGGCCGCGGGGGCCGCCGCCGAGGGGTCGTTCGACACGTCCTGCCAGGCGGACCAGAACTTCGTCAGCTGCGAGGCGATGCCGGTCGTGCTGGGCTCGTTCAGGGACGACTCCAGGGCGGCCGTGACCGACGCCCGCACGCCCTGGTAGCCGGCTGCCCCGGCGGCGCCGCGGACCTGGGCGTCGGCGAACCGGTCGCCGATGCGGGCGATGCCGTCGACCGACACGCCCTGTCCGGGCTGGACGCCGTTCGAGAACACGCCCACGCGGGCGGCCGCCTCGATCGAGGACTGCGTGACCCGTTGCCGCGTGTAGCCCTCGGTGTTGACGTTGGCGATGTTCTGGCCGACCACGTCGAGCCCGGTGCGGGCCGCGGTGAGCCCGCGGTAGGCGGTGGCCAGGCTGCCGAAGGTGCTCACCACGTCAGAGCCGCCCGTCGAAGAGGTGACCGCCGGAGGCGCTGGCCGAGCTCGCGTGACCGGTCTGGCCCGTCGCGTCGTACGTCGCGGTCGCGGGGCCCGTGGACGCGGTGGCCAGGGTCTCCTGCGTGGCGCGGGCGGCGGCCCGCAGGAAGCGTTCGTTCTCGTCGCGCAGCTGGGCGATGCGCCCGGTCAGCTCGGTCATGGCGCGGAGGTGGGCGGTGAAGATCTCGCCCCACGGGCCGGAGGGTGCCGCGGAGATGATCTCGCGCAGGGGGGCCTCCTCGTCGGTGCCCCACTCGCGGGCGACGGCCGACACCTCGACGCTGCGCTCGAGCCCCGCGGAACGGAGGCGACCGAGCACCTGCTCGACCTCGCGCGTGGCGTGGTCGACCCAGCGGCTGCGGCCCGCGGTGAGCAGCAGTTGCTCCTCCTCGAGCTTGAAGGTCAGCAGCTCGAGCAGCTCGCGCTCTCGCCAGAGCAGCGCGGAGAGTTCGTTCGCGCCCATGGGGGCCTCCTCGGTCGGTCGCATCGGGGTGTCGGGTTCGTCGTCCGTCGGCGAGGAGTGCCCGGCGTCCTCTGCACCGGTGACTATCGGCGGAGGCGCGGGGCCCGTTAGTCATCGGCCCGAACCCTGCACCTAGCCTTAAAGCATCGCTCGGAGGAAGGGGCGTTCCGACCCAGTACGGGGGTGAGGGCACGAGGTGTGTCCCCCGAAGAGATGACGGTCGTTCCCCCGCACTGGGGGCAGTCCCGGCCTGCCGCCGCCCCCCTCCGGCTCGGTAGCGTTGCAGAGCAGCGACGGGCCCCCGACGGGTCGGTCGCCACGCATCATCTGCGGTCCGGACGACGTCTCGTCCGGTGCACCGCGCCTCCTCGGCGAACCCTGTCGACGTGCCCTGATCAGAGGGCCGTTCGTCGCGCCCGGAGTCACGATCACCGGACCACGAGGTCCCCTATCGCACTGGGAGTCGCGATGAACCGCACCGAACGGAACGCCATGGTGGTGGAGAACCTGCCACTGGTCGGCTACCTCGTCTCGGAGGTGTGCGCCCGCGCCACCCACCTGTCGCGTGACGACCTCGCCTCGGTCGGTGCCGTCGCCCTCGTCCAGGCCGCCGACGCCTTCGACCCCACCCTCGGCATCCCGTTCGGCGCCTACGCCCGCACCCGCATCGTCGGCGCGTTCGCCGACGACATGCGCTCGGGGGACTGGGCCAGCCGCGGCACCCGCAAGCGCATCAAGGAGACCCTGGCCGTCCAGGAGGCGCTCACCGCGACCCTGGGACGCGCCCCGAGCGTCGACGAGATCGCCGGAGCCCTCGGCGTCGACCGCCAGACGGCGGCCGGTGCCCTGACCGACGCGGCCCGCACGGTCTCGGCCCTCGACGACACCGTCGCGGACCACCTCGCGGCCGACCTGCCGCTGCCCGAGGAGAACCTGCTCGTCTCGGAGCGCAGCCGCTACGTCGCCGCCGCGGTCGAGGCCCTGCCCGAGCGCATGCGCCTGATCGTCGAGGGCGTCTACTTCGGCGACCGCACGGTCACCGAGATCGCCGACGAGCTCGGCATCACCCACAGCGCCGTCTCGCAGCAGCGCACCGAGGCGGTCCGCCTGCTGCGCGACGCCCTCGAGTCGCACTACGCCGACGACCCCGACGCCGAGTTCACGCCGGTCTCGAAGACCGCGCCGGCCCGCCGCAGCGCCTACCTGTCGCGCGTCGCGACGAACGCCGCCGTCGGCATCGCCCGCGCCATGCGCGAGCCCGACGCCGCCGGCATCAGCACGGCGGTCTGAGATCGCCCGAAAAAACTTCTGCGGCTGACTTACAGCCGCGGTCGACCGGCCGACAGTAGCCGGTGTCAGCCCACGGATGGGCCGACGAACACCACCCAGTCACGGAGGAGAACACCATGGGTATGCAGATCAACACCAACCTCGCGGCCAACAACACCTACCGCAACCTCAACAGCACGCAGAACGACCTGTCGAAGAGCCTCGAGAAGCTCTCCAGCGGTCTTCGCATCAACCGTGCCGCTGACGACGCGGCGGGTCTCGCGATCTCCGAGGGCCTGCGCTCGCAGGTCGGCGGACTCACGGTGGCCGCACGTAACGCCCAGGACGGCATCTCGGTCGTCCAGACCGCGGAAGGCGGCCTGACGGAGGTCCACTCGATCCTCCAGCGTGTCCGCGACCTCGCTGTCCAGTCGGGCAACGACTCGAACAACGCCGACGCTCGTACGGCGATCCAGACCGAGGTCACGGCCCTCGGCGACGAACTGACCCGCATCGGCAACTCGACCAACTTCAACGGAATCGACCTGCTCAACAGTGCCGGCTCGCTGACGTTCCAGGTCGGAGCCGGCTCGACGGCTGCGAACGACCAGATCTCGGTGAACCTCACCGACATCACGGCCGTCGCGACCGCCGTCAAGGCGCTCACGTTCGACTCGTCGGCCAACGCCCTCACCTCGATCGCCGCCATCGACACGCAGATCAAGGACGTGTCGTCGGCCCGTTCCGAGCTCGGTGCCGTGCAGAACCGCTTCGAGCACTCCATCGCGTCGACCAACGTCGCGAAGGAGAACCTCACGGCGGCTCAGTCGCGCATCCGCGACGTGGACATGGCCGAGGAAATGGTCAAGTACACCCGCTCGAACGTGCTCAGCCAGGCCGGCACCGCGATGCTGGCCCAGGCGAACCAGAGCAGCCAGGGCGTGCTGTCGCTCCTCCGCTAGTCGTAGCCGAGGAGGGTCCCGAGCTCCCAGCCCGGGCCTGACCCACCACCTCACCGCGGTTCGAGACCGGGTGGCGTCGACGGTGCAGCTGATCCTGCGCCGTCGGGCCACCCGGTCTCAGCGCTCCCCCCCCCACTTCGATCTGCCCCACGGTCCGACCCGGACACCCCACCTCGACAGGAGCACCTGATGGCCTCGCTCGGCATCGACGGCCTCGTCAGCGGGCTCGACACGACCACGCTCATCAACACGTTGATGCAGTCCGAGGCCGTGCCCCAGACGATCCTGAAGAACAAGGCCACCGTCGGCCAGACGCTCGTCACGGCCCTGCAGGGGCTCAACACGAAGATCGCCGACCTGGCGACCCTCGCGACCTCGACCGCCAAGGCGGGCTCGCTCTCCCTCTTCACCCCGACCAGCAGTTCGACGGCGGTGACGGCCACCACCGCTCCCGGTGCCGTCTCCGGCTCGGTCGACCTCGTGGTCGGGGCCACCGCGTCGTCCAAGACCGCGGTGACCGCGGCGATGACGGCGTGGCCCGACTCGCCCGCGACGCTCACCTTCGTCTCGGCCGCGGGAACGACGACCGAGGTGACCGCCGCCTCCTCGTCGCTCGACGACGTCGTGACGGCGATCAACGCCTCCGCCGCCGGTGTCTCGGCCGTCAAGGTCGCCTCGGGCAAGGACGCCTCGGGTGCCGTCCAGTACCGTCTCCAGCTGTCGAGCCAGAAGAGCGGAGCCGAGGGTGGCTTCGACGTCTTCCGCGGCACCACCGCCGACGTGGCCGCCGGCACCGCCCCCGACCTCATCGCCCAGCCCGGCGCCGCCGTGATCTCGCAGGCGCGCGACGCCTCGATCACCCTCTGGGCGGGCACGGCGGCCGAGCAGGTCGTCACGAGCAGCAGCAACACGTTCACCGACGTCCTGCCCGGCGTCTCGGTCACCGTCTCGGCCACGACGACCGAGCCCGTGCACCTCGCGATCGCCCGGGACGCGACCGCCGCCACCAAGGTCGCCACCGACCTGGTCGCCGGTGTCAACGGGGCCTTGAGCCTGATCAGCACCAGGAGCGCGGCCACCACCACGACCAACGCGTCCGGCGTGACCACGGTCACCGCGGGCGTCTTCGGTGGCAACTCCACCACCCGTGGCATCACACAACGCTTGACCGACTCCGTGCTCAGCCCCGTCGACGGGCAGTCGCCGAGCGTCATCGGCATCTCGATCGACGCCAAGACCGGCCAGTTCGCCGTCGACGCCACGAAGTTCGCCGCCGCCCTCGCCGCCGACCCGGCCAAGGTGCAGGCGACGATGAGCGCCATCGCGGCCCGGGTCGCCTCGACGGCCACGGCCGTCTCGGACAAGTTCGACGGTTCGCTGACGAAGACCATCACGGGGCAGCAGTCGGTCGTGAAGGACCTCACCAACCGCGTCAGCGAGTGGGACGACCGCCTGGCGGCCCGTCGTGCGGGTCTGCAGAAGACCTACTCGGCCCTCGAGACCTCGCTCAGCGCCCTGACCGCGCAGCAGAAGTACATCTCGAGCCAGCTCGCCAGCCTCTCGACGAGCAGCAGCTGATGGACGCCACCTCGTTCGCCGCCTTCGCCGCGGCCTCGGCCGGCCCCTCGGCCGTCGTGCAGAAGCAGCGCGCCCAGTACACGAGCGACGCCGTGCTGTCGGCGACGCCCGTCCAGCTCGTCACGATGCTCTACGACCGCCTCATGCTCGACCTGTCACGTGCCGAGGCCGCACAGGTCGCCGCGAACTGGGCCGCCGCCTCCGAGCAGTTGCTGCACGCCCAGGCGATCATCGCCGAGCTGTCGTCGTCGCTCAAGATCGACGTCTGGGACGGCGGCGAGGGCCTGCTCGCCTTGTACACCTACACGTCGACCGCCCTGGTCAACGCCAACGTGCACCGTGACGTCGCGCAGACCCGCGAGGTCGCCGGGCTGCTCGAGCCCCTGCGCCAGGCGTGGCACGAGGCCGCGGCCTCGCTGCAGGCCGGCGCCGCCTCGTCGGTCCCCGGCCTGGCCGGAGGCGTCGGTGTCGCCTAGGACCGAACGGACGCATGACGCCTGGCGCGCGGCCCTCGACGAGCTGGAGGCGCTGGTCACCGAGGCGGACGCCTCGCTTCCCGCCGGCGACGGCGACCCCACCGCGCTGCCCACGCCGGCCCGTCGGTGGACGCCGCCCGTGGGATTGGGGCCGTTGCCGCAGGAGTTGGCGACCCGCGCCTCCTCGTTGGCCGAGCGCCAGCGCGACGTCCTCGGCCGCCTCGAGGCCGCCCGGGTCGCCGTGCTGCAGCACCTCGGAGCCGTCCGCACCGTCGAGGCGTCGCACGAGCCCTCGCGCCCGGTCTACCTCGACGCCACCGGCTGACCCCGCTCGGGTGGCCTCAGCCGGGTGGCCTCAGCCGAAGGGGATGACCCCGACGACGACGGCGACCACGAGCATGACGACCGAGACGACGGCCGCCCGCCAGAGCACCTTCTTGTGGTGGTCGCCGAGGTTGACGTTCGCCAGGCTGACCAGCAGCAGGATCGCCGGCACGAGCGGGCTCTGCAGGTGCACGGGCTGGCCGATCACCGAGGCGCGCGCCATCTCGACCGGTTCGATGCCGAACGCCGCGGCGCTCTGGGCGAGCACGGGCAGGATGCCGAAGTAGAAGGCGTCGTTGCTCATGAAGAAGGTGAGCGGCAGGCTGAGCAGTCCCGTGATGACGGCCAGGTACGGGCCCAACTCGTTCGGGATCACCTGCACGAGCCACTGCGCCATCGCGTCGACCATGCCCGTCCCGTTGAGCACGCCGATCAGCACGCCGGCGGCGAAGACCATCGAGACGACGCCGACGATGCTCGGCGCGTGGGCGACGATCTCGGCCGACTGCTGCTTGACCTTCGGGAAGTTGATCAGCAGCGCGACCGCGACGCCGACCATGAACACGTAGGCCAGGGGGAAGAGGTCGAGCACGAGCAGCACCATCACCACGACGGTCAGCGCGAAGTTGAACCAGATCAGCCCGGGGCGCAGGGTCTCGCGGGTGGGGTCGAGCATCGTGTCGGCCATCGTGCCGGTCAGGGGCGTGCCGTTCTCGCTGGCGCCGCTGCCGCCGGGGTTGTCGACCGCGCGCTCGCCGGGGGCGTCTGCGCGGCTGCCGTCGGCGCGACCGCCGCGCAGGCCCAGGGCGACCGTGGGGCTGGTGAACATCGAGACGCCGACGCCCGCCTTGCCCGGTCCGCCACCGCGGGCGGCCGTGGCCAGCTCGCGCGACAGGGGCGACATCTTCTCGGCCGCGGCGGCCAGCACCGACCCGCCGAGCTCGACCGTGCCGAGGCGGCGGCGCTCGCGCAGGCCCATCAGCCAGGCGAACACGAACACGATGACGAGGCCCGTGATCAGCGACGGCACGAGGGGCACGAAGATGTCGGACGGCGCGACGTTGAGCGCCGCGGCGGCCCGCACGGTCGGCCCGCCCCACGGGACGATGTTGAGGGTGCCGTTGGCGAGGCCGGCGACGCAGGTCAGCACGACCGGGCTCATGCCGAGCTTGAGGTAGATCGGCAGCATGGCGGCGGTCGTCACGATGAAGGTCGTCGACCCGTCGCCGTCGAGCGAGACGGCTCCGGCCAGCAGGGCCGTGCCGAGCACGATCTTCGCGGGGTCGTTGCCGGTGACGCGGAGGATGAACCGTACGAGCGGGTCGAACAGCCCGACGTCGATCATGAGCCCGAAGTACATGATCGCGAACATCAGCAGCGCCGCGGTCGGGGCCAGGTCGCCGATCGCCTCGATCACCATGTCGCCGATGCCGAGGCCGGCCCCCGCGAACAGGCCGAAGATGGTCGGCACCATGATCAGGGCGAGCATCGGCGAGAGCCGCTTGGTCATGATCAGCACCATGAAGGTGGCGATCATCAGATAACCGAGGATGACGAGCATCTGGACTCCTTCGTCCGGTTCGTGTGTCCGGGCACGCTAGCCGCGCCTCCCGAGCCGCGTCGCGCTTGTGCGCATTGGCCGACTATCGCGCGTTGGCACCGTTCTGCGCGTTCTGCTCACGCCCGGCCTGCCCCCCGACCCCGACCCCACCCCGGCTTGGCGCCGCGTCTCGTGCACCACACCGTGCCTAGACGAGGTGCGATGCACGGGACGCGGTGCGGCGCGTGCACGAGGGCTGGGCGGGGCCGCGAGGAGGCGCGGGTCGCGTCGGCCGCGCCGGGTACCCTGGCGGGCGTGACCGACGACAGCTCACCACGGGGACGCCGCACGCCGGCGAGCCGTCGGGCGGGTGCGCGAGGCGGGTCGGGGCAGGGGGCGGCGCCGCGCCTCCGGAAGCGACGTTTCGCGACCGAGGTGCTGTTGCTCCAGCTCGCCGTCGTCACCGCCATCGTGCTGTTGACCAGTGCCGTCTTCGCGACGATCGCCGTCCAGCGCCTGGCGCGCGAGGCCGAGTCGACCGCGCTCGCCGTGGCGCAGAGCGTCGCGAGCGACACCGACGTCCGGGAGCAGGTCGCCCTGCTGAGCGTCGACGGCACCGAGATCGACCAGGAGGCGCTGGCCCGGGGAGCCCTGCAGCGCACCGCGGTCGCGGCCCAGCAGCGCACCGGGGCGCTCTTCGTCGTCGTGACCGACGATCGCGGGGTGCGGCTGGCGCACCCGGACCCCTCCCGGATCGGCGAGCGCGTCAGCACCAGCCCCGACGCCGCCCTGCGCGGGGAGGAGGTCGTCGCCTGGGAGCGCGGCACGCTCGGCGACTCGGCCCGCGCGAAGGTGCCGATCTACGCTCCGGGCGTCTCGGTCGGCGCGGCGTCGGTGGCCTCCGGCTCGGCGGCGGACGTCGTCGGCGAGGTCAGCGTCGGGTACGCGCCGACCCGGGTCTACGACACCCTCGTGCAGGACGCCCTGCCCGTCGTCGGGGTGGCCGTGCTCGCCCTCGCGCTCGGCGTCGTCGCGTCGGTGCTGATCCGTCGGCGGCTCGACCGCGCCACCCTCGGGCTGCAGCCCGAGGAGCTGTCGAGCCTCGTGCAGAACCAGCAGGCCGTGCTCGGCGGGGTCGGCGAGGGGGTGCTCGCGGTGTCCGGGGACGGCGTCGTGACGGTGTGCAACGACCAGGCCGCGCGACTGCTGGCGGTGGACGCATCGACCGCCGTGGGGAGGCCGCTGGCCGGGCTCGGTCTGCCCGAGGGGCTCGTCGCGCTGCTCGGTCCGAGCGGGCCGAGTGAGCCGCGCAGGCCGCGCGACGCCGTCGACGAGGCGTCGGCCGGCACCTCGGCGGGCACCCCGGCCGACACCACGCTCGTGGTCGGCCACCACGTGCTGCTCGTCGACGTGCGTCCGGTGTCGCGCGACGGGGTCGACCTGGGCCGGGTCGCGGTGGTGCGCGACCGCACGGCCGTCGAGGCCCTGACCCGCCGGCTCGACGCCGTCGGCGCGATGACCACGGCCCTCCGCGCGCAGCGACACGAGTTCGCCAACCGGCTGCACGCCCTGTCGGGGATGCTCGAGCTCGGTCGCGCCGAGCAGGCCCGCGCCTACCTCGCCGACGTCCTCGACCACGGGCCGTTGCGCTACCCGGTCGCCCACGCCGACCGGCTGACCGAGCCGTACCTGCAGGCGTTCCTCGGGGCGAAGGGCGTCGAGGCTGCCGAGCGGGGCGTCCTGCTGAAGCTCGGGCCCGAGACGCTCGTGACGGGGTCGGTCGTCGAGCCCGGCGACGTGACGACCGTCCTCGGCAACCTGGTCGACAACGCGGTCCGGGCGGCCGTCGCCGGACGGGTCACGCCCGCCTGGATCGAGGTCGAGGTGCTCGACGACGGCACCGACCTGCACCTGTCGGTGATGGACTCGGGCGACGGCGTCGCCGACGTGGACCAGCTGTTCGATCGTGGGCCGCACCGTGCCGACGACGAGCCCGACCCCGCACGCGTGCACGGTCTGGGGTTCGGGCTGCCGCTCTCCCGGGACATCGCCCGACGCCGCGGCGGCGACGTCTGGCTCGGCTCGCCGGGCGGCGACGGGCACGGCGCCGTGTTCTGCGCGAGGCTCGTGGGCGCGGTCTCGCGCGAGGCGGTGGCGACGGGCGAGGCGGTGGTGACGGGCGCGTCCGGGCCGGCCCGCGCCTCCTCGTCCCGTGGCGGCGACGACCCGCGACCGCCCGGCGTCGGCACGTCCGCCGGCAGCGCCCCCGCCCCCGGACCGCCCGCCCCCGACACCCCCGAGAGGACCACCCCGTGACGACCGAACTCACCGTGCTCGTGGTCGACGACGACTTCTACGTCGCCGACCTGCACCGCCGCCAGGTCGAGCAGCTGCCCGGCCTGCGGGCGCTGCCGGCCGTCGGCACGGTCGCCGAGGTGCGCCGCGTCCTCGCCGAACGGCACGTCGACCTGTTGCTGCTCGACGTCCACCTGCCCGACGGCAGTGGGCTCGACCTGCTGCGCGAGGTCGACGTCGACGCGTTCGTGCTCAGTGCCGCGTCGGACGCCACGACCGTGCGGCGGGCCCTGCGGCGCGGGGCGCTGGGCTACCTGATCAAACCGTTCGCGTCGGGCACGTTGGTCGACCGGCTGCGCGCCTACCAGCGGTACCGCAACGTGCTCGACGAGCGGACGGCCGTCGACCAGGAGGCGCTCGAACGGGCCCTGCGCATCCTCCATTCCGGCGACGCGGCGAAGGCGGCCTCGCCGTCGCGGTCGGCGACCGAGCAGGCGGTGCTCGAGCAGTTCGGAGCCGAGGCGGATGCGGTCGCCGCGGACCCCGACGCCGAGGTCGGAGCCGGAGCCGGAGCCGGAGCCGGGGCCGGGGCCGGGGCCGGGGTCGGGCCGCTCGAACTGTCGGCGGCCGACGTCGCCGCCCGGGTCGGGGTCTCGCGGGCCACGGCGCAGCGGTACCTCGCGGCGCTCGCCGCCGACGGTCTCGTCACGATGAAGCTCAGCTACGGCACCACCGGCCGCCCCGAGCACCGCTACTCGCGCCCCTGACCCGACCCGCGCCTCCTGCTCGTCGCCCGCTCGCTCGTCCGCCTGCTCGCCACCGCGTCGCACCGCCCACTGAACATCGCACCGTCCTTTTCGGCGGTGCGACGTCCAGTCGGCGGTGCGAGGCCACCCGCTCGTCGGGGCGGGCCGCCGAGGAGGCGCGGGCCGGCTCAGTCCGCCGGTGCGGTCTCGACGACCGGACCGTTCACCTGCACGTCGATGAGGCGGCTGAGGGAACTGTCGGGTCCGCCCTGGAGGGTCACGGTGTAGGGCTCGTCCGCACCCTCACCGGGTCCGGTCACGATCCGCCGTGAGCCGCTCGGCGTGGTCTCGTCCTCGAAGACGGTGAAGCCGTCGGTGACGAGGGCGTCGACCAGCGCTGCCGTCGTCGCGTCCCGTGAGGCGCCCGGAACGAGCACGACGGAATGCGTGACGGTCCACTGTCGGATGCTGCTGTCCGGGTCGTTCGGCGTGCCGGCCACACCGGCGTCGCCGTCCTCGAACACCTCGACGCTCTCGACGACGGCCGGGTCGACGAGCGCGACCACCCGGTCGACGAGGTCGTCGGCACGTCGGCCGGTCTCTTCGATGGAGGGGGTCGACTTCCCCGTGGGGGTCTCGTCGACGGTCGGTCCGACCACGCCGAGGAGGAGGTAGTTCTGCCCGGGGGACGCACCGTTGTCACCGGCCTGCACGGTCAGCTCGAAGCCGTCGTAGCGGTCCTCGTCCGAAGTCAACGTGACCCAGCGACCTCCCGCGTTCGACGTCTCCCGGTCGAGACCCACCGTCCAGCCGTCCGCGACGCGGGCATCGATCACGGACTCGGCGACGTCGAGCTGGGGTGCGTCCGGCACGAGGTTCACGTACCGCAGCACCCGCCACTCCTGGATGCTGCCGTCGGCGTCGTCCGCGGAGCCGCCGATCGACGCCGCGCCGTCCTCCTGGGCCTCGACGCTCGCCACGAGGGTCGGGTCGACCTGGGCCTGGAGGCCGTCGATCAGTTCCGTGGCGATCGTGCCGGTCTCCTCGAGGGTCCTTCCGTCGTCCACATCGCGAGGGCTCGTCGTGCCGGTGCTGCACGCGGTGAGGAGGACGATGCCCAGCGCCGCGAGGCAGAGCGCTCGTCGATCACCCATGGAGACCCACGAACCACCAGAGCGACGCGATCTCGGCGGGCTCCTGCTGGAGGCCGATCCACAGACCGACCGGCCACAGGAGCAGGGGCAGCACGACCCCGACCGCGACCACCGCGACCACGAGGGCGAGGAACACGAGTCCGACCGCGGCACCGACCGACCGAGGACCCAGAGCGGCCTCCGCGGCCGCCTCGTCGTCGTCCACGACGATCTCCTCGTCCGGGTCGGGAGCGTGCTCGTCCCCGAGGCCCCACAGCCGTCGACCGTCCTCGTCCATGCGCGCGCCTCCGTCCCCCCGGTCCTGGGCGCGACGCTAGCAGCAGGGGGCGCCCGCCCCCAGTACGGGGCAGCCGCCTGCGCACCGCTTACGTCGCCCCGCGCCCCGCCGATAGAGCGCCGTGAGCACGGATCGCTCGCACACCGGCCACGGATCGGCCCCTCGCACTCCATCGACCCCACCGGGACAGGCATGCCACTCGAATCCGTGACGCAAGCGGCGCTGCAGAGCGCCCTCGACGGTCTCTCGCTGCGTCAGAAGACGATCGCCGCGAACATCGCGAACGTCAACACCCCGAACTACACCGCCAAGCGCGTGCAGTTCGAGGAGGCGCTGGGCCGGTCGGTCGCGTCCGGCAGCGGGGCGGTCCAGGCATCCACGTCGCGCAGCCTCGAGCCGACCCGTCTCGACGGCAACAACGTGAACCTCGACACCGAGACCCTGTCGAACGTCGACACCGTGCTGCGGTACCAGTTCGCCACGCAGGCCATGAACTCCGAGCTGACGGCCGTGCGCGCCGCGTTCCGGACGAACTCGTGACCGCCTTCGACGCGATCGGCATCGCGAGCACCGGCCTGACCGTGCACCGCAAGTGGCTCGACGCCGTGTCGGACAACATCGCCAACGTCAACACCGTCAAGTCGATGGACGACACCGCCTTCCAGGCCCGCTACGTCGAGGTGCAGGAGGGCGCAGGCACGTCCGGCGTCTTCGTCAAGGCCGACCGCTACGGCAGCGAGGCCGGCCGCGTCACGTACCTCCCCGACCACCCGCTGGCCGACGCCGAGGGATACGTGCGCATGCCCGACATCGACCTCGGCGCCCAGATGGGCGACCTGATCATGGCGCAGCGTGGCTACCAGGCCAACGCCGCCGTGGTCGACCGTGCCAAGACGGCCTACGAGGCCGCACTCCAGATCGGACGTGGCTGATGCCCATCGCAGGAATCCAGGCCCTCGGGGCCGTGCAACAGACCGGCTTCGCCGACGCGGGCTCGCTCATGGGGGCCGGCGGTGCGTCCGACGTGACGGGCGTGGCCGGCGCGACCGGCGCCTCCTCGGCCTCGGGCGCGACCTTCGGCGCGACCATGACCGGAGCCGTCGAGGGGCTGCAGCAGTTGCAGTCCGAGGCGAAGACCCTCGCGGTCAAGGCCGTCACCGGTGACCTGACCGACATCCACGACGCGACCATCGCGGCGACGCGTGCCCAGGTCACGCTCGAGCTGGTCAGCGCCGTCCGCAACAAGGGCGTCGACGCCTTCAACGAGATCATGAGGATGCAGGCCTGATGCCGAACGCCGTCAAGGGCCAGCTCGCCAAGCTCGGTGCCGCCCTCCAGAGCTTCACGGTCGCGCAGCGCACGATCGCCGTCATCCTGGTCGCCGCCCTCGTGCTCGGCGTCGTCGCGCTCGTCAGCTGGCTGGGCAAGCCCACCTACACGCCGCTGTTCAGCGGCATCGACCCGACCGACGCGAGCGCCATCGTCGAACTGCTGCAGACCGACGGCGTGCCGTACGAGCTGACCGCGGGCGGCGGCACGATCCTCGTGCCCGAGAACGTCGTCTACGACGAGCGCCTCAAGGCCGCGGCCGCGGGGCTGCCCGCCGCGAGCTCGGGCGGCGGCTACTCGCTGCTCGACACCATGGGCGTCACCTCGTCCGAGTTCCAGCAGAACGTCACCTACAAGCGTGCGATCGAGGGCGAGCTCGCCAACACGATCAAGGCGATGGACGGCGTCAAGAACGCCAGCGTGCAGCTCGCGATCCCCGAGGAGTCGGTGTTCGTCGCCGAGCAGCGCGACCCGACCGCCTCGGTGTTCGTCGAGACCCAGGCCGGTGCGACGCTGGACTCCAAGCAGGTGCAGGCCATCGTCAACCTGACCAGCGCCTCCGTCGACGGCATGAAGGCGACCGACGTCGCCGTCACCGACGCCTCGGGCACGGTGCTCTCGGCCGTCGGCAGCGGAGCGGTCGGAGGCGCGGACGGCGACGCGAGCGACTACGAGTCCAAGGTCCAGGCCTCGGTCCAGGCCATGCTCGACAAGATGGTCGGCCCCGGCAACTCGTCCGTCGTGGTGGCCGCCGACCTCGACCAGAGCTCGGGCACCAAGGTGACCGAGTCGTTCTCGCAGCCGACCTCGGGGCCGATCGCCCTGAACGAGTCGGGCACCACCGAGCAGTACGGCTCCGGGGCGAACGGGGCGAACGGCACCGGTGCGACCGGCGTGCTCGGCCCCGACAACATCGCGGTGCCCAACGGCACGGCGGCCGACGGCACGACCACCGCGGGCACCGGCGCCGACGGGGGCTACACCAACGAGTCGACCACCAAGAACAACGCCGTCGACAAGGTCACCGAGAGCCTCAACGTCCCGGCTGGCGAGGTCAGCCGCCAGACGGTGTCGGTCGCGCTGAACTCGGCCGCGGCCAACGGCGTCAACATGCAGAGCGTCCGCGACCTCGTCGGTGCCGCCGCCGGCATCGACGCCGCCCGCGGCGACACCGTCCAGGTCGCGCAGGTCGACTTCGACACCTCGGCCGCGGACGCCGCCGCCGAGGCGCTCAAGGCCGCCGACGCGGCGAGTGCGAGCGAGGCCATGTGGGGCACCATCCGCACGGTCGGCATCGTCGCGGCCATCGCGATCGCCGCCATCGTGGGGCTCATCGTCTTCGCCCGTCGCAGCCGCCGCCAGGACCGCGAGGACGTCGACCTCGGCGAGCTCTCCCCGCAGAACGGCGCCCAGACCTGGGACGCCACGATGCCGCTGTCGCTCGACGACGCCGTCGCCACCTCGCGCCTGACCCTGCCCGGCATGGGCGAGCCGAAGACCGAGCTGCTCGAGGTCGACGCCCCGACGCCGTCGCCCGAGTTCGTCTCGGCCGAGCGCCGCCGGGCCGAGATCGACGCGATGGCCGAGCGCGACCCGGGCAAGACCGCCGAGCTTCTCCGTGGCCTGATGGACGACCGGCAGCCCGCATGAGCCTCGTCCCCACCACCTTCGGCGCCCCCGCGGTCCCCGGGGTCGGCAAGCCGTTGACCGGCGCCCAGAAGGTCGCGGTCATCCTCATGCAGATGGACCAGGCCCGCGCGGCCGCGGTCATGAAGGAGTTCAGCGAGGTCGAGGCCGAGGAGATCGCGGCCGAGATCGTGCGCCTGCGTCGCGTCGACCCCGCGCTCGCCGAGGCCACCGTGGCCGAGTTCCACGACCTCAGCGTCAGCGGCCGCTACCAGCGCCGCGGCGGCCACGACGTCGCCGTCGGTCTGCTCGAGGCGTCGTTCGGTTCCGAGCGTGCCGCCGGCGTCATGGAGCGCATGGCCTCCAACATGGCCGGCAAGTCGTTCGAGTTCCTCGACGAGGCCGAGGCCGGTCAGGTCGTGGCGCTCCTCGACGGCGAGCTGCCCCAGACCATCGCCCTGGTGCTCGCGCACCTCAGGCCCCAGCAGGGTTCCGCCGTGATGTCGGGCCTCGACGTCGAGCTGCGCGCCGACGTGGCCCAGGCCATCGCGACGATGGGCACGGCCACCCCCGAGTCGGTCGGCATCGTCGCGGCCACCCTCAAGGTGCGGGCCGGCGCCGTCGTCGCCCCGCGGGACCAGGTCGAGGTCGTCGGGGGCATCCAGCCGCTGATCGAGATCCTCAACCGCAGCGACGTGGCGACCGAGAAGGCGCTGCTCGAGGGCCTCGACGAACGCGACCCCGAGCTGGCCGAGGAGGTGCGCTCGCGCATGCTCACCTTCGAGGACATCGTCAAGCTCGAGTCGCGCGACATCCAGCAGGTGCTGCGCGGCATCGACGCGGCGATCCTCGCCACGGCGATGAAGGGCGCACCGGCGGCGGTCACCGAGGTCATCCGCGGCAACGTCTCCGAGCGCAACCGCGAACTGCTGGACGACGAGCTGCAGTCGATGGGTCCGGTCCGCAAGTCGCAGATCGAGGAGGCGCGGGCGTCGGTCGTGCGCGCCATCCGCGAACTCGAGGCGATGGGCGCGATCACCATGCACCGCTCGGACGACGACGCCCTCGTCGAGTAGCCCGGCCCCCCTTCGGGGCAAGGGCTAACGCCGTCCCGGCCGAGGTCGAGAGTCGCCGGTGAGCACGGATCGCTCACCCACCCCAGGCCACGGATCGGCCGTCACCCCCAACGCCGAACGGCCCTGTGATGCTCGATTCCGTGATGACCCCCGAGGGCGCCGCCCCGGCCTTCGCGCGCGTCAGCTACCCGTCCGTCACGCTGCCGGGGTCCGACGCCGCCACCACGCGAGAGGCGCACGACGCCCGGGCCGAGGCCCGGGGGCACGCCGCCGGGTACGCCGCCGGCCTCCGCGCGGCCGAGCTCGAACTCGCCGCCCGCCGGGCCGTCCTCGAGGCCGAGCACTCCGACCTGCTGCACCGCCTCCAGGCCGCGACCGTCTCGGCCGTCGAGGCCCTCGCCTCGTCGGCCCGCGCGCTCGACGCCCGCGTCGCGCCCGTCCTGGACGACGCCGAGGAGGCGCTGGTCGCGACCGCCTTCGAGCTCGCCGAGGCGGTCCTCGGCTACGAACTGCGCGCCTCCGAATCCGTCGACGGCGGCTCGTACGGGGCCGACGCCACCGCCCGGGGCGCCGCCGACACGGTCGACCCCCGCGAAGGACGGACCGCCCGTGCGGCCGTCGCCCGCGCCCTCGCCGTGACCGACCCCGGCGACGTCGTGACGGTCCGCCTCCACCCCGCCGACCTCGCCCAGCTCGACGCGGCGACCCGCGACTCCGTGGCCGCCGAGGTGGCCTTCGTCGCCGACGCGACCCTGGCCCGCGGCGACGCCGAGGCCGAGCGTCGCATCGGCCAGGTCGACGCCCGCCTCGGCACCGCGCTCGACCGGGCGCGGACGGCCCTGCTCGGCGACCCGGCGTCGGACGGGGGCGCCTCGTGACCCTCACCGCGCCTCCTGCCCTCGTAGCGACGGGTGCCGTCGTCGACGGCGGGCGTCCGCGCGTGCCGGCCGTCCTCGCGCCCCGTCTCGCCGCCGCCCGCGTCGCGGCCCGTCCGCAGCGCGTGGGCCGGGTCAGCTCGGCCGTGGGCCTCGGCCTCACCGTGCAGGGCCTCGACGCGGCCGTCGGCGAGATCGTCGCCGTGGGCGACGCGACCGCGACGTCCGGTGGCACCACCGCCGGTTCGGACCTCGCCGAGGTCGTCGCGACCACGCCCGACGGCGTGCGCTGCATGCCGCTCGGCCGGCTGACCGGCATCACGACCGGCACGCCCGTCCGGTCGACCGGCCGTCCGCTGCTCGTCCCCACCGGCACGGGCCTGTTCGGCCGCGTGCTCGACGGCCTCGGCCGACCGATCGACGGCAAGGGGCCGCTCGTCGGCGCCGACGGGGGTCGCGTCGACCTCGTGCCGCTCGACCACGAGACCCCGTCCGCCATGCACCGCGCGCGCATCGACACGCCCCTGCAGCTCGGCGTGCGCGTGCTCGACACCCTGACCACGGTCGGCAAGGGGCAGCGCGTCGGCCTGTTCGCCGGCTCGGGCGTCGGCAAGTCGTCGCTGCTGTCGATGATCGCCCGCGGCTCGGACGCCCAGGTCAGCGTGATCGCCCTGGTCGGCGAGCGCGGCCGCGAGGTGCGGGAGTTCCTCGAGGACGACCTCGGGCCCGAGGGCCTCGCCCGCTCGATCGTCGTCGTCTCGACCAGCGACGAGCCCGCCCTGATGCGCCTCCGGGCCGCCTTCGTCGCGACCCGCATCGCCGAGTCGTTCCGCGACCAGGGCGCCGACGTCGTGCTGATGATGGACTCGCTCACCCGCGTGGCGATGGCCCAGCGCGAGATCGGCCTGTCGGTCGGCGAACCGCCCGCGACCCGCGGCTACCCGCCGTCGACGTTCTCGGTGCTGGCCGGTCTGCTCGAGCGGGCGGGGACCGACCGCATCGGCTCGGTCACCGGGCTCTACACGGTGCTGGTCGACGGCGACGACCACAACGAGCCCATCGCCGACGCGGCCCGCAGCATCCTCGACGGGCACGTCATGCTCGACCGCAAGCTCGCCGTGACCGGGCACTTCCCGTCGGTCGACGCGCTCGGCTCGGTCTCGCGCGTCGCCTCGAAGGTGACCAGCCCGCCGCAGCGCGCCGCCGCGACGACGCTGCGCAAGGTCATGGCCGCCCGCCGGGCCGCGCAGGACCTGCTCGACGTCGGTGCCTACCAGCGCGGCACGAACCCGCTCGTCGACGCGGCGGTCGACCACCAGGGCGCCATCGACGCGTTCCTGCAGCAGGGCATGGACGACCGGGCGGCCTCGGCCGACTCGTGGAACGCCCTGGCCTCGCTCACCTCGCGGTTCGGAGCGATCTGATGGCGCGCCCGTTCTCGCTGCTCGGCCTGCTGCGGCTGCGCCACGCCCAGCAGGACCAGGCCGGTGCCGTCCTCGCCGAGGCCAACGACCGTCTGCGCGAGGCCGCCGACGAGCGCGTGCGCGCCAAGCGCACCCTGGCCGACGAGCCGTCCGAGGTCACCGACGCGGCCATGCTGAGCGCGCTGGCGGCCTCGCGGGCCTCGTCGCGCGGCATGCTCGCCGAGCTCGACGCCGTCACCCAGCGCCGTCAGGCCGACGCCGACGCCGCCCAGGCCGCCTTCAACGATGCCCGTCGCGCGGCGATCGGCCTCGAGAAGCTCGAGCACAAGCACGCGGTGGCCGAGGCGGCCGCCGACCTGCGCGACGAGCAGATCGCCCTCGACGAGATCGCCTCGCGCCCCCGCGCCGACGGCTCGCCGTCCGGCACCGACCCCGAGAACCCAGGAGGCGCGGCGTGAGTCCCGTGACCGAGGTCCTGTCCCGCATCCAGGACATCCAGGCGACCATCGCCCAGCTGCGCGCCGGCACCACCGGTGCGACGTCCGCGACGGCCACCGCGGCGTCCGCGACGTCGGCCACGGCCTTCGCCGACGCGCTCGCCGGCACGTCCGGCACGGGGGCGACGGCGACCAGCGCCTCCGTGGACGCCGTGGCCGGGTCGGTCGCGAGCGGCAGCGGAGCCGACGGCTCGGACGTGGTCGAGGCCGCGAAGAAGTACCTCGGCGTGCCGTACGTGTTCGGCGGCGAGGACCGGACCGGCATGGACTGCTCGGGCCTCGTGCAGACCGTGTTCGGGGACCTCGGCGTCAGCATGCCGCGGGTCGTGCCCGACCAGGCGAAGATGGGCGCCGAGGTGCCCTCGCTCGCCGAGGCGAAGCCCGGCGACCTGCTCGTGCCGAAGGGCGAGGGCCACATCGTGATCTACCTCGGCGACGGCAAGGTGCTGCACGCACCCCGCCCGGGCAAGGACGTCCAGATCGTCGACAACTGGTACAAGGACTCCGACCTCAGCACGATCCGGCGCATCGTCCCGGCCGAGGGCGCGACGGGTGCCGCCTCGGCGTTGTCCGCCTCGTCCGCCTCGTCCGCCTCGTCCGCGTTGTCGAGCCTGTCCGGCCTCTCGGGCCTGTCGGGCTTGTCGGGTCTCTCCGGTGCCGCCGGTGCGTCGGGCGCGTCCTCGTCGGGGACCGACCTGATGACCGCGGCCCTGCAGAAGCTGATGAGCGCGGGGGTGGCCTCGTGACCCTGTCCCGCACCCTGCCGTTCGCGCCTCCTGCCCTGTCCGATGCGTCGTCGCTCCGCCCTTCCGCGGGGTCGCGGGGCCCGGGGGCCGGCACCGCCCGTGACGCCGACCGCGCGGCCACCGGCTTCGGTGCCGCCATGCGCGACGAGGGCTCCTCGACGCGAGACGCCGACCGAAACGCCTCCGTCGCGTCTCCTCCTGCCCCCACCCCGGCTCCGGCGTCCGCCTCGGCCGTGACCGGGTCGTCGTCGCTCGACGCCCCGTCCGTCGCCCCGTGGCGCTGGCCCCTCGCCGAGGCGACCTCGGCACCGACCGCCCCGGTCGACGAGTCCGACACCGCGACCACCACGACCGAGGCCGCCGCGACGACCGACGGCACCCCCACCGTGCCGAGCGACGCGTCGGTGGCCGGGGGCTCCGTACCGGTCGAGGTCGCGACGTCGGCCGCCCCGGCCGAGATGGTCGCCGCCCTCGCCGCTCTGTTGCGCCCCTCCGCCCTCACCGCTCCGGTGCGCGTCGCGTCGCCGGCCGCCGGTGGCGCCGGGGCCGAGCCGCTCGACCCCGCGCGCGACGGATCGGCGCCCGATCCGTCCGCCGCCTCCGCCGCTCTTGCTCGGACGGCAGCGGCTGTCCTGGCGGCACCGGCGGTGCAGGCATCCGCAGCCGCAGCTCCCGCCGCGGCCCTCGCCGCGACCGCCGTCTCGACCGTGCAGCCCGCGACCGCTCCGGCCCCGGGTCCCGCCGGCACGTCCGCCACCGCGGCGAGCCCCGCGGCCGCCGGCGCGGGTGTGCCCGTCGCGCCCGGCGAGCCGACGCCGTCCGCTCCCGGTGGTGCGGCCCGCGCCGAGTCGGCCGCCGGTCCCGACACGGCCGCCGTCGTCGGCGACTCGGCCCGGAACGGTTCGCCGATGCGGGCGCCCGCTCCCACCCCCGTCCCGGCAGCGGTCGACCGCCCCCTCGCGCCGGCCGCCCTCGTGGTGCCCGGCACGCCCGGTCCCTCGAGCGCGACGACCGGCACACCGTCCGGGCCGTCCGCGACGCCCACCGCGGCCTCCCCGGCCGGAGCCTCCGCCCCCGCGGCGACGCCCGCGGCGTCCACCTCCGCACCCGTCCCGGCACCCGCGACCACCGACCCGATCGTGTTCGCCGCCCCCGCGGTCGGCGCGACGTTCCCCGTCGCCGCGACCGCCGCCTCCTCGTCCGCGACCCCGTCGCCGGTCGCCACCCCGCCGGCGCCGTTGACCTCGCAGCTCTCCCGGCCCCTGTTCACGCTCGCCGCGGCGGGCCCCGGGGTGCACGTCGTCACGGTCGACGTCGCCCCCGAGGCGCTCGGACCGGTCACCGTCCGGGCCCACGTCTCGGCACACGGCACGCACGTCGAGATGTTCGCCGCGTCGGACGCCGGCCGTGACGCCGTGCGGGCGATCCTCGGCGACCTCCGCCGCGACCTCGCGACGGCCGCCTCCACGACCGCGGGAGGCGCGGGTCACCAGACCAGCGTCGACCTCTCGTCCCAGGACCAGCCGTCCGACGGCCGGGGTGACCGCTCCGGTCAGCTCGGCTCGACCGGGGCGCAGGCCGGTGCCGACGGAGGCGCCGGGCGACGTGCCCGTGACGCCGCCGAGGCGCGCGGCGCCACCGGCCGCACGCCGCGCGACGGAACCGACCCCCTCGACGCGACGGGCGCGGTCGACCGTGCCCGCGCCTCCTCGTCCCTCTCGACGTCCCTCGACGTCCTGGCCTGAACCGGAGACCCCATGCCCTCGATCGACCAGATATCGGGAACCGTCGACGTCGCGACCCAGATCGCCGCCGCCAACGCCGCGAAGAGCGGCTCGAGCCGTGCGACGGCGAACACGATGGACAGCGAGATGTTCATGAAGCTGCTCGTCACGCAGCTGAAGAACCAGGACCCGTCGACCCCGATGGACACCAACGCCATGATGTCGCAGACCACCCAGCTGGCGATGATGGAGCAGGTCACCGCGCAGACGACGACGGCCAACGAGAACTTCTCGCTGCAGATGCGCATCGCCGCGTCGAACCTGGTCGGCCGCGAGGTCAGCTACACGGGACCCGACGGCGTCGAGGTGAAGGGCACCGCGACGAGCGTGTCGTTCGCCGAGGCCGTCCCGAAGGTCTCGGTCGGCGGGAAGGAGGTCGCGTTGGATCTCATCTCGGGCATCGCCACCACGAAGGCGTGACACGCGTCCCCGACGCGCACCCCGCAGCACCACCGGCACCACCCGCACGACCCGCACCACCCGCACGACCCGCACCACCCGCACGACCCGCACCACCCCTCGAACCACACCGGGAGCAGGACGCGACCGGCACCACCCGCGCAGGACGCGCCTCCAGATCTCTCCCCAGCTGAAAGGCAGCACCCATGCTCCGCTCCCTCTACTCCGGCATCTCGGGCCTCCGCTCGCACCAGACGATGCTCGACGTCACCGGCAACAACATCGCCAACGTCAACACCGCCGGCTTCAAGTCGTCGACCACCCAGTTCCAGGACACGCTGTCGCAGATCACGCAGGGCGCCGGCGGCCCGCAGACCGGCATCGGCGGCACGAACCCCGCCCAGATCGGCCTCGGCGTGCAGGTCGCCGGCATCTCGACGAACTTCGCCCAGGGGTCGGCGCAGGCCACGGGCAAGGCGACCGACCTGATGATCTCGGGCGACGGCTTCTTCGTCACCCGCCTCGGCAACGACACCGTCTACACCCGCTCGGGCGCCTTCGACTTCGACGCCGACGGCCGTCTCGTGTCGTCCGACGGCAAGATCGTGCAGGGCTACTCGGCCACGAACGGCGTCATCAACGACGGAGGCGCGCTCGGCGACATCACGCTGCCCCTGAACGCGGCGGCCCCCGCGACGGCGACCTCGAGCGCCACGGTCGGCGGCAACCTGCCGAGCGAGTCGGCGGTCGGCGACAAGATCGTCCGCGACACCAAGGTGTTCGACGCCAACGGCCTCGAGCGCACCCTGACGCTCACCTTCACCCGCACGACGGCCGGCTGGGACGCCTCCGCGACCGACGGCAACGGAGGCGCCACGGCCTCGCTGGCCTTCGCCGACGGCAAGCAGGCGGGCGCGGCGTCGCTGCGACTCAACGGCGTCACCGTCGACCTGTCCGGCATCACCGGGTTCGCGGCGCTGAACACGACGTCGATCACCGAGCAGAACGGCCGTGCGGCCGGCACGTTGCAGGGCTTCTCGCTGTCGAAGGACGGCACCCTGATGGGCCAGTTCAGCAACGGTTCGACGGTCGGCCTCGGCCGCGTCGTCCTCGCGACCTTCACGAACCCCGGCGGCCTCGAGAAGGAGGGCAACTCGGGCTACCGCGCCACCGCCAACTCGGGTGCCGCGACCGTCGGCGCCCCCGGCTCGCCCGGCATCGGCTCGCTCTCCAGCGGCTCGCTCGAGATGTCGAACGTCGACCTGTCGCAGGAGTTCACCAACCTGATCGTCGCCCAGCGCGGCTTCCAGGCCAACGCCCGCATCATCACCACCTCGGACGAGGTGCTGCAGGAGCTCACCAACCTCAAGCGCTAGTCGGCCGGCTGCCCGCGGCAGTCCGCGGCACCCTCCGCACCGCGTTCCGTGCACCACACCCGATCTCGTCGCGGTGCGGTGCACGGAATGCGGTGCGTTCGTCGTCAGGAGGCGCGGCGCCGGTCAGGAGGTGCGGCGCCGGTCACCGGGGGACGCGCGCGAAGGCGGCGCGCAGCCGGGCCCCGCGCCCGGGGTTCAGCTGCTCGACCCAGCCGATGCGCCCCCAGAGCTGAGCGGCGAAGTCCGGGTGCCCGGCCCGGTTCTGCGCCTCGAGCCCGGTGGTGGCGGCGTTGTGCAGCACGGCCCGCAGCCGGTCGTACTCGGAGCGCATCGTGTTCGTGCCCGCGTTGACCACCACGCCGGTGACGACCTGTCGCGTGGCGGCTCCGCGCACCCGGGTCTTCGTCGCGTTCAGCAGGTGTCCCTCGTCGCCGACGATGCGTCCGACGCCCCGCACGAACGCGTCGGCCCGCCCCGCCAGCGTGCCGTCGCCGCTGAACGCCAGGTCGTCGGCGTACCGCGTGTAGGTCGCTCCCGCGGCCCGGGCGTAGCCGGCGAGCCGCGAGTCGAGCCTCCGCACCGCCACGTTCGCGAGGGTCGGCGAGGTCGGGGCTCCCTGGGCGAGGTGGGCGGCCGAGAGCGCGTGACGCAGGGCGAACCGCTGCTCGGGGCTGCCGCCCGGCGGCATGCGCGACAGCACGCCCGGCGGCACGGAGGTCGTGCAGAGCCCGGTGAGCACGTGGGCGACGGCGTCCGGCAGGCCCTCGCGGCGCAGCGCGCCGAACACCTGCCCGGCGGTGACCCGGGCGAAGAACGAGGTCAGGTCGAGGGCGATGACGACCTCTCGGCCGACGTGCCGTCGCGCGCCGGTGACGGCGCTGCGCCCCGGGACGAAGCCGTGCGCCGCGTCGTGCAGCGGCACCGCCGCCAGCACCTCGTCGAGCACGACGCGGTGCAGGTCGCGCAGGCGGAACCCGGGCACCTCGAGCAGCCGCGGCGTGCGTCCGGGCCGTGCACGCCACTCGTACCGGTGGTGCTGCAGCGGACCTCCTTCGATCCGGCGGTTCCACCGGCCGGGGTCGGCGAACCAGTCGAGCTCGCCCACGGTCAGGTGCAGCAGTCGGGCGACGTCGGCCACGGTGCCCAGACGCAGGAGGCGCGGGTCGGTCGAGCGCGCCTCCTGCGTCACGGGCACGTGGTGGACGATGCGCAGGGGCCGGCCGCGCCTCCTGGCCTCGGTCACCGCCTCGGTGAAGGCCGGATCGCGGCGGATGAGGGCGACGAGCGTGCGGGGGTCGTCGTGTGGTGACCGGGGCAGGACGCGGACGAGGCCGCGGGCGAGCGGACGCCAGAACCTGGCCGGTCCGTCGACGGCCTCGCCTGCGGCGGCGGCCAGTGCGCCCACGGTCCACTCGGCCGCGAGCAGGGCGTCGGCGAGGGCGGTCGCGACGGCATCGGGACCCGGGTCGGGCTCGCGGGCGCCCACGGCGGACGCGGGGGAGTGGGCGGTCACCCGGTGGTCGTCCGACCGCCGGCCGCGCGGGTCGCGGTCGGGTGCCGCCGGGGCGGGTGCGGAGTCCGTGTCGGGGGTGACCCGCCTGCGTCCGCGGCGGGTGCGGTGGGGTGGCTGCGGCGGTGCCTCGGCGACTCGTGCATCGGTGCGGGCCGCGAGCCGCGCGGAGCGCGGTCACCGGCCTGCGGAGCGGTGCCGTGGTCGATCTGCGTGCCCCGGGGTAGCCCCGGAGAGGACGGCGCAGCGCGTGTGCCCTCCACCTCGCCGAGACACCGTCGCATGCCCACACGCTAACGGCGACCCCCGACGATCGCGATCCCCCGCAGGGCTGAGCCCCTCGGCGGGCTGGGCCCCCCCGCAGGGCTGAGCCCCGTGCGTGGTCGGGCCTACGGGCCCGCGACGCGAAGGAGGCGCGGTGCCTGCTCTGCAGACGCCGCGCCTCCTGTGCTCCCCGGCTCGTGCGCCGGGTCGATCGACCTAGTAGGTCTGGACCTGTGCCATGCCGGCGCTGAACGCCGAGATGCCGATGATGATGCCGCCGACGAGGAAGACGGCGCTGAGGATCACGCCGGCCAGGGCGAGGCCGTGGCCGCGCTCGCCGGTCTTCTTGATCTGCGACAGGGCGATCAGGCTGACGATGAGGCCGGCGAGGCTGAAGACGAAGGCCAGGATGAACCCGACGATCGCGAGGACGTTGTAGCCCGCGGCGGTGCCGGCGGACTGGGGCATGGCGGTGTTGTTGGACATGAGACTCCTAGGTGGTGTGACGTCCGGGGACGTGCAAGAAGAAAGTGACCGCTTCGAGACGAGAATGCCTCAAACAGACCGGTCGTGCACGGAAGTCTGGCAGAAAGGTGTGATCACGTGTGTCCGACGTACCGGCCGGCCTTGTGGTTCATCGCCAGTACGAGGTTCAACACGACGGCGCCGAGGGCCGAGAGCAGCACGATCCACGGCGAGACGACGGTCAGCGAGGTCAGCACGATGACCACGTCGAAGCCCATCTGGACGTAGCCGGCGCGCAGCCCGGCGCGTTCCTGCAGCACAAGGGCGAGGATGTTGATCCCGCCGAGGCTGGCCCCGTGCCGGAACAGGATGAGCAGGCCGACGCCGACGAGCAGGTTGCCGGCGAGGGTGCCGTAGATCGGGTTGATCCCGTCGATGTCGAACATCAGCGGGTGCAGGTACGAGAAGGCGGACAGCATGACGACGGTCAGGATCGTCCGCAGGGTGAACGGCCAGCCCTTCTTCCACACGGCGAGCGCGAAGAACGGCACGTTGACGAGGACGAACAGCACGCCGAAGGTCCAGCCCGTGGCGTAGCTCGTCAGCAGGGCGAGACCGGCCGTGCCGCCCGACACGGCCCCGCTGGTCTTGAGCAGGAAGAGCCCGAACGAGGCGAGGAAGACACCGGTCACGACGCCCATCACGTTCTCGGCGAGCGTGTGTTTGTTGACGTCGACGGTCTCGATCGAGCCGGTCAGGGCCGGGTCGTCGATGCCGTGCCGGGCGGGGGCTGCGGCGTCCGGGGTCGCGGCGTCCGGCAGGCCTGCCGGGGAGGACTCGGGGGCGGGCCCGTCGTCGCTGCCGACGGCGTTCCGCTCGGAGCTCGCGGCGCGGGACATGCTCGCGGTCGGGGTGGGGGAGGAGGTGCGGGTGACGTCGTCGGCGCGGGCGGCGGGGGTGGTGCCGGGGCGCGACTCGTCGAGGGGTTCGTGGGTCACCGGCACATCCTGCCAGCCCCCTGTTTCGCGCACGTGACGCGCCGCGCGCCCGCTTGTCAGCCTGCCGCACCGTCGAGTGGACGTGACGCCGCCGCATGCCGCGGTGTCTCGTCCACACGGCGGTGTCCTTCCGGAGCGATCAGGCCACGCCGCTCATCACCATGGCGATCGGCACGACGACGGCGATCAGACCGGCGACCGCCACGAGGGCGCAGAGCACCGGACGGCGGTTCGTCAGCGGGATGACACCTGGCACGATGGCGGCTGCGTTCTTGCCCGAGAAGACCTGATCGGCCGGCATGATCGTGAGTCGTCCGTGCTGGGCGATCTCGAGCAGCTGTTCTCCGGGCCAGTTGGCCTCGGTGAGGACGAGCCGGCGGCCCTTGCCGTCCCGGACGGCGAGGTATCCGAGCGTCTGCACGCCCTGGTTCAGCATGCAGAGGATGCCCTGGTGGTCGCCGTCCAGGGCGACGGTCGTCGTGCGTCCCCAGCGCCGACGGGCGACCGCCGTGCCCGAGACCGAGAGGGTCGTCGTCCGAAGGTAGATCCCCAGGCCCACGGCCATCACGACCACCCCCGCCACGAGGTAGGGCAGGGCGGAGACGCCCATCCTGTTGATGCACACGAGGAAGGCGAGGGGGACGAGGAACGCCCTGCCCTTGGCCTTCGCCCAGAAGTGCGACCATGTCGGTCGGTAGGTGACGGGGGTGCTGAGGGGAGTGGTGGTCATCGATCTTCTCTCCGGTCGGACGAGGCGTGGGGGCTGCCCTGCCGGTCGGAGCGCGTCGCGGCATCCCGTCATCCGACATGAGCAATGTCACCAACCTACCGATCGTCGAGACGGGCACGGCAGGGCTGTGGACAACCGCGACCCGCACCTAACGCCCTGCCACCCCCGGCCGATAGTCACCCGTAGCCGCTCAGGACGAGCAGCGACACCTGCCCCACGGATGGCGGCAGGAGACACAGACCTAGGACGGGCCGATGATCGTCGTCACGCGACTCAACGACAGCAGATTCGCTGTCAACCCTGACCTCATCGAGCGCATCCACGAGACGCCCGACACGGTCCTGATCATGGTCGACGGCGCCAAGTACGTCGTGACCGAGCCGATGGCCGAGGTCATCGAGATGATCGCCCGTTACCGGGCCCGCATCGTCTCGCTCGCCTACGACGAGCCGTCCGCCACCGCGTCGACGCCTCAGGCGCTCGGCAACCGCACCTCCACCGGTCCGCAGCTCGGCATCGTCCGAGGCTCGTCGGGTGCAGGAGGCGCGGGTCGCGTCACCGAGTTCCGTCCCGCCGTGCAGGCTCCCGCCGTCCACGCG
Organism: Frigoribacterium sp. SL97; assembly: GCF_026625765.1. Classification (NCBI taxonomy): domain Bacteria; kingdom Bacillati; phylum Actinomycetota; class Actinomycetes; order Micrococcales; family Microbacteriaceae; genus Frigoribacterium; species Frigoribacterium sp. SL97. The sequence goes on from NZ_CP113062.1 coordinate 706,304, forward strand.
CCGACCGCGCCGTTCGTGCCGGCTGCGCCGGCCGCATCGGCCGACACCACGCAGGGACGCTGACCGTGGATCCCGCAACGATCATCGGCATCGTCCTCGCCCTGGGTGCCCTCTTCGGCATGATCCAGCTCGAGGGCGTCAGCATCGCCGGGCTGCTGTTGCCCGCCCCGATCATCCTCGTCTTCGGCGCCACCATCGGCGTCGGCATCGCCGGCACGACGATCAAGGACGCGATCCTCAGCTTCAAGAAGATCTCCCGCGCCTTCACCGGCAAGGTCGTCCCTCCGCAGTCGGTCATCGACGGCGTCGTGTCGCTCGCCGAGAAGGCCCGCAGCGAGGGCCTGCTCTCGCTCGAGCAGGAGGCCGAGAAGCTCGACGACCCGTTCATGAAGGGCGCCCTGCAGAACATCGCCGACGGCACCGACGGCGAGGAGCTGCGCATCCTGCTCGAGGACGAGATGGAGTCCCGTCTCGCCGCCGACCGCACGGCCAGCAAGTTCTTCATGAGCCTCGGCGGGTACGCCCCGACGGTCGGCATCGTGGGCACGGTCGTCAGCCTCACCCACGTGCTCGAGAACCTCGCCGAGCCCGACGAGCTCGGCCACATGATCGCCGCGGCGTTCGTCGCGACCCTGTGGGGCCTGCTGACGGCGAACTTCCTCTGGCTGCCGCTCGGTGCGCGCCTCAAGAAGCTGGCCGACCTCGACGAGCTGCGCATGACGCTGCTGATGGAGGGGGTGCTGGCGGTCCAGGCCGGAAGCCAGCCGCGCCTCCTCGGCGAACGCCTCAAGGCCATGGTGCCGACGCACGCGCTCGACGGCGGCGACGGCAAGGGCGGCAAGGGTGGCAAGGGCGCCAAGGCCAAGGCCGGCGCGAAGACCGGTGGCGACGACCAGGGGCTGGCCGCATGAGCGGGGCACGCGGCGGTCGCAAGAAGAAGGGGCACGCCGAGGACGAGCACCCCGACGAGCGCTGGATGGCCTCGTACATGGACATGATCACCGTGTTGATGTGCATGTTCATCGTGCTGTTCGCCATGTCGAACGTCGACCAGGACAAGTACATCGCCCTGCGCAACTCGCTCGCGACCGGCTTCGGCCAGACCGACGTGGGCAAGGTCGACACGGCCTCGGGCACCGTCGTGAACGCCGCCGACGTGACGAAAGAGGGGAAGGGCTACTCGTCGGGCGACGAGACCGACCTGAGCAAGGCCGCCGCCTCGGGGGAGGCCCAGACCGCCGAGCAGGCCGCCGCCGCCACGGTCGCGGCCCAGGGCGAACTGGAGGACCTCACCGCCATCAAGGCCGCGATCGCCGCGAACCTCGAGGGCTCGGGGCTCAGCGCCGACGTCGAGTTCGCCGTCGACGCCCGGGGTCTGACCGTCCGCCTGATCGGCTCCGAGACCTTCTTCGGCACGAACAGCGCCGACCTCAGCGGCACGGCCGTGAACGTCATGAACGCCATCGGGCCGGTGCTGAAGACCTCGGGTCACGACGTCTCGGTCGAGGGCCACGCCGACCAGCGCAGCTCGACCGCGCCCTTCGCGACCAACTGGGAGCTCTCCTCCGCCCGCGCCACCCAGGTGCTGCGCGACCTCGTCGAGCGGGGCGGCATGGGTGCCGACCACATCCAGTCGGTCGGCTTCGGCTCGTCGCGTCCGCTCAGCACCGGCACGACCGACGCCGACCTCGCGTCGAACCGCCGCGTCGACATCGTCGTCCTGTCGAACCAGTCCGACACGGTGAGCGCGCTGCTGCCGCAGCTCGAGCAGGCCGCCGCCGCCGCGGGAGGCGCGGTGACCGACGGTCGCAACCCCACCGTCCAGCAGGCGGCCGACACCTCGACCACGGCCGAGTCGGGTGACGCGTCGACGACGGACGCCGCGGCCGAGACGAAGACCGAGAAGAAGACGGAGAAGAAGGAGGAGTCCTCGGGCCACTGACCCCCGACGGGCCCCTCCGGCCCGGGAGCGCGACCCCGCGACGCAGCACGACGACGGCAACCCAGTCCGGGGGGTACGACCGATCCTGGGCTAACGCCCAGGTGGGGCGGGCCGATAGCTCCGTCCGTGACACTCCTCGACGCCCCGACGGGCAGCAGCGCACCGACCTCGACGGTCGGCTCGTCGACGCGCCCGCAGAAGACCGTCGAGGTCTACGACTTCCGCCGACCGACGACCCTCGCCCGTGAGCACTCGCGCGTCCTCGAGCTCGCCTTCGACACCTTCGCGCGGCAGTGGGGCACCCAGCTCACCGCCAAGGTCCGGGTGCTCTCGCAGGTGACCTGCGACCAGGTGCAGATGCTCACCTACGACGAGTACGCCTCGTCCCTGCCGCCGACCACCGCCATGGTGCTCTGCACCCTCGAGGGCGTCTCGGCGAAGGCCGTCATCCAGTTCCCGTCGTCCGCCGCGCTCACCTGGGTCAGCCACATGCTCGGCGCCGTCAAGCCCGCCACGCTGCCCGAGCGCACCTTCACGCCCATCGAGCAGGCCCTCGTGCGCCGCTTGATGGACGACGCCCTCGACGACCTCCGCTACTCGTTCGGCACCATGCTCGCCGACCCGATCAGCGTCGGCGGGTTCCAGTACAACTCGCAGTTCGCCCAGGCCGCCCAGAAGTCCGACCTGATGATCGTCGCCTCGTTCGAGATCCGCGTCGGCGAGCGCGTCGCGCCCGGCACGGTCGCGATCCCCGCCGACGTCCTGCTGTCGCAGCTCGGCGAGTCCAACCCGACGATCGACGCCGCCGACGCCCGCGACCTGCTCGGCGCCCAGCTGGCCTCGGTGCCGGTCGGCGTCTCGCTGACCTTCGCCCCCGCCGCGGTGCTGCCGAGCGTCGTGCTCGGGCTGGCCGTCGGCGACCTGCTGCCGCTTCCCCACCCGCAGCACCGCCCGCTCGAGATCAGCGTCGACGGCCAGCCCGTCGGCCGTGCCGCCGTCGGAGCCGCCGGCTCCCGCCTGGCCGGCATCGTCGTCTCCACCTCCCTGACCGGCACCGAAGAAGGAACCTCATGACCGGCACGACCATCACCCTGCACACCGCGGCGGTCGAGGCGCTGGTCGCCCAGCTGCCGACGCCCACGCCCCTGCGTGCCGTGGCCGTCGACCCGGCCTCCGCGCACGGCCTCCGCCTCGCGGGTCCGTCCGTCGTGGTCACGTCGTTCGTCGGGTCGGTCTCGGCCGACACCGCGGTCCTGCTGGCCGACATGGACCAGCTCGCCGCCGCGGCGGGCACCGACAACCCGATGGTCTCGGTCTCGGACGTCCTGCGTCCCGCGCTCGAGGCCGCGACGGGCGTGCTCGGCACCGGCGTGCTCGGCGAGAGCCGTCGCGAGTCGGCCGACGCGCTCCTGACCGACCCCGAGACGGTCGTCTTCGAGCTGACGGCCGCGGGTCAGCCCGCCGGCTGGTTCGCCCTGCGCCTCCGCGAGACCGGCACGATCGGCGGCTCGTCGCCCGTGGCGCCGACCGTGGGCGCGGTGTCGACCGGCAACCTCGGTCGCATCAACAACGTCGAGATGGCCCTGACGGTCGAGATCGGCCGCACCCGCATGTCGGTCCGCGACGTCCTGGGCCTCGAGCCCGGTGCCGTCATCGAACTCGACCGCTCGGCCGGCGCCCCCGCGGACGTGCTGCTCAACGGTCGCCTGATCGCGCACGGCGAGGTCGTCGTCGTCGACCAGGACTACGCCGTCCGCATCACCAAGATCCTCGACGTCGCCGACGGCATCGCCTGATCGTGGACACCGTCGTCGTCGGCCTGCGGGTCGTCCTCTCGTTGGGCGTCGTCCTCGCCCTGCTCTGGGTGCTGCAGAAGCGCCTGGTGAAGGGCGGTCGTGCGGGCTCCCGCGCCACGTCGCAGGTCTCGGTCGTCGCCCGTCAGGGCGTCGGCGCGAAGGCCAGCGTCGTGGTGGTCGACGTCGAGGGCGAGCGTCTCGTGCTCGGCGTGACCGAGTCGTCCGTGACCGTCCTCGCGGCCGCCGACCGTCCCGTCGACGCCGGCGCCCTGACGCTGGTCCCCGAGCCCGAGGAGTCCGCGACCGAGTCCGTCACGCAGGAGGCGCGGGTCACGTCGATCGCCCCCGTCGCGTTCGCGTCCGTCCTCTCCGCCGAGGGCGCCGCGGCCCGCGACGAGCTGCCCGCCCGCCCGGCCGACGCGACCCCCGTCGAGTTGCTGCGCCCCCGCGGCGCCGCCCGCCGTGCCGCCGTCTCGCGTCCTCGTGACCTCGACGCCCGTCGTCGCGGTCGCACCGCCAAGTCGATCGAGGGCTCGATCCTCGCACCCGACACCTGGCGTCAGGCGGCCGCGGCCCTGCGCAGCGGACGAGCCGGATGACCGGCCGCCGGTCGTCCGCGTCCCCGACCCGCCCCTCCTTCGCGTCCGCCCTGCGTCGCCTCGCCCGCCCGACGCTGCGGGACGGCCTGCACGGGGCCCCCCTCGGCCGCTCCCTGGTGGCCGCACCCGTGCGCTTCGCCGACACGCGCTTCGCCCGGGCCGTCGTCGTCACGCTGCTCGCGCTCGTCGTGGCGTCCGCCCTCGTCATGCTGATCGGTCAGCAGGCGAACGCGGCCCCCGTCTCGCCGACGGCCCCCACCGCTCCCACCGCCCCGGCCACGGACGGCACCGACGCCACCACCGGCACGACCCCCACCGACTTCACCGACACCGACCAGACCACGTCGGACGGCACCGGCTCGGGCGGCCTGAACATCGACATCAACGGCCCCGACGGTGCGCCCAGCCAGGCCGTCGTCACCCTGATCGGCATCACGCTGCTGAGCGTGGCGCCCGCGCTGCTGCTGATGATGACGTCGTTCACCAAGATCTTCGTGGTGCTCGCGATGACGCGGAACGCGCTCGCGCTGCCGTCGATCCCGCCGAACCAGGTGCTCGCAGGGCTGGCCCTGTTCCTGAGCCTGTTCATCATGGCTCCGATCCTGACCCACATCAACACGGACGCCGTGCAGCCCTACCTCGACGGCCGCCTCGACCTGCAGGGCGCGATCGACGCCGGCATCGCGCCGTTGCGGGAGTTCATGCTCGCCCACACCCGCGAAGAGGACCTCGCGCTGATGACCCGGTCGGCGAACCAGCCGAACCCCGACAGCCAGGCCGACGTGCCCATGCTGACGCTCATCCCGTCCTTCATGATCAGCGAGCTGCGCGCCGCGTTCATCATCGGCTTCGTGATCTTCATCCCCTTCCTCGTCATCGACCTCGTCGTCAGCGCCGCGCTCATGTCGATGGGCATGATGATGCTGCCGCCGGTGATGATCTCGCTGCCGTTCAAGATCCTGCTGTTCGTCCTCGTCGACGGCTGGGGCCTCATCATCAAGAGCCTCATCGAGAGTTACCAGGTGGGTGCCTGATGGATTCCAACGCCGTCCTCGACCTCTCGATGCAGGCCCTGATCATCACGGGCAAGCTCGCCGCACCCGTGCTGATCACCTCGCTCGTCGTCGGTTTCGCGATCTCGCTGCTGCAGTCGATCACGCAGATCCAGGAGGTCACCCTCTCGTTCGTGCCGAAGGCCGTCGCCGTCGGCATCGCGCTCATCGTCACCGGCCACTGGATGATCAGCGAGATGGTGTCGTTCACGACCATGGTGTTCGACCGCATCCCCCAGCTGCTCAGCGGCGGGTAGGGACGCACCGTGTCGTTCGACCTCAGCTGGCTCGAGGCCACCCTCCTCGCCGCCGTGCGCATGACCGCGTTCCTCGTGATCGCGCCTCCGTTCTCGTACCGGGCCTTCCCGGCGAGGGTGAAGGCCATGCTCGGCATCGGGCTCGCGCTCGCCGTCGCGCCCCGCGTCGCCCCCGGCTACGTGTCCCTCGAGACGGGACCGTTCGTCATGGCCCTCGTGCTCGAGCTCGTCGTCGGCGCCGTGCTGGGCTTCCTGGTGTTCGTCGCCTTCGCCGCGGTGCAGGCGGCCGGCAGCCTGATCGACCTCTTCGGCGGCTTCACGCTCGCCCAGGCGTTCGACCCGCAGTCGATGGTCAACGGCGCGCAGTTCACCCGGTTGTTCCAGATGACCGCGCTCGCCCTGATGTTCGCGACCGGGGGGTACCAGCTGATCATCGGCGGCCTCACGCGGTCGTTCGACGCCGTGCCGCTCGGGCTCGGCATGGACCTCTCCCGTCCGGTCGAGCTGCTGACGACCGGCGTCAGCCAGCTCTTCCTCTCGACCATCCAGATCGCCGGGCCGCTCTGCGTCGTGCTGTTCCTCGCCGACGTCGGCCTCGGGCTGCTCTCCCGCGTCGCGCCGGCCCTCAACGCCTACGCGATGGGCTTCCCGCTCAAGATCCTCATGACGGTCATGCTGGCCGGCGGCGTCTTCCTCGCCCTGCCCGGCGTCGTGGCCTCGTTGACCGGCGACGCCGCCGACATGCTGCTGGGGGTGGGCTGACATGGCGGACGACTCCGGCGAGCGCTCCGAGGCCGCGACCGAGAAGCGGATGAAAGAGGTCCACTCGAAGGGCCAGCTGTCCCGGTCGCAGGACCTCAGTGCCTGGGTGGGCGTCGGCGCCGCCGCCGTGATGATCCCCTCGACCATCGAGCGCGCCTCCTCGGCGGGCGTCGACCAGATGTTCTCGATCCGCCAGGCCATCACGCACCCCGACTCGGCGACCGTGGTCACCGAGCTGATGCAGGGCGCGGGTTCGATGGGGGCCACGATCGGGCCCATGCTGGCCGTCGTCGGCGTGGCCGTCCTCGCGACCGCGATCGTGCAGGGCGGCGTGCACATCAAGCGCATGACCGGCAACTACGAGCAGTTCAACCTGCTCAACGGCCTCAAGAACACCTTCGGCACGCAGGCGCTCTGGAACGGCGCGAAGGCGTTGATCAAGACGACCGTCGTGGGCCTCGTGCTCTGGTTCGCGATCCAGGGTCTGATGCCCGTGCTCATGAGCGGCGGCGGCCTCAGCGTCTCCGCCGTGCTCGAGGAGGCCAAGGCCGGCACCGGCATCCTGATCAGGGCCGCGATCGCGGCCGGCCTGCTGCTCGCATTCGCCGACGTCTTCGTCGTCATGCGCCGCAACCGCAAGAAGACCCGCATGACCAAGAAAGAGGTCAAGGACGAGAACAAGTCGAGCGACGGCGACCCCCTGGTCAAGTCGCAGCGGCGTTCCCGTCAGCTCGCGATGAGCCGCAACCGCATGATCGGGGCCATCGCCGACGCCGACGTCGTCATGGTGAACCCGACCGACTACGCCGTGGCGGTCAAGTACGAACCCGGCAAGTCGGCTCCGCGCGTCGTCGCGAAGGGCGCCGGCACGGTCGCCGCCCGCATCCGCGAGCAGGCCACCGCCGACGGCGTCCCGCTCGTCGTCGACGTCCCGCTGACCCGAGCCCTCCACGCCGCCTGCGGCCTGGGCGAGGAGATCCCCGTCGACCTCTACACGCCGGTCGCCCGGGTGCTCACCTTCGTCATGGCGCTCAAGGCCCGCGGCACGCTGAAGGGGACGCACACGCCGCCCCGCGTCACCACGGCCGACGAGGTGGCCGGCGTCCTGGCTCCCGAGTCGCTCGAGGCCGACGCCGTGCCCCGCCGCCTCCGCATCGCCCGCGAGGCCGCGACCGGCGCGACCGGCGCGACGGGCACGACCGGCGCGACCTCCGCACCGTCCCGCACCGCGCCTCCTGCGCTCTCCCGCTCCGTCCGCCCCGCCACCCCTGGAGGCACCCGATGAAGTCCACCCTGCCCAAGCTCGCCGTCCCGGTCGGCATCGTCGGCATCGTGCTGCTGCTCGTCGTGCCGGTGCCCGCGCCGATGCTCGACGTGCTGATCATCCTCAACATCCTGTTGGCGCTGGTGATCCTGCTGACGACGCTGTTCGTCAAGAAGCCGCTCGACTTCTCGGTCTTCCCGTCGCTGCTGCTCGTGGCGACGCTGTTCCGCCTCGGGCTCAACGTGGCCTCGACGCGCCTCGTGCTCGGCGACGGCTTCGCCGGCGACGTCATCGCCGCGTTCGGGCACGTCGCCGTGAGCGGCTCGATCATCATCGGCTCGGTGATCTTCCTGATCCTCGTCGTGATCCAGTTCGTGGTCGTGACCAAGGGTGCCGAGCGCGTCGCCGAGGTGGGCGCCCGGTTCACCCTCGACGCCATGCCGGGCAAGCAGATGGCCATCGACGCCGACCTCAACGCAGGCCTCATCACCGACGAGGTCGCCAAGCAGCGTCGCGCCGACGTCAGCGCCGAGGCCGACTTCTACGGCGCCATGGACGGTGCGTCGAAGTTCGTCAAGGGTGACGCGATCGCCGGCATCATCATCATCATCATCAACCTGGTCGGCGGCATCGCGATCGGCGCGCTGCAGAACGGCATGGCCATCGGCGACGCCCTCTCGCACTACGGACTGCTCACCATCGGCGACGGCCTGACCACGCAGATCCCCGCCCTGCTGATGGCCGTCTCGACCGGCATGATCGTCACCCGCTCGGGCGCCGACACCGAGATGGGCGCGCAGGCCGCGTCGCAGCTCGGCCAGTCGCGCATCGCGCTCGCCGTGGCCGGGACCGCCGCCATCGGCATGGGCTTCATCCCCGGCATGCCGATCGTCGCGTTCCTGCTGATCGGTGGGGCGCTGCTGCTCGTCGCCTACCGGCTCGGCGTGGCCGCCAAGGCCGAGGAGGCGCGCGCGGCCCTCGCGGAGCAGCAGGCGGCGGTCGTCGCCCCCACCGACACGACCGACGACCTGCTCGAGCAGATGCGGGTGCACGCGCTCGAGATCCTGCTCGCGCCCGACCTCGTCGACATGGTCGGGGGAGCGTCGGACGACCTGCTCGGCCGGGTCAAGGCCCTGCGTCGCAAGATCGCTGTCGACCTCGGCATCGTCGTGCCGCCCGTCCGCACCCGGGACAGCGTCGACCTGCCGCCGGCCACCTACTCGATCCGCATCGCGGGCGTCGAGGCCGGTCGCGGTCAGGCGCCGGCCCGCTCCGTGCTGGCCCTCGGCGACGCGCTCGACGGCCTGCCCGGCACCGCCACGGTCGAGCCGGTCTTCGGCCTCGCCGGCAAGTGGGTGCCCGCCGAGATGCGCCACAGTGCCGAGATGACCGGCGCCACGGTGATCGACCGCGTCTCGGTGCTCGTCACGCACCTGTCGTCGATCATCGCCGACAACGCCGCCCGACTGCTGACCCGCGAGGACGTCCGCGTGCTGACCGAGGGCGTCAAGCAGGTCAACGCCCCGGCCGTCGACGACCTCGTGCCGAACATGCTGTCGCTCGCCGAGCTGCAGCGCGTCCTCCAGGGCCTGCTGTCGGAGCGCATCCCGATCAACGACCTCGCGCGGATCTGCGAGGGGCTGACGCTGCGGGCGAAGGTGTCGACCGACCCGGAGGGGCTCGTCGAGGCGGCCCGCGCCTCCCTGGGCCCCGCGCTCACGGCGCAGTACCTCGACGCCCGCGTGCTGCGGGTCATCATGATCGACCCGACCCTCGAGCAGTCGATGCTCGAGGGGCTGCGACCGAGCGACCAGGGGACGCAGATCCTGCTCGACGGGCACCGGGTCGAGCAGGTGCTCGGGTCGCTGCGCGAGGCCGTGCAGTCGGTCGAGGCGCAGGGTCTCAGCGCGGTGCTGGTCTGCGCCCCGGCGTTGCGACCGGCCATCCACCGACTCGTGTCGGCGCAGCAGAACGGCCTGCCGGTGCTGTCGTACCAGGAGGCCACCGCCGCCGGCTCGACCATCGAGACCGTCGGCGTCGTCCGCGCGACCGACTCGATCGTGGCCTGAGATGCCGACCACGATCGTCATGACCGGCGAGACGCTCGACGGGCTGCGCCGCGAGGTGCGGGCGACCCACGGGGCCTCGGCGCGCATCGTCGCGGCCCAGAAGGTGACCGTCGGGGGAGTCGGCGGCTTCTTCGCCCGCAAGCACTACGAGGTCACCGTCGAGGTGCCCGACCCCGCGATCGACCTGCCCGTCGCCCGGGTGCGCATCACGACGCCGGTGCCGGCCGAGCGTGCGGGCATCGCGGCGTTGCTGGCGTCGGCCGACGAGGCCGAGGACGCCCTGCAGGCGGGGGCTCCGGCAGCCCGGGCCGCGTGGTCGGCATCGCTGGCCGCGGGGGACGCCGCCGCCACGGCGGCGACGCCCGCGCGCGACGGCTTCGACGACGTGCTGACCGGTTCGGCCGTGCCCGTGAGCCCGCGTCGGGCCGCTCGTGCCGCGGCGGCCGCCGCGACGGGTCCCGGCGGGGCCTCGGGTGCGGGCGGGGCCTCGGCCGCGCCGTGGAGCGCAGGAGGCGCGGTGCCGGTCGCGTCCCCGGCCGACGTCTCGACGCGCACCGACGCGTTCGCCTCGATCATGGACGACCTCACCTTCAACGGCATCGCTCCCGCCGCCGGTGCCGCCGCCGGCCTCGGAGCCGGTGTCGCGGCGACGGGCCCGGGCCCCACCGCCTTCGCCGACGGTGACGCCGCCGACCCCGATGCGCCGCACGGGGCCGCTCCCCGTCGGACGGCGGCGTCGCTCGCGGCCGCTGCCGACGCCCTCGCCGCGCAGGCCCGGGCCGTGGCCTCCCCGGGCGTGCCGCCCGCCCCCGACGTGTCGCGCGGGGCAGGCGACCTCGTCGTGGTCGTCGGCCGCCCCGGCGACGCCTTCCGCGTGGCCGCCCAGATGGCCTCGACGTTCGGGCTGCGCTCCGTCGACGTGTCGGATCGCCGGAGCGGCATCCTGGCCCGGGCCACCGGCGTGCACGAGAACTCGGCCGTCGTGACGGCACTCGCCTGGGACGCGGCCGCTCCCGCCGCCCTCGAGGCGATCGCCGCCGACCAGGTCTGGGTCGCGGTCGACGTCGGCCGCAAGCACGACGACACGGCCCGCTGGGTCGAGGCCGTCCGGGCGGTCGCGCCCGTGGTCGCGGCCGCCGTGGTCGGCGAGGACGGCACGGCGACCCCGGGCACGGTGCACCTCCTCGGCGTGCCGGTGGGCTGGCGCGAAGGAGGCGCGACCCGCTGAGTCGCGCCTCCTCCGGTGGTCGTCCTCCCGCGGCCGCGCCTCGGGGCCGGTGTCGTCCCGCGATCGCCGACCCGCGCCTCCTGCCTGTCGTCGTGGCCGGTGCGCCCCGCGCTCGGTAAGCTGGTCCGATGCTGGTGCTGACACGCAAGGTCGGAGAACGCATCGTGATCGGCGACGACATCGTCATCACGGTGCTCGACTCCCGTGGCGACGGCGTGCGCATCGGGATCGACGCACCGCGCGGGGTCAAGATCCAGCGCGAAGAGGTCATCAAGGCCGTGACCGAGGCCAACGTCGAGGCGTCGAAGGCCCCCGACGACGCCGAGGCCCGCCTGCGTGCCGCCCTCGGCGCCCCCGCCCCCCGCGCCGACCAGTAGCCCGCCGCGCGGCCCCTCCGCACCTGGCCCGGCCGCTCTGGCCTCGTGCCGCGGCGCCGCTCGTGCCGCCCCGCCGCCGTGCCCTCACGCCGCCACGATGGACACAGCGCCACCTTTTCGCCTGGCGTCGTGTCCACATCGTGGCGGGATGCCGGAGAGAACCGCAGCCTCTGACGGTTCTGAGTAGTCGCGGCACTGTGGCTCGTGTTCTTCTCACCTGTCGCGCCCCTCGCCTCGGCCGCCGTCGTGGGCGCCACGGGGGCGGCCCACTGGCTCGACCGGGGCGTCGTCAGCGCGCCCCGAACACGCTCCGTGACGGCTCGGGCGAGGGCACGGCCGTCGCGTCGGTGACGACGGGCGCCCCGGCGACGAAGTCGCGCAGCTCACGGCCGTGGACGACCTTGGCCGGCAGCGGGTCCGACGAGTAGAGCCGGGGCATGCGGTCGGTCGGCAGCGGCGACGGCGAACCGATCAGCACGACGTTGCCGAAGCGACGGCCCTTGAGCGTCGCGGGGTCGGCCACGGCGACGACGTGCTCGAACACGGTCGCGAGGGTCGACGCCTGGCCGCGGGCGAAGGCCAGCCCCGCGCCGTCGGCCGAGTTGACGATCAGCATGCCGGTCGGCGACAGGAACTCGGCCGCCGCCGTGTAGAACTCGAGCGACGTGACGTGGGCGGGGATCTGCGAGCCACCGAACACGTCGACGATCAGCAGGTCGACCGTGCCGCGCAGTCCGGCGGGCAGCTTCACCATGACCTCGCGGGCGTCGCCGTAGCGCACCCGGATCGAGGCCCCCCGCGGCAGCGGCAGGGTCTCTCGCACCAGGGCCACGAGGTCGGCCTCGAGCTCGATCACCTGCTGGCGCGAACCCGGTCGGGTGGCCTCGACGTAGCGGGGAAGGGTCAGGGCGCCGGCGCCGAGGTGCAGTGCGGTGACCGGCCCCTCGGGCAGCAGGTCGACGGCGTGCCCGATGCGCCGGACGTACTCGAAGGCCAGGTGCGTCGGGTCGTCGAGGTCGACGTGCGACTGGGGCGTGCCGTCGACGACGAGGGTGTACGAACCGGGGCGGTGCCGGTCCTCGTCCACGCGGGCGAGACCTGCCCCGATCGAGATCTCGACGGGCGGGTCGTCGTGCTGTGCGGCCATGCCCCAAGCCTCCCATCCCGGGGACGAGGAGGCGCGCGCGGCCCTCGATCCCGTGGAATGCCTGTGCATGCGCCCGGGTTATACCGAAGCTCGGGCGAAAGGTCAACGACAGGGCTTGCCAGGCGTGTCCGGGGCGACCTAGTATGGACATTTGCGCTCCCCGTGCGTCCTGTCGTCATATTGCGGTCGACAACGTCTCGAGACACCCACCCCCGAATATGACGGCGGGGTGGATGGTGTCCGCCGGGTAGGGCCGTTCACTCACTCACCACATACTGTCCGACAGTGATGACCCGACGGGGTCCACGGAGGTTACTTCCTTGGCTGCTGCGAACAACGCATCCACCAACTCACCCAAGAACGGTCGCAACGCATCGCGGCTCTCGTTCGCCAAGATCACCGACACGCTGACGGTCCCCGACCTGCTGGCACTCCAGACCGAGAGCTTCGACTGGCTCGTCGGCAACGACATCTGGAAGGACCGCCTCGCCGAGGCGACCGAGCAGGGTCGCACCGACCTGGCCCTCCACTCGGGCCTGGAAGAGATCTTCGAAGAGATCTCGCCGATCGAAGACCTCGGCGAGACCATGCAGCTCTCGTTCACGGCCCCCGAGCTCGAAGAGCCCAAGTACACGATCGACGAGTGCAAAGAGCGTGGCAAGACCTACGCCGCACCGCTCTACGTGAACGCCGAGTTCATGAACCACCTCACCGGTGAGATCAAGACCCAGACGGTCTTCATGGGCGACTTCCCGCTCATGACCGAGCGTGGCACGTTCATCATCAACGGCACCGAGCGTGTCGTCGTCTCGCAGCTCGTCCGCAGCCCGGGCGTCTACTTCGAGCGCGCCTCCGACAAGACCAGCGACAAGGACATCTACTCGGCTCGCGTCATCCCGAGCCGTGGTGCCTGGCTCGAGTTCGAGATCGACAAGCGCGACCAGGTCGGCGTGCGCATCGACCGCAAGCGCAAGCAGAGCGTGACCGTCTTCCTCAAGGCCCTCGGCCTGACGAGCGAAGAGATCATGGAGGAGTTCAAGGGCTTCGCCTCGATCGAGGCCACCCTCGAGAAGGACGCCATCCTCACCAAGGAAGAGGCGCTCAAGGACATCTACCGCAAGCTCCGTCCGGGCGAGCAGGTCGCTGCCGAGGCCGCGCGTGCGCTCCTCGACAACTTCTACTTCAACCACAAGCGCTACGACCTGGCCAAGGTGGGTCGCTACAAGATCAACCGCAAGCTCGGCATCGACGCGCCCCTGGGCGACTCGGTCCTGACCGTCGACGACATCGTCGCGACGATCAAGTACCTCGTGTCGCTGCACGCCGAAGAGAAGTCGATGAACGGCACGCGCGACGGCGAGCCCGTCCAGCTGCGCCTCGACGTCGACGACATCGACCACTTCGGCAACCGTCGCATCCGCGCGGTCGGCGAGCTGATCCAGAACCAGGTCCGCACCGGTCTGTCGCGCATGGAGCGCGTCGTCCGTGAGCGCATGACCACGCAGGACATCGAGGCGATCACGCCGCAGACCCTGATCAACGTGCGCCCCGTCGTCGCCGCGATCAAGGAGTTCTTCGGCACCTCGCAGCTCTCGCAGTTCATGGACCAGAACAACCCGCTCTCGGGACTGACGCACAAGCGTCGTCTGAGCGCGCTCGGCCCCGGCGGTCTGTCGCGTGAGCGCGCCGGCGTCGAGGTCCGCGACGTCCACCCCTCGCACTACGGCCGCATGTGCCCGATCGAGACCCCTGAAGGCCCGAACATCGGCCTGATCGGCTCGCTCGCGTCCTTCGCGCGCATCAACTCGTTCGGCTTCATCGAGACGCCCTACCGTCGCGTGGAGAAGGGCAACGTCACCACGACGATCGACTACCTCACCGCCTCCGAAGAGGACGACTACGTCGTCGCCCAGGCGAACGCGCCCCTCGACGACAAGTTCGACTTCGTCGACGACAAGGTGCTCGTCCGCAAGAAGGGCGGCGAGGTCGAGCTCGTCGACAAGGCCGAGGTCGACTACATGGACGTCTCGCCGCGCCAGATGGTGTCGGTGGCCACGTCGCTGATCCCGTTCCTCGAGCACGACGACGCGAACCGCGCCCTCATGGGTGCGAACATGCAGCGTCAGGCCGTCCCGCTCGTCCGCAGCGAGAGCCCCCTCGTCGGCACCGGCATGGAGGGCTACACCGCGATCGACGCCGGTGACGTCGTCACCGCCGACGCCGCGGGCGTGGTCTCCGAGGTGTCGGCCGACGTCGTCACCGTCCAGCTCGACGACGGCGGCACGCAGGACTACTACCTGCGCAAGTTCGACCGCTCGAACCAGGGCGCCAGCTACAACCACCGCGTGATCGTCGACGCCGGCCAGCGCGTCGAGGTCGGCGAGGTCATCGCCGACGGTCCCGCGACCGAGAACGGCGAGCTCGCGCTCGGCAAGAACCTGCTCGTCGCGTTCATGCCCTGGGAGGGCTACAACTACGAGGACGCGATGATCCTGTCGCAGAACCTCATCAAGGACGACACGCTCTCGTCGATCCACATCGAAGAGTACGAAGTCGACGCCCGCGACACGAAGCTCGGCAAGGAGGAGATCACCCGTGATCTCCCCAACGTCAGCCCCGACCTGCTGGCCGACCTCGACGAGCGCGGCATCATCCGCATCGGTGCCGAGGTGCGCCCCGGCGACATCCTCGTCGGCAAGGTCACGCCCAAGGGCGAGACCGAGCTCAGCGCCGAAGAGCGCCTGCTGCGCGCGATCTTCAACGAGAAGAGCCGTGAGGTCCGCGACACGTCCCTGAAGGTGCCCCACGGCGAGCAGGGAACGGTCATCGGCGTCAAGGTCTTCGACTCGCAAGACGGCGACGACGAACTCGGCTCGGGCGTCAACCAGCGCGTCGTCGTCTTCATCGCCCAGAAGCGCAAGATCACGGCGGGCGACAAGCTCGCCGGTCGTCACGGCAACAAGGGCGTCATCTCGACGATCCTGCCCGTCGAGGACATGCCGTTCCTCGCGGACGGCACGCCGGTCGACATCATCCTCAACCCGCTCGGCGTCCCCGGTCGGATGAACTTCGGCCAGGTGCTCGAGATCCACCTCGGGTGGATCGCGGCGCAGGGCTGGAACGTCGAGGGCGTCCAGGAGTGGGCGAAGAACCTGCCCGAAGAGGCGCTCAGCGCCGCTCCCGGCACGAAGGTCGCCACCCCGGTGTTCGACGGTGCCGCCGAGCGCGAGATCGAGGGTCTGCTCGACTCGACCCTGCCGACCCGCGACGGTGAGCGTCTGATCGGTTCGTCCGGCAAGGCGCGCCTGTTCGACGGTCGCTCGGGTGAGCCGTTCCCGAACCCGATCTCGGTCGGTTACATGTACATCCTGAAGCTGCACCACCTCGTCGACGACAAGATCCACGCGCGTTCGACGGGCCCGTACTCGATGATCACGCAGCAGCCGCTGGGTGGTAAGGCACAGTTCGGTGGCCAGCGCTTCGGTGAGATGGAGGTCTGGGCCCTCGAGGCCTACGGCGCCGCGTACGCGCTGCAAGAGCTCCTGACCATCAAGTCGGACGACATCCTCGGCCGCGTGAAGGTGTACGAAGCCATCGTCAAGGGCGAGAACATCCAGGAGCCCGGCATCCCCGAGAGCTTCAAGGTCCTCATCAAAGAGATGCAGTCGCTCTGCCTGAACGTCGAGGTCCTCTCGGCCGACGGCCAGACGGTCAGCCTGCGCGACACGGACGACGAGGTCTTCCGTGCCGCCGAAGAGCTCGGCATCAACATCTCCTCCCGCTTCGAATCGTCGAACGTCGACGAGATCTAAGCCCCCTTCCCACAACGACACGTCGATACATCTGACAAGGGATTAAATTTTGATCGAAGCAACAACTTTCGATGAGCTGCGGATCGGCCTCGCCACTGCCGAGAACATCCGCGCCTGGTCGCACGGTGAGGTCAAGAAGCCGGAGACCATCAACTACCGCACGCTGAAGCCCGAGAAGGACGGCCTCTTCGGAGAGCAGATCTTCGGGCCGTCGCGTGACTGGGAGTGCGCGTGCGGCAAGTACAAGCGCGTCCGCTTCAAGGGCATCGTCTGCGAGCGCTGCGGCGTCGAGGTCACGAAGTCGTCCGTGCGTCGTGAGCGCATGGGCCACATCGAGCTCGCCGCTCCCGTCACGCACATCTGGTACTTCAAGGGCGTCCCCTCGCGCTTGGGCTACCTGCTCGACATGGCACCGAAGGACCTCGAGAAGGTCATCTACTTCGCGGCCTACATGGTCATCTCGATCGACGAAGAGGGCCGTCACGCCGACATGCCCGGGCTCGAGAACGAGCTCCGCCTCGAGATCAAGCAGCTCGAGTCGCAGCGCGACACGCGCATCGCCGACCGCCTCCAGAAGCTCGAGGACGACCTGGCCGTCCTCGAGGAAGAAGGCGCGAAGAGCGACCAGAAGCGTCGTGCGAAGGACGGCGCCGAGAAAGAGATGTCGCAGACGCGCAAGTCGTTCGACGAGGACATCAACCGCCTCGAGCGCGTCTGGGAGGACTTCCGCAACCTCAAGGTCGGCGACCTCAAGCCCGAGGACGCCGTCTTCCACGAGCTGCAGGACCGCTTCGGCATCTACTTCGAGGCCCACATGGGCGCCGAGGCGATCAAGAAGCGCCTCGAGGGCTTCGACCTCACCACCGAGGCCGAGAACCTCCACCTGCAGATCTCCGAGGGCAAGGGTCAGAAGAAGATCCGCGCCATCAAGCGCCTGCGCGTCGTGAGCTCGTTCCTGGCCACCGGCAACTCGCCGGCCGCCATGGTCCTCGACGTCGTCCCGGTCATCCCGCCCGAGCTGCGCCCGATGGTGCAATTGGACGGTGGCCGCTTCGCGACCAGCGACCTGAACGACCTCTACCGTCGCGTGATCAACCGC
This sequence comes from Frigoribacterium sp. SL97, assembly GCF_026625765.1. Taxonomy (NCBI): domain Bacteria; kingdom Bacillati; phylum Actinomycetota; class Actinomycetes; order Micrococcales; family Microbacteriaceae; genus Frigoribacterium; species Frigoribacterium sp. SL97. Next base: position 723,708 of record NZ_CP113062.1, read on the forward strand.
AACAACCGCCTCCGTCGCCTGCTCGACCTCGGTGCTCCCGAGATCATCGTGAACAACGAGAAGCGCATGCTGCAAGAGGCCGTCGACGCCCTGTTCGACAACGGTCGTCGCGGTCGTCCCGTCACGGGTACCGGCAACCGCGCCCTGAAGTCCCTGAGCGACATGCTCAAGGGAAAGCAGGGTCGCTTCCGCCAGAACCTGCTCGGCAAGCGCGTCGACTACTCGGGTCGTTCGGTCATCATCGTCGGCCCGACGCTGAAGCTGCACCAGTGCGGTCTGCCCAAGCAGATGGCCCTCGAGCTGTTCAAGCCGTTCGTCATCAAGCGCCTGATCGACCTGAGCCACGCTCAGAACATCAAGTCGGCCAAGCGCATGGTCGAGCGTTCGCGCCCGCAGGTCTGGGACGTCCTCGAAGAGATCATCCGCGAGCGCCCCGTGCTGCTGAACCGTGCGCCCACGCTGCACCGTCTCGGCATCCAGGCGTTCGAGCCCCAGCTGGTCGAGGGCAAGGCCATCCAGCTGCACCCGCTCGTCTGCGCGGCGTTCAACGCCGACTTCGACGGTGACCAGATGGCCGTGCACCTGCCGCTGTCCGTCGAGGCCCAGGCCGAGGCGCGCATCCTGATGCTCGCGTCGAACAACATCCTGAAGCCGTCCGACGGCCGTCCGGTGACCCTGCCCGCACAGGACATGATCATCGGTCTGCACTACCTCACGACGGTCACCGAGGGTGCCGAGGGTGAAGGCCGAGCCTTCTCGTCGGTCGCCGAGGCGATCCTCGCGAAGGACCAGGGCACGCTCGACCTCAACGCGATGGTCAAGATCCGCATGAACGGCGTGCACTTCGCCGAGGGCGAGGCTCCCGAGGGCTACGAGGTCGGGCAGGACATCCTGCTCGAGACGACCCTCGGTCGCGCGCTCTTCAACGAGAACCTGCCGGCGGACTACCCGTTCGTCCAGCAGGTGACCGACAAGGGCATGCTCTCGACGATCGTCAACGACCTCGCCGAGCGCTACCCGAAGGTCGCCGTCGCGGCGGCACTCGACAACATCAAGGACGCGGGCTTCTACTGGGCCTCGCGTTCGGGTGTCACCGTCGCGCTGTCCGACGTGCTCACGCCTCCGCGCAAGCCCGAGATCGTCGCGGGTTACGAGAAGCAGGCCGCCGCCGTGCAGTCCGAGTTCGACAAGGGCTTGATCTCGGACGCCGAGCGTCGCGCCGACCTGATCAAGATCTGGACGGAGGCCACGAACGAGGTCGCCGCCGAGATGCGCGCGAACTTCCCGATCGACAACACCATCAACCGCATGGTGACGTCGGGTGCTCGTGGTAACTGGCTGCAGGTGCGCAACATCGCCGGCATGCGAGGCCTGGTGAACAACCCGAAGGGTGACATCATCCCCCGCCCGATCATCTCCTCGTACCGTGAGGGTCTGTCGGTGGCCGAGTACTTCATCGCGACGCACGGTGCCCGCAAGGGTCTGGCCGACACGGCCCTCCGTACGGCCGACTCGGGGTACCTGACCCGTCGTCTCGTCGACGTGTCGCAGGACGTCATCATCCGTGAGGACGACTGCGGCACCTCGCGTGGCCTCGAGATGCCGATCGCCGCACCCGACGCCAACGGCGTCATGGTGCGCGACGCGACCGTCGAGAACACCGTGTTCGCACGGTCGCTCGCGGCTGCCGCGGTGGACGCGAAGGGCACGGTGCTGGCCGAGGCCGGCGCCGACGTCGGAGACGTCCTGATCGACGAGCTCGTGGCGGCCGGTGTCGAGACCATCAAGGTCCGCTCCGTCCTCACCTGCGAGGCCGCCGTCGGTGTCTGCGCCCAGTGCTACGGCCGCTCGCTGGCCACCGGCAACCTGGTCGACATCGGTGAGGCCGTCGGCATCATCGCGGCCCAGTCGATCGGTGAGCCCGGCACGCAGCTGACCATGCGTACCTTCCACACCGGTGGTTCGGCCTCGGCCGACGACATCACGCAGGGTCTGCCCCGCGTGACCGAGCTGTTCGAGGCGCGTACCCCCAAGGGTGCGTCCCCGATCGCCGACTCGGCCGGTCGCATCACGATCGAGGACACCGACAAGGCTCGCCGCGTCATCCTGCAGCCCGACAACGGCGACGAAGAAGTGATCTACCCCGTGCTCAAGCGTTCGACCCTCCTCGTCGAGGACGGTCAGCACGTCGAGCTCGGTGAGCAGATCATCGCCGGTGCGGTGGACCCGAAAGAGGTCCTGCGCGTCAAGGGCGTCCGTGCGGTGCAGCAGCACCTCGTGGGTGGCGTCCAGGACGTCTACCGCTCGCAGGGCGTGCCGATCCACGACAAGCACATCGAGGTCATCGTCCGTCAGATGCTCCGCAAGGTCACCGTCGTCGACCACGCCGACACCGACCTGCTGCCCGGTGAGCTCGTCGACCGGTCGAAGTACAACGAGATCAACCGTGCGGCACTGACCGAGGGCAAGCGGACCGCGTCCGCTCGTCAAGAGGTCATGGGCATCACGAAGGCCTCGCTGGCGACCGAGTCGTGGCTGTCCGCCGCGTCCTTCCAGGAGACGACCCGCGTCCTGACGCAGGCCGCCATGGAAGGCAAGAGCGACCCGCTGGTCGGTCTGAAGGAGAACGTCATCATCGGAAAGCTCATCCCCGCGGGCACCGGCCTGTCGCGTTACCGCGACGTGTCGGTCGAGGCGACGGAAGAAGCGAAGGCGGAGCGGTACCCCAACCGCGTCTTCACCGACGACGCGTCGTTCAACGAAGCCGACCTGAGCTTCGTGGACTTCGACTCCTTCTCGTCGGACGACTTCACCCCCGGCACCTACAACTGAGAATCCCGTCAGGAGGCGCGGTGAGGGTCTGACCCCCACCGCGCCTCCTGAGGGCCTCACCTCGAAGGGCCCCGGCTCGCACTCCGTGCGGACCGGGGCCCTTCGTCGTCCCCTCCCGGTCCGAGCGGCGACGCGAGCGGGTGTTCCCCCGTCGGGCTGAGGCGACGGCGGGAGCCGACCCGGCAGGATGGAGGGATGCCTGACGACCAGCCCGACGAGACCGCCACCCTGACGACCGGCGTCGCCGCCACTGCCGCCGCCGTCGGAGCACCGGCCACACCGCCCCCGGTCGTCGTCGCCCGAGGCGAGGCCGCCGAGGGGGTCGGCATCGGCACGGCCGACCGCCCCGTCCGCGAGCGGGTGACGGCACCCGACGTCGTGGCGTCACCGGAGCCCGTCGCCGGTGTCACCTGGCGACCGCTCACCCTCGACGACCTCGTGCCCCTGCACGCGCTCTGTGCCCGCATGGGGTCGGTCGACCACCCCGACCGCGGCCATGCGCTCGAGGTCGTGCGTGACGACCTCACGTCGCCCGGCATCGACCTCGTGCGGGACAGCATCGTCGGGGTGGACGCCGACGGCCGCTTCGTCGCCTGGGGCCTCAGCCACCTCGGCCCGACGCGGGTCAGCCTCGTGCGGGTGGGGGTCCCCGGCGGTGTCGACCCCGGCCGACGCGGCGAGGGTCTCGGTCGCCGCCTCCTGGACTGGCAACGGGTCCGGGGCGAGCAGCACCTGGCCACCTGTGACGAGGTGCTGCCGGCCGGTCTCGTGACCGACGTCGAGGAGGACGCCCTCGCCACGCGGGCGGCGTTCCGTCGGGCGGGGTTCGACGAGTCGCGGTGGTGGACCGAGCTGCGGCGCGACCTGACGGAACCGGTCGAGCGCGTCGCGCTCGACCCGGCCGTCCGCCTGGTCACGATGACCGACGAGTGGGTCGAGGCGACGCGCCAGGCCCGCAACGACGCCTTCCGTGACCACTGGGGCAGCCAGCCGACGAGCGAGGAGCGATGGGGGCGGATGGTCGGTGCCGGCACGTTCCGGCAGGACCTCTCGCTGCTGGCCGTCGCCCGTCCCCTCGACGACCCCGAGGCCGCCGAGCAGGTCGTCGCGTTCGTGCTGAGCGACGTCGACCCCGAGGACTGGGCGGCCCTGGGGCGGCGGTGCGCCTACGTCGAGTACGTCGGCGTCCGGCGCTCCTGGCGGGGACGACACCTCGCGCAGTCCCTGCTCGCGTCGACGCTGGAGGCGCACGTCGCCGAGGGGCTCGAGGTCACCGTGCTCGACGTCGACTCCGTGAGCCCGACGGGCGCCCTGGGGCTCTACGACCGGGCCGGGTTCGTCGCCGCGAGGCGCTCCGCCACGGTGGTCCGCGCCTACTGAGTCCGACCGGGGGGCGACCGGCGCACCCCTTCGAGGGGCACCCGCTCTGGGACGTGCCGCCGACGGCGTCGCCACCGTAGCGTGAGGCAAGCTCGGACCCGACCCCGAGCGTCGAACGGCCTCGTCGTCCTACCCCCGAGGCCCTGTACTTCCGAGGAGGTACGCGTGGCTTCCATGACCGAGATCCTGATCTTGCACGGGCTGTTGCCGATCGAGCAGCTCGACGTGATCCCGCGCGGCCCTGCCGAGGAAGAGGCGTCCATCCGCGACCTCCTCTCGCGGGGCGTCGTCACCGAGATGCAGGTGGCGAGGGCCCGGGCCACCGCCGCCGACCTCGACTTCGTCGAGCTGATCGACTACCCGGTCGACCGCTCGGCCGTGACGATGGTGCCCGCGGCCGTGTGCCGACGGCACAAGGTCCTGCCGATCGGCGTGCGCGACGGTGCGTTGATCCTCGCCATGGAGGACCCGGGCGACGTCTTCGCCATCGACGACGTCCGCGCCGGCCTGCGCATGGGCGTCGACCCCGTCGTCGCCGAGAAGAACGACCTGCGCGCCGCCATCGACCGGTACCTGCGTGCCGACGACGAGCTGAACGACCTGACGTCGACCCTCGAAGAGGAGAGGGCACACGAGACGGCGGCCGACATCACGGACGGCCCCGACGACGACGTGCCGATCGTCCGGTTCGTCAACCTGCTCGTCAGCCAGGCGATCACCGACCACGCCTCCGACATCCACATCGAGCCGTCCGAGACCGACGTGCGCATCCGGTACCGCATCGACGGCGTGCTGCACGAGATGCAGCCGGCGCCCAAGGCGATCCAGAACGGCGTGATCTCGCGCCTCAAGATCATGAGCGAGATCGACATCGCCGAGCGCCGCAAGCCGCAGGACGGCCGCATGTCGGTCCGCCACGGCGGCCGGCAGATCGACCTGCGGGTGGCGACGCTGCCGACCGTCTGGGGCGAGAAGGTCGTGATGCGCATCCTCGACAACTCGAACACCTCGATGAGCCTGCGCGACCTCAACCTGCTCGAGCGCAACTTCGACGTCTACGCCGAGTCGTACTCGAAGCCCTACGGCATGATCCTCGTCACCGGCCCCACGGGTTCCGGCAAGTCGACGACGCTGTACACGACGCTGAACGCCGTCGCCCGTCCCGAGATCAACGTCATCACGGTCGAGGACCCGGTCGAGTACCGGATGAAGGGCATCAACCAGGTGCAGGTCAACCCCAAGGCGGGCCTGACCTTCGCGAGTGCGCTCCGCAGCATCCTGCGGTCCGACCCCGACGTCGTCCTGCTCGGCGAGATCCGCGACCACGAGACGGCGCAGATCGCGATCGAGGCGTCGCTGACCGGCCACCTCGTGTTGAGCACGTTGCACACGAACGACGCCCCGAGCGCGATCACCCGACTCACCGAGATGGGCATCGAGCCCTTCCTCGTCGGGTCGGCCATCGACTGCGTCGTCGCCCAGCGCCTCGCGCGCCGGCTCTGCGACCGGTGCAAGACGCCCACGGCCTACTCCCCGTTGCAGCTGGCGCACCTGAAGTTCCGGGTCGAGCCCGACGAGAACCCCACGGTGTACCAGCCGGTGGGCTGCCAGCAGTGCTCGAACACGGGCTACCGCGGCCGCATCGCGCTGCACGAGGTGATGAGCGTCTCCGAGGACATCGAGCGGCTCGCGGTGAGCCGTGCGTCCAGCGCCGAGATCGGCCGGGTCGCCCGCGAGCAGGGCATGTTGAGCCTGCGTCAGGACGGATGGGAGAAGGCCAAGCTCGGCCTCACCAGCGTCGAAGAGATCCTGCGGGTCGTCGCGTGACGCCCGCCTCCGGCCGAGCCCGGACCGACCACGAGGAGCCCCTCTCATGAGCGCTTCGATCTACGACATCCCCGACGACGCAGCCGCCGAGGACGCCGCCCTCGCGGGGTGGACGCCGGGCCGTCCGGGCAACGAGGTCCGGTCCGCCACCGCGACCGCGACCGGCTCCGCGACCGCGTCGTCGACGGCTCCGGCCGACGCGTCGCCGTTCCCGTCCGCTCCCGCGTCGCCCGGCGGTGCCGCGACGGGCCCCGTCTACAGCCTCGACGGAGGCCAGGACCCGGTCATGGGCTGGACGCCCACGCGTGCCCCCTCGAGTCGTCGCGCCGCGCGGCTGGCCGAGGCGCTGGTCGACAAGGCCGCGCTCGCCGACCAGGAGGCCCTGCTCGTCCCCGACACCGGCCCCTCGCCCGTCCTGCCCCGATCGGCCGTGGCCCCGTCGTCGGTCTCCGCGCCCTCCTCCGTGGCCCCGTCGCCCGCGGCAGCAGCCCCAGCACCGCTCAGCCCGCCCCCCGCCGGCCACGTGCTCCCGTCGACGCCGCGACCCGGCTGGGTCGACCCGCGCTTCGAGGAGCCGATCCGCGCCTCCCGGGCTCAGGCGTCCCCCCTGCAGGAGGCGCGGGCCGGTTCCGCGACGGACCTCGCCGCCCCCGCCCCCGCCGTCGCGGACACGGCCGCGGTCGGCACCACGGCCAGCACGACGGCCGCGTCCGCGTCGCTCGCGTCGTCCTCGCCGTTCGCCGCCGAGGGCGTCGTCCTGCCGAGCCCTGCCGGCGCCTCGGCCGGCCCGACCGCGACGGCCCCCTGGGACGCTCCGGCTCCGCAGCACGTCGCCGCCGACGCGCCGACCGCCGTCCTCGCGACGGCCGAGGACGCGGCCGACTTCCACGGCATCGAGCTGCACCGCCACCCGCGCGACCACGCGCACGCCGGGCTCGTCTCGGCGCTGATCCAGGTCGTGCTGCAGAACGCCTCCGACCTGCACGTCACCACCGACGCCATGCCCACGATCCGCGTCGACGGCGACCTCCGACCCGCCCTCTCCGGCGGTACGGTCTGGGACGCGGCCATCGTCCGCACGGCGCTGGAGAGCCTGCTCACGCCCGAGCAGCAGCAGCGCTTCGACGAGGAGCTCGAGCTCGACTTCGCCTACTCGCTCTCGGACGAGTCGCGTTTCCGCGTGAACTTCTACCAGCAGCGCGGCTCGTTGGGGGCGGCTTTCCGGTTGATCCCCACCGAGATCAAGCAGCTCGGCGACCTGGGCGTGCCCGAGTCGGTGTCGACCTTCGCCAAGCTCCCGCGCGGTCTCGTGCTCGTCACGGGCCCCACGGGTTCGGGCAAGTCGACGACCCTCGCGGCGCTGATCGACCTCGTCAACCGCACGCGGGCCGACCACATCGTGACGGTCGAGGACCCGATCGAGTTCATGCACCAGCACAAGAAGTCGCTCGTGAACCAGCGAGAGGTCGGGCACGACACCCACAGCTTCGCGGCGGCGCTCAAACACGTGCTGCGGCAGGACCCCGACGTCATCCTCATCGGCGAGCTCCGCGACCTCGAGACCATCTCGGTCGCGCTGACCGCCGCCGAGACCGGCCACCTCGTCTTCGCGACGCTGCACACGCAGAGCGCGGCGCAGACCATCGACCGCGTCATCGACGTGTTCCCGCCGTACCAGCAGGACCAGGTGCGCACCCAGCTCGCCTCGACGCTGCAGGGCGTCGTCTGCCAGACGCTGCTGCCCAAGGCCAGCGGCCGCGGCCGGGTCGTGGCGACCGAGATCATGATGATGACCCCGGCGATCGGCAACCTCGTGCGCGAGGGCAAGACGTACCAGATCGCCTCGTCGATGCAGGCGGGCCGGGACCTCGGCATGCACACGATGGACCAGAAGCTCGCCGACCTGGTGAACACCGGCGTCGTGACGCACAAGGCCGCGATGGAGAAGGTGCACGACCGTGAAGGGTTCGACCGCCTCGTGACGCGAGTGATCAACAAGTCCGAGAGCCAGGGGCTCGACAGCGGCATCGACTTCGGCGACTCGTTCTCGGGCGGGGCCGCCTGATGGCCGGGGCAGTCGCCTACGCCTACAAGGGGCGTGACGGGGCCGGCAAGGTCGTCAAGGGCAAGGTCGACGCGTCGAGCGAGGGCGCGGTCATCACCCGCCTCCGCACGATGGGCGTGCAGCCGATCTCGATCAGCGAGGCGGGTGCCGGCACCGGCCTGCAGCGCGAGGTGTCGATCCCCGGGCTCGGCGACCGTGCGGTCAAGATGAAGGACATCGCGGTCATGTCGCGCCAGATGGCGACCATGATCGGTTCGGGGCTGTCGCTGCTGCGCACCCTGACGATCCTCGCCGACCAGGTCGACAACAAGCGGCTGGCCAAGATCATGGCCGAGGTGCGCGACGACGTCGAGACCGGCGTCTCGTTCTCGGACGCGGTCGGCAAGCACGACAAGGACTTCCCGCCGCTGATGATCAACATGATCAAGGCGGGCGAGACCGGCGGGTTCCTCGACAAGGCGCTCGAGTCGACGGCCGAGAACTTCGAGAAGGAGGTGGCGCTGCGGTCGACGATCAAGTCCGCCATGACCTACCCCGTCGTCGTGCTCGTGATGTCGCTCGTCGCGGTCGTCATCATGCTGCTGTTCATCGTCCCGATCTTCCAGGACATGTTCACCAACCTCGGCGGTCAGCTGCCGTTGCCGACGATGATGCTCGTCTACGCCTCGCGGGCGATGCCGTACGTCGTGCCGGCCGGCATCGTCGTGGGGATCGCGTTCTCGATCTGGTGGCGGACGAACAAGAACTCGGTCAAGGTGCGGGCGTTCCTCGACCCGCTGAAGCTGAAGCTGCCCGTCTTCGGTGCACTGTTCCGGAAGATCGCGATCGCGCGGTTCAGCCGCAACTTCTCGAACATGATCGGCGCCGGCGTGCCCATCCTCACCGCCCTGCGCATCGTGGGCGAGGTGTCGGGCAACTACGTGCTCGAGGAGGCGCTGGTCAAGGTCGCCGAGTCGGTGCGGCAGGGCGAGTCCATCGCCGGCCCGCTGACCGAGTCGGGCGTCTTCCCGTCGATGGTCACGCAGATGATCTCGGTCGGCGAGGACTCGGGTTCGCTGCAGACGATGCTCGAGAAGGTCGCGGACTTCTACGACCAAGAGGTCAAGTCGACGACCGAGTCGCTGACGGCCCTGATCGAGCCCCTCCTGATCGCCTTCCTCGGCGTCGTCGTCGGCGGCATGATCGTGGCGCTGTACCTGCCCATCTTCCAGATCACCTCGCTGATCAAGTAACGCACCAGGCACCCCCGCAGGAGGCGCGGGCCGGCTCACGAGGCCGGCTCGCGCCTCCTTCTCGTCCCGGACGTCCGGCGACCGTGCGGTCTACCCCGCAAACGGGTGTTGACCAGCGATTTCCGGCCCTTCGGGGGATACCCGAACTGGGGCCGTGTCGCAGGCCAAAACCCCCCTTCCAAGGGATTCTGGGGCACTTTCCCAGGTGGCACCATCGATCTCGGCGGGAGCTCAGTGACCGCCTCACCCCCTCACCGGGCATCACTCCCGCACCCGATCGAACAGGACCAGCGACATGTACTTCACCCTCATGGGCAAGCTCAGCGCCCGCCGCCAGAACCTCACCGAAGACAAGGACAAGGGCTTCACCCTGATCGAGCTCCTCGTCGTCGTCATCATCATCGGCATCCTCGCCGCGATCGCCATCCCGGTGTACCTCGGCGTGCAGAACAACGCCAAGGACTCGTCGGTCAAGAGCGACCTGACCAATGCCAAGACTGCCGTCATCGCCTACCAGACCAACACGGGCGCGCTGCCGACTGCGGGCACCCTGGACCCGGCAGGAACGGGCCAGAACGCTGACCTGGCTAAGGCTGGCCTGACCAAGGGGTCGAACACGGGCGCCATCACGCTGGTGGTCTCGACCGACAAGACCGCTTTCTGTGTGTCGGCACCGCGGACGGGGACCGGTGGAGACACGTTCGCCGCCAGCGACCGATCTGGCGTGGACAAGGGAACCTGCACCTCTGCCGGTGCCTTCGCCGCTCCGAGCGCCGCTACCACGCCGTAGTACGGACTGGGCGGCGCGGGGGATCTGCCCCCGCGCCGCTCATCTCTGCAACCCACAAGAGTTCCACCCTCGACCCGACCGGGAGGTGACCACCATGTTCCAGAAGCTCAGCCAGCGCCTCCGTCCGTCCGAGGACGTCGACCGCGACGCGGGCCTGACCCTCGTCGAGGTGATGGTCGCCATGATGGTCTTCGCGATCATCTCGGTCGGTGTCGCCTACTCGATCACCAACGCGCTCGTCCTGACCCGCGAGTCGCGGGCGCGGGCGATCGCCACCAACCTCGCCGCGCAGCAGGTCGACCTGGTGCGGGCCACCCAGAACGTCTTCACGGTCGACGCCAAGGAGATCGACAGCAGGGTCTCGGGCATCGACTTCCGTCTGTCGCAGACCGTGCGCTGGGTCGACTCGACCTCGACCGTCACCGACTGCGGCACCGGTACCGGAACCCTGCAGTACAAAGCCGTCACGATCAGCGTCAGCTACACCGGCCAGCGGTCGATCACCGCACCCGTGACGACCGAGACCGTGCTCGCCCCGAGCGACCGCATCAACGACCCGGCCCTCGGCACGATCGTCGTCAAGGTCACCGGCGCCGGCGGCACCGGCAATCCGGGCGTCGCCGTCGCCATCGCGCCGGCGGCCGTGCCGAACGGCGCCTCGGCGCCCACGACCCCGGCCGTCACGAACACCCAGGGCTGCACGTACGCGCTCAAGGTGAAGCCGGGCAACTACTCCGTCGGCGTCGTCGAGTCGGGCAACCTCGACATCAAGCAGGTCGCCGCCCCGAAGACCACGCCCGTCGTCGTCAAGGCCGGCACCTCGTCGTCGGTCAGCTTCACCTACGACACGGCCGCCACGTACACGCTCAAGTACGCCTCGAACTACAGCAGCAGCGTCCTGTTGCCGACCGACCTCGAGACCACGTTCGTCAGCACCCTCGGCGGGGTCCAGACGGTCAAGTCCGCCGCGAACCCCGCGACCCTCTTCCCCGTGGCCTACACCGTCATGGCCGGGGGCTACGTCGCCCCGATCAAGGACGACAAGGGCGTCGTCACGAACACGCCGTGCGTCGACGTCGACCCGTCGGCCTGGGCCGCGACTCCCGGAAACGGTGCCGGCCAGCCGCTCACGGCAGTCGCCGCGCCACCCGGCGGCACCGCCACGGTCGACGTCCCGATGGGTGTCGTGCGCCTGCCGAAGATGAACGGCACGGCCACGGTCGTCGCCACCTCGGTCGGCACCAAGGCCAACGGTGACCCGGGCTGCAACACGAACAAGGCCTACACCTTCACCGTCAGTGGCCAGAAAGACGTGGCGCTGCCGTTCGGCACCTGGAAGTTCTCCGTCGTCGTGCTCGACCTCCTCGGCGTCGTGACGGCGCAGAGCCCGGTCACCCTCGACGCCGACGCGATCCGCACCCGCGGCACGATCGACAAGTCGACCGGTGCGGCCACCCTCGACCCCCGACCGGCCGGCTGATGACCATCGCCCTCGCCCGCCGCCTGCGCCGGCTCGTCGACCAGCCCGAACGGGGCATCTCGCTCGCCGAGATGCTCGTCGCGATGGCGCTCTTCGCCGTCCTCATGGCCCTCACCGGGGGCTTCGTCGTCACGGCGTACCGTGCCTCGGCCTCGAGCCGCACGATCGACGCCGCCACCCGTACGGCCACGGTCGGCATGACAGAGGTCACCCGCACCGTCCGGGCCGCGACGAACAACCCGGTCTCGACCTCGAACATCGCCGACGCCGCGTTCGTCACGGCGACCGACCAGAGCCTCAAGATCTACGCCTACGTCAACCTCGCGTCGTCCGAGGAGAAACCCGTGACCGTCGAGTTCAAGGTCGTCGACGGCAAGCTCGTCGAGACCACCTGGGCGTCGTACGACCTCGGCGGCGGCTACTGGGGGTTCCAGACCACCCCGAGCTCGGTCCGTACGATCGCCTCGCCCGTCGTGGGCACGGCGCAGGGTGCACCCGCGCTGTTCCGCTACGTCGACTCGGGGGGCTCGACGATCCCGCTGACCGCGGGAGCCGTGCCAATCGGCCTGGTCCGGGGCATCTCGGCCGTGCAGGTCTCGCTGCAGGTCGGCTCGTCCGCCGATCTGTCGAAGTCCACCGTCCTGACCAACACGGTCGGCCTGCCCAACCTGACGTCGTAGGAGTCGAGATGATCACGCTGCTGCACGCCCGGCTCGGTCGCCGCTGGGCCCGCGCTCGCCAGGACGGCGAACGGGGCGTCGCCCTCATCACCGTCATCGGATTGGGGGCAGTCCTGCTGCTCCTGAGCGCCACGATGGTCTCGGTCGCGATCAGTGGCGCGACAGCGTCACGCACCGACTCCGACTTCAACGCCGCGATCGCCGCCGCCTACGCCGGCGTCGAGGACTACCAGAGCAAACTCGCCAACGACAACACGTACCCGCAGTACGGCGTCAAGGGAACCGAGTTCAGCAAGACGAGCACCTTCACGGGCGCGGCCGGCAACCCGGCCTTCGGCGTGGGTGCGGCGGGCACCTGGATGCCCGTGGCGGGCAGCCCCACGTCGTCGTACCGGTACGAGGTCGACAACTCGGCCTACTCGAAGTCCGGCATCCTGCGCCTGCGCGCCACGGGCAAGGTGGGCACGACGACGCGTACCGTCGTGGCCGGCCTGAAGCAGAAGGGCTTCATCGACTTCCTGTACTTCACCGACTACGAGCTGTTCGACCCTCAGCTGTCGAACACCTCGTGCACCCCGGCCTACGAGTGGGCGGTCACCGACCGTCCCGCCTGCACGACCCTGCAGTTCGGTTCGGCCGACGTCATCGACGGCCCCCTCCACAGCAACGACACCCTGCTGATCTGCGGCGCCACCTTCAACGGAGCGGTGACGAGCGCCAATCCCGACAGTCCCCGGTACAGCACCCCGTCGGGCTGTGGCACACCCAAGTTCGTCAACCCGAACTACCCTCTCTTCGCCAAGCGCGTCGACATGCCCGCGACCAACCAGAGCCTGCGCCAAGAAGTGCGGTCCGACCTCACGAGCTCGACCGTGCCCCGCCCGGGCTGCCTCTTCACCGGTCCGACGACCATCACGTTCAACTTGGGCGGAACGATGAGCGTCTACTCGCCGTACACCGTGGCGACCAACGTCAGCGGCGAGCCCGCCACGGGTGGTTCCGTCGCGTCCGGCTGCGGCACGCCGGGCTTCAGCAGCTCAGGAGGCACGCTCGGCAGCCCGGGCGGCCAGACCATGCCCGTGATCGCCAACAACCTGATCTTCGTCCAGGACGTCCCCTCGTTGACTTCCGACCCGAACTTCCCGAAGAAGGCGCCCACGAGCTTCTCGTGCACCGGTGCGGATGGGACGACCCCGGGCAACGGCGTCGGATTCCCGGTCGTCGGCGAGACGCCCCCGGTGACCTCGGGCGACACGATCTCGTACGGCTGCACCAAGGGTGACGTCTTCGTCAAGGGTGCGCTCAAGGGCAACGTCACGGTCGCCGCGGCGAACTACGTGTACATCACGGGCAACCTCACCTACGTCGACCAGGCAGCAGACATGCTCGGTCTCGTCGGGCAGAACGCCGTCTTCGTGCACAACCCGGTCAAGACGACGACCACGACCGAGACCTACAACGCCACCTGCCGCAACGGCTTCTTCGTCTACACCTGCACCCAGACCCGCGACGTGACGACCTCCACCCTGCTCGACCGCAGCAAGACCGACCGCACCGTCAGCGCTGCCATCCTGTCGGTCGCGCACACCTTCACCGTGCAGAACTACAACCTCGACAACGGTTACCCCAAGGGCAAGTTGATCATCAACGGGGCCATCGCCCAGAAGTTCCGCGGGCCGGTCGCGACGACGTCGGGCGGCGCCGTCGTCACGGGCTACACGAAGGCCTACAAGTACGACACCCGCATGGAGTTCATGGCCCCGCCGAAGTTCCTGTCACCGGTGTCGACCAGCTACGGCATCAGCCAGCTCGTCGAGAGCAAGACCGCCTTCACCGCCGCGGGGGTCGAGATCAAGTGATCGCCCTCGTCTTCCCCCTGTCGCTCACCGCGGCGCTCGGCCTCGCCATCGGATCGTTCCTCAACGTCGTCGTGTACCGCGTCCCCGCCGGCCTCTCGGTCGCGCGACCCGCGAGCGCCTGCCCGGGCTGCGGGACCCCGATCCGTCGACGCGACAACGTCCCCGTGGTCAGCTGGCTCGCCCTCGGCGGCAAGTGCCGTGACTGCCGCACGTCCATCTCGGCCCGGTACCCGATCGTCGAGCTGGCCACCGGCCTGTTCTTCGTGCTCGTCGCCGCCCGCCTGTGGCCGCTCGTCGGCGTGCCGACCGAGGCGCTGCCGCTCGTGGCGCGCCTCCTGTCCCTCGTCGCCTTCCTCTGGCTGGCCGGTGTGAGCGTCGCGCTCGCCGTCATCGACCTCGAACACCACCGGCTGCCGGACGCGATCGTCCTGCCGTCCTACGCGGTCGGGGGCGTCCTCCTCGCGGCGTCGAGCATCCTCGTGGGGGACTGGCCGGCGCTCGTCCGCGCCGCCATCGGCCTGGCCTCCCTCTTCGCCTTCTACCTGATCGCCGCCCTGTCGTACCCGGGTGGCATGGGCTTCGGCGACGTCAAGCTCGCCGGCGTGCTCGGCCTGTACCTCGCCTGGCTCGGCTGGGGCGAGTTCGCCGTGGGTGCCTTCGCGGCGTTCCTGCTCGGCGGCCTGTTCGCCGTCGTCCTCCTGGTCACCCGACGCGTCGAACGCACCGGTGGCATCCCCTTCGGCCCCTGGATGCTCGCGGGCGCCTGGGTCGGCGTCTTCGCCGGCGGCACCGTCGCCACGGCGTACCTCACCCTCCTCGGCCTGGCATGACCGGGCGAGCTGACAGAGAGCAGAACTGATGGGCAAGAACATCGTGGGCATCGACATCGGCAGCCGCTTCGTGCGGGCGGTCGAGGTCGCCGACGTCGACAAGGCCAAGCCGACCATCGTCCGGTTCAGCGAGGTGTCCCTGCCCGACGGTGCGGCGAGCCGCGGAGAGGTGATCGAGTCGCAGACCATGGCCGGCACGCTCAAGCAGCTGTGGTCGGCCGGGGGCTTCAAGAGCAAGCGCGTCGTGCTGGGCATGGGCAACCAGCGGGTGCTCGCGCGCGACATGACCGTGCCCAAGGCGTCGCACAAGCGCATCCGCGAGATGCTGCCGTTCCAGGTGCAGGACATGCTGCCCGTCCCGGTCGCCGACGCCCTCCTCGACTTCTACCCGTACGCCGAGGGGCTCGGCGAGAACGGTCCCGTCGTCCACGGGCTGCTGATCGCGGCGGTCAAGGACGCCGTCCTCGGCAACGTCCAGGCGAGCAAGCTCGCCGGCCTGACCACGCTGGGGGTCGACCTGATCCCGTTCTCGAACACGCGCCTCCTCGTCACCCGCCCGCGCATCGCGGGCACGGTCGCGCTCGTCGAGATCGGTCACAGCACGACCTCCGTGATCATGATCGCCGACGGGGTCCCGCAGTTCGTCCGCATCATCCCCTCGGGGGGCGACGACGTCACGCAGGCCGTCGCGTCGAAGCTCGAGGTCTCGACCCAGGTCGCCGAGGGCATCAAGTTCGGCCGTGGCCTCGCCACGACCGTCACGACGCCCGACGAGCAGGCCGCGTCGTCCGCCATCTTCGAGTCCGTCAACGAGTTGCTCGGCAGCCTGCGCAACACGATCCAGTACTACGTCAACACCCGCCCGACCGAGACCGTCGCGGGCATCATGATCGCCGGCGGGGGAGCGGCCCTGCCGGGCCTGCCCGAGGCGCTCAGCGAGGTCACCCGCCTGCCGGTGGCCCTCGCCGACCCGTTCGCGACGGTGGGCTTCGCGAAGAACCTCGACGAGGCCGCCCTGCGGTCGCGGTCGACCGACCTGACCGTGGCCCTCGGCCTGGCCCTGGGGAGCGCAGCATGAGAACCCGCGGAAAAGACACCGGCATCACCGTGGGAGGCGCGCCCCGCGTCGACCTGCTGCCTCCCGAGGTCCGCGCGGAGCGTCGCGCCGCCGCCCTGACCCGTCGGGTCTGGGCCGGCGTCGTCGTGGTCGCCGTCGTGGTCGGGATCGGATCGGGTGCGGCCTTCCTCGAGCGGATGAACGCCGAGGACGACCTCATGGTCGCCCAGGGCGAGACGCAGACCCTGCTGATGGAGCAGGGCGCCTTCGCCGACGTCCGCTCGACGCAGGCGCAGGTGAGCCTGGCCGCCGCGGCCCAGACCGTCGGCGGAAGCACGGACATCGATTGGCCGGCCTACCTCGAGAAGGTGCAGGCCACCCTGCCCGTGGGCGTCACCATCGTCGGCGTCTCGCTCGACCAGGCCTCGCCGCTCGTGCAGTACGCCCAGCCGACGGCTCCGCTCCAGGGCTCCCGCGTCGCCACCCTCACCTTCCAGGCGACCAGCCCGACGCTGCCGTCGGTGCCCGACTGGCTCAACGGCCTCGCCACCCTGCCGGGCTTCGCCGACGCCCAACCCGGTTCGGTCACCCTCGAAGAAGGCACCTACAAAGCCGACGTCACCATGCACATCACCGCCGACGCGTTCTCGGGACGCTTCGCCGCTTCGAAGGACGAATGACCATGGACCGCAACCGCTTGAAGATGATCATCGCCGTCCTGACCGGCGTGGTCGTCCTGGCCCTGGGGTTCGTGCTCGGGGTCCAGCCGCAGCTCACCGCCGCCTCCACGGCGTCCCAGCAGACCGCCTCGGTCGACGAGCAGAACGCCACCCTCCGTGCCGGCCTCGCCACCCTGAAGGCCGACAACGAGAAGCTGCCCGCGTTGCAGTCCGAGCTCGCCGCACTGCAGACCTCGGTGCCGTCCCAGGCGACCCTCCCGGCGTTCCTCACCGAGATCAGCCAGCTGGCCTCTGAGACCGGGACGACCGTGACAGCCTTCACGACGTCCGACGCCGTGGCGTACGCTCCGGCGGCACCTGCTGCGGACGCCACCGCCACCGACTCGGCGGCGACGGACTCGACGGCCGCCGACGGTGCCACGGCCGAGGCAACGGCCCCGATCGCCGCGGCGCCCGACCTCGTCACCGATCCGCAGATCACCGCGGCGAACTTCTCGTCGATCCCGATCACGGTGACCGTCAAGGGCAGCTACCAGCAGGCCCGCGACTTCCTCGGCCGACTGCAGCAGGGTTCGCGGCTGTTCCTCGTGACGAACTTCGCCAGCTCGGGTTCGTCCGAGGGTGGTTCGACGAACGCCGTCCCCGACCAGTGGACCGTCGGCGGCCTCGTCTACGTCCTCCAGGACGCCGCCGCCACCCAGGCCGACCAGGCCGCCGAGACCCCCGCCACCACGGCCGAGGGCGCCGACGACGCGAGCTCGGACACGGCCGCGGGCGAGTAGGCGCGCGCCCCCGCACCCCCGCGGGCGCGTAGCCTCGGAGGATGTCCCGAGCCGTCTACGCCGTCATGGGCACCGTCCTCTTCGGTGCGCTCGTCATCATGGTGGCGGGGTTCGAGGCGCTGCTCCTCGACCGCGACCCCATCGACGAACCCGACGCCGGCACCCTGCTCGGCCCGTTGATGGTCGCCGCCGCCGTGCTCGTCGTGCTGCTGTCGCTGCTGCGGTCGGCGGCGCTCTCCGACGCCCGCGACGACAGGGCTCCGGAGGTGCGGGGCACGTTCCCCGCCCAGCCCGTCGTGTTCGCCCGCCCGGCCGGCGCGGGTGGGTCCCGCTCCGTCACCGGTGACGAGGTGGCCGGCCCTCGCGGGCCCGCACCGCACCTCCTCGTCGCCGCGCTCCTCACGGCCGCGCTCGTCTACGTGTCGATGCTCGCCGTCGGGGGAGTCGTCTACGGCCTCGTGCGAGAAGAGCTCGTCTGGGTGCTGCTCTTCGCCGCCCGGTACGCCGTGTCGCCGTTCGTGATCGGTTCGGCTGTCTGCGCCGGACTCGTGGTCGGGGGCACGCTGGCGGTGTCGCGCATCGACCCGGGGCGTTCCGACCCTCGACCATTTGATTAAGGCCCTACCTCAAGATAAGCTCTTTCGGGTGTGCGCCTGACCGCGCGCCCGAATAAAAAGCCCCCTCGACCTCGCGGCCGAGACGGGCAGACCGTCTCGATCACCGAGACGAGGATGCCGGCTGATCAGCCGGACAGAGCAGAGCGATGCGAGAGCAGCGCGACTCGGCGTGTTCGCAAGGGCAGCGTCGAGATCCGATGAGGAGAACCAGTGCCAACTATTCAGCAGCTGGTCCGCAAGGGACGCACGCCGAAGGTCGTCAAGACCAAGGCCCCCGCCCTGAAGGCCAACCCCCAGCAGCGTGGCGTGTGCACCCGTGTGTACACCACCACCCCCAAGAAGCCGAACTCGGCGCTCCGCAAGGTCGCCCGCGTCAAGCTCTCCAACGGCACCGAGGTCACCGCCTACATCCCCGGCGAGGGCCACAACCTGCAGGAGCACTCGATGGTGCTCGTCCGCGGCGGTCGTGTGAAAGACCTCCCCGGCGTGCGCTACAAGATCGTCCGTGGCGCGCTCGACACCCAGGCCGTCAAGAACCGCAAGCAGGCCCGCAGCCGCTACGGAGCGAAAGCAGAGAAGAAGTAATGCCTCGTAAAGGACCCGCTCCCAAGCGCCCTGTCGTCGCCGACCCGGTCTACGGTGCGCCGATCGTCAGCCAGCTCGTCAACAAGATCCTCCTCGACGGCAAGAAGGGCCTGGCCGAGCGCATCGTCTACGGTGCTCTCGCCGGCGTCACCGCCAAGAACGACCAAGATGCAGTGGCCACGCTGAAGAAGGCGCTCGACAACGTGCGCCCCACGCTCGAGGTCCGCTCGCGTCGCGTCGGCGGTTCGACCTACCAGGTCCCCGTCGAGGTCAAGCCCCACCGCGCCAACACCCTGGCCCTCCGCTGGCTCACCAGCTACGCCAAGGCCCGTCGCGAGAAGACGATGACCGAGCGTCTCATGAACGAGATCCTCGACGCGTCGAACGGTCTGGGCGCCGCTGTCAAGCGTCGCGAAGACACTCACAAGATGGCCGAGTCGAACAAGGCCTTCGCGCACTACCGCTGGTAACCGGCACGAGGAGGCGCGGTGTGCGCACGACGCGCACCGCACCTCCTCGTCCCCCCAACTTCCCCACCTACCCCTTCGGAGGAACCTGTGGCACAGGACGTGCTCACCGACCTGAACAAGGTCCGCAACATCGGCATCATGGCGCACATCGATGCTGGCAAGACGACGACCACCGAGCGCATCCTGTACTACACGGGCATCACCCACAAGATCGGTGAGGTGCACGACGGTGCGGCCACCATGGACTGGATGGCGCAAGAGCAAGAGCGTGGCATCACGATCACCTCGGCGGCGACGACCTGCTTCTGGAACAAGAACCAGATCAACATCATCGACACCCCGGGACACGTCGACTTCACGGTCGAGGTCGAGCGTTCGCTCCGCGTGCTCGACGGTGCCGTCGCCGTCTTCGACGGAAAAGAGGGCGTCGAGCCCCAGTCCGAGACCGTGTGGCGTCAGGCCGACAAGTACGACGTGCCGCGCATCTGCTTCGTCAACAAGATGGACAAGCTCGGTGCCGACTTCTACTTCACGGTCGACACGATCATCAACCGCCTCGGCGCCAAGCCGCTGGTGATGCAGCTCCCGATCGGTGCCGAGAGCTCCTTCGAGGGCGTCGTCGACCTGGTCGAGATGCGTGCCCTCACGTGGCGTGGTGACGCCAAGGGTGACGTCGAGCTGGGTGCGAAGTACGAGATCGAAGAGATCCCCGAAGACCTCAAGGAGAAGGCGGCGGAGTACCGCGCCAAGCTCCTCGAGACCGTCGCCGAGTCCGACGACGTGCTGCTCGAGAAGTACTTCGGTGGCGAAGAGCTCACGATCGCCGAGATCAAGGGCGCCGTCCGCAAGATGACGGTCAACTCCGAGCTCTACCCGATCTTCTGTGGTTCGGCCTTCAAGAACCGCGGCGTGCAGCCCATGCTCGACGCGGTCATCGACTACCTGCCCTCGCCGCTCGACGTGCCTCCCATGGAGGGTCACGACGTCCGCGACGCCGAGAAGATCATCATCCGCAAGCCCGAGTCGACCGAGCCCTTCTCGGCTCTCGCCTTCAAGGTCGCGGTGCACCCCTTCTTCGGTCGTCTCACCTACGTCCGCGTCTACTCGGGCTCCATCGAGTCCGGCGCCCAGGTCATCAACTCGACCAAGGACAAGAAAGAGCGCATCGGCAAGATCTTCCAGATGCACTCGAACAAGGAGAACCCCGTCGACAGCGTGACCGCCGGTCACATCTACGCCGTCATCGGGCTCAAGTTCACCACCACGGGTGACACCCTCTGCGACCCGTCCGAGCAGATCGTCCTCGAGTCGATGACGTTCCCCGAGCCCGTCATCGAGGTCGCGATCGAGCCGAAGACCAAGGCCGACCAAGAGAAGCTGTCGCTGGCCATCCAGAAGCTCGCCGAAGAAGACCCGACGTTCCGCGTCGAGCTCAACGCCGAGACGGGCCAGACGGTCATCAAGGGCATGGGCGAGCTCCACCTCGACATCCTGGTCGACCGCATGAAGCGCGAGTTCAACGTCGAGGCCAACGTGGGCAAGCCCCAGGTCGCGTACCGCGAGACCCTCAAGAAGGGCATCGAGCGCTACGACTACACCCACAAGAAGCAGACCGGTGGTTCGGGTCAGTTCGCCAAGGTGCAGATCGCTCTCGAGCCCTTCGAGGTCACGGCCGAGTCGACCTACGAGTTCGTCAACAAGGTCACCGGTGGCCGCATCCCCCGCGAGTACATCCCCTCGGTCGATGCCGGCATCCAGGACGCCATGCAGGTCGGCGTGCTCGCCGGCTACCCGACGGTGGGCGTCCGCGCGCTGCTGCTCGACGGTGCGGCGCACGACGTCGACTCGTCCGAGATGGCGTTCAAGATCGCTGGGTCGATCGCCTACAAAGAGGCGGCTCGCAAGGCCCAGCCCGTTCTCCTCGAGCCGCTCATGGCGGTCGAGGTCCGTACGCCCGAGGAATACATGGGCGACGTCATCGGCGACCTCAGCTCGCGACGCGGGCAGATCTCGTCGATGGAAGACGCCAGTGGTGTGAAGGTCGTTCGGGCCAGCGTGCCGCTGTCGGAGATGTTCGGTTACGTCGGAGACCTGCGGTCGAAGACCTCGGGCCGGGCCGTCTACTCGATGACGTTCGAGTCGTACCAAGAGGTGCCCTCGGCCGTCGCCGAAGAGATCATCCAGAAGAACAAGGGCGAATAGTCCTGAACCGCGTGGTCGTCCGACGACCGCGTAACATGTACACACACCAATCCGCAGGGCGACCGGTAGGCCGGGTCATCGACCCGGCCCCCGGGCCGCACTGCAACCGAGTCCTGAGGAGGACCCACAGTGGCTAAGGCCAAGTTCGAGCGGACCAAGCCGCACGTCAACATCGGAACCATCGGTCACGTCGACCACGGCAAGACCACGCTCACCGCGGCGATCACCAAGGTCCTGCACGACAAGTACCCCACCCTCAACACGGCGTCGGCGTTCGACCAGATCGACAACTCGCCTGAAGAGAAGCAGCGCGGCATCACGATCAACATCTCGCACGTCGAGTACCAGACCGAGAAGCGCCACTACGCTCACGTCGACGCTCCCGGCCACGCCGACTACGTCAAGAACATGATCACCGGTGCGGCTCAGATGGACGGCGCGATCCTCGTCGTCGCCGCCACCGACGGTCCCATGCCCCAGACGCGTGAGCACGTCCTGCTCGCCCGCCAGGTCGGCGTGCCCTACATCGTCGTCGCGCTGAACAAGGCCGACATGGTCGATGACGAAGAGATCATGGAGCTCGTCGAGCTCGAGGTCCGCGAGCTCCTCTCGAGCCAGGAGTTCGACGGCGACAACGCCCCGATCGTCCAGGTCTCCGCTCTCAAGGCCCTCGAGGGTGACGAGAAGTGGGCCGAGACGGTCGCCGAGCTGATGAACGCCGTCGACGAGAACGTGCCCGAGCCCGTTCGCGCCACCGACCAGCCCTTCCTCATGCCCATCGAGGACGTCTTCACGATCACCGGTCGTGGCACCGTCGTCACCGGTCGTGTCGAGCGCGGTCAGCTCAACGTCAACGAAGAGGTCGAGATCGTCGGCATCCGCCCGACCGTCAAGACCACCGTCACCGGCATCGAGATGTTCCGCAAGCTGCTCGACTCGGCTCAGGCCGGCGACAACACCGGTCTCCTCCTCCGCGGCACCAAGCGCGAGGACGTCGAGCGCGGCCAGGTCGTCGTCAAGCCCGGTTCGGTCACGCCGCACACCGAGTTCGAGGCGAACGTCTACATCCTGTCGAAGGACGAGGGTGGGCGTCACAACCCGTTCTACGCGAACTACCGTCCGCAGTTCTACTTCCGCACCACCGACGTCACGGGTGTCATCACGCTGCCCGAGGGCACCGAGATGGTCATGCCCGGCGACACGACCGAGATCAGCGTCCAGCTGATCCAGCCGATCGCCATGGAAGCCGGTCTGCGCTTCGCCATCCGTGAGGGTGGTCGCACGGTCGGTGCCGGTACGGTCACCAAGATCAACAAGTAAGTCCTGTTCACGCAGAACTGCTGATCTGACGAGAGAGGTCAGGCCCTTCGGGGCCTGGCCTCTTTCGCGTCGGCAGGGCACGATGGGGGAGACGTCGGACGGACCGGCGCCGACGGGAGGACGTCATGGCAGGTTTCGACGACATCACCAAGAAGGCCCAGGCCTTCCTCAAGGACGGAAAGGTCCAGGAGGCGCTCAAGAGCGAGAAGGCCGAGGGCGTCAGCGACAACATCCTCGACGCGGTCGCCTCCGCGGCCGACAAGGCCACCGGCGGCAAGCACGCCGACAAGATCCAGCAGGCCAAGGAGCAGGCCGACAAGAAGCTGGGCAACCAGTAGGGCGTGAGCGATGCCCCCGCCGTCGAGCGGGGGCTTCGCTGTACCCCGCCCAGGCCCCTCGACGACGCGCGGTGTTCACTCGACCGATGCCGCGCCTCCGGAGGACCGATTCGAGCCGACCCGGGCTGACGCGGGTCCGGGCAGGACGAGGGTTCTCGTACCGGACGGCCGACGGGACCGCCGTCGCCGACGCCGAGCTGCGGGCCCGCATCGAGCACCTCGCCATCCCACCGGCTTGGACCGACGTCTGGATCTCCCCTTACGAGAACGGCCACATCCAGGCCACGGGAGTGGACGCTGCAGGTCGGCGTCAGTACATCTACCACCCGACGTGGCGTGAGCAGAAGGACCGCATCAAGTTCGACCGGGCACTCGCCCTCGCGGAGTCGCTGCCGACCGCCCGCCGATTCGTGACGCACGACCTGCGCGTCCAGGGGGCCGGCCGTGAGCGGGTCCTGGCCGCCGCCTTCCGCATGCTCGACACGGGCTCCCTCCGGGTGGGCTCCGAGCGCTACGCCCAGGAGCACGGCAGCCACGGCTTGTCGACCCTGCTTTGCGCGCACGCGACCGTCTCCGGCGACACGGTCTCGCTGGCGTTCCCCGGCAAGAGCGGTCAGGACTGGGACTCCGAGATCCACGACGCCGACCTCGCGGCCGTCGTCCGCAGCCTCAAGCGGCGGGGCGGGCGGGCCCGGTTGCTCGCCTGGAAGGCCGACGGCGGGGGAGCGGGGGAGGCGCGCGCGGCCTGGCACCCGCTACGAGCGACCGAGATCAACGACTACGTCAAGGAGAGGGCCGGCGACGAGTTCACCGCCAAGGACTTCCGCACCCTGCACGGCACCGTCGCCGCCGCCGTCAGCCTGGCCCGCTCCGGGCCGCAGGCGGCGGCCTCCCGGCAGTCGAAGTCCCTCGCCCAGGCGATGCGGGACGCCGCCGCCGTGCTCGGCAACACCCCGGCCATCGCGAAGTCGTCGTACGTCGATCCCCGACTGGTCGATGCGTACCGGCACGGGGAGACCATCGATCCGGCCCGCCTGCACGCGGCCGAATCCGAGGTCCGGGCATTGCTGTTCCGCTGAGCCGTCGCACACCCGAGGTGGTCCGCGGTCTGCGAACGGTGCGCGTCGTGACGTAACCTAGAGGGTCGCGTCCCGTTCGGGTCGCCCGAGAGGAACAACTGCAGTGACTGACGAGTGCATCCACGGATTCGAGCGAGAGTTGTGCGACATCTGCGCTCCCCGCAAGCGCGAGGGCGTCGCCGACGGCATGCCCTCGACCGCCGCACGGTCGGTCACCACCCGCCGCCGCCCCTCCAACCGCAAGCCCGAGTCGCTGCGCAGCACGCCCGCACTCGCCCGTGACTCGGCCGCTGTCGCCGTGGCCGCGCAGGCGGCCGCCACCCCCGTCCCCGAGTTCTCGACCCAGCGTGCCTACCACTGGACGCACGTGTCCAACCTGCCCGGCATCCTCGAGGCCGGCGCGCTGCAGGCCGGCGCGACTCCCGTGCTCGACGTCAGCTCCGAGGCGACGCGGGCCCTCCGCGCCTCCGTCACGACCGCGTCGGGTCAGCCCGTCGCCGCGCACGTGCCGTTCTCGTTGTCGCCTCATGCGACCGCCTGGGACGCCGTCCGTACCGGAGCCGAGGGCTACGAGTGGTCGGATGCGGCACGTGAGGCCCGTGCCATCGACTTCGTCATGCTCGTGGTTCCCGTCGCCTCGCTCGGCGACGACTTCGTCGTGACCGAGGGGGACGCGGCCGTCGAGGGCGTGCGTGCGGCCGCAGGGCTCGACGACGCATCGTCGATGGTCCGCCGGTTCAGCCTCAAGGACCCCGACCTGCTCGCTCCAGAAGTGCTCGTGCCCGGTTCCGTGCCCTTCTCCTCGGTGACGCTCGTCGGCGTCCCGAACGACAAGGTCCGCGACGCCGTGAAGGAGACGCTCGCCGAGCTGGGAGCCGAGGCGCCGCGCGTCGCCGTCTACCCGCCGTGGTTCCGGCCCGCACCGGTCGTCGAAGCCGTCTGACATCCGCGACACGCCCGGGTTGCAGCAAATGCAGGCGTGTGGCAAAATCGTCTAGTTCAACATTTCGAGCCTGGCCTCTGCGCCGGGTGTCGGATCACTGCCAGGCAGTGCACAGACGCAAGGCGTCTGGGCCGCGGGTAGCAGGACGCATCTCACAACGAAACCACCGCCGTGACCATTGGTCGCGGTGTGCCGGGGCGAAGCCCCGGGTGCGGGTGGCGGTGGCGAAGATGGCCCTCCCCGGGTCCTTCCTCGCGGGCACCGGCCGGTTTCGGCAGATGGATTGACACAAGAACAGCGGTACGCGAGAGACACGTAGTGCCAACAGATGTTCGCCCAGCGAACAGCGTCAGGCGGCCCCCGAGGTGCGCGACGTCCGAACGAGAGAGAGTCACACATGGCGGGACAGAAGATCCGCATCCGACTTAAGTCGTACGACCACGAGGTCATCGACACTTCCGCGCGCAAGATCGTCGACACGGTCACCCGCGCGGGCGCTACGGTCGTCGGCCCCGTGCCGCTCCCGACCGAGAAGAACGTGGTCGTCGTGATCCGTTCGCCCCACAAGTACAAGGACTCGCGCGAGCACTTCGAGAAGCGCACGCACAAGCGCCTCATCGACATCGTCGACCCGACGCCGAAGGCCGTCGACTCGCTCATGCGTCTCGACCTGCCTGCCGACGTCAACATCGAGATCAAGCTGTAGGGGGGGCGACCATGACCATCAGCACCACCAAGAACGTCAAGGGCCTGCTCGGCAAGAAGCTCGGCATGACCCAGGTCTGGGACGAGAACAACAAGCTCGTCCCCGTCACCGTCGTCGAGATCGCCCCGAACGTCGTGACCCAGGTCCGCTCGCTCGAGAAGGACGGCTACACCGCCGTCCAGATCGCGGCCGGCCAGATCGACCCCCGCAAGTCGAACAAGCCCTCCACGGGTCACTTCGACGCCGCGGGCGTCACCCCCCGTCGCCACCTCACCGAGGTCCGCACCGCCGACGCCGCCGAGTACGCACTCGGCCAGGAGCTCACGGTCGACACCTTCGAAGCCGGCCAGAAGGTCGACGTCGTCGGAACGTCCAAGGGCAAGGGCTTCGCCGGTGTCATGAAGCGTCACAACTTCAAGGGCGTCAGCGCCTCGCACGGTGCGCACCGCAACCACCGCAAGCCCGGTTCGATCGGTGCCTCCTCGACCCCCAGCCGTGTCTTCAAGGGCATGCGCATGGCCGGTCGCATGGGTGGCGAGCGCGTCACCATCCTCAACCTCACGGTGCACGCCGTCGACGCCGAGAAGGGTCTGCTGCTCGTCAAGGGCGCCGTCCCCGGTGCTCGTGGCCGCATCGTTTTCGTCCGCACCGCCGTGAAGGGGAAGTAGCTCATGGCCACCACTACCGCATCGGCCGCTTCGGTCGACGTCGTCGACGCCAAGGGCCAGAAGACCAGCACGGTCGAGCTCCCCGTCGAGCTCTTCGACGTCGTCACGAACGTCCCGCTCATCCACCAGGTCGTCGTCGCCCAGCAGGCCGCCGCACGTCAGGGCACGCACAAGACCAAGCGTCGCGGCGAGGTCTCCGGCGCCGGCCGCAAGCCGTTCAAGCAGAAGGGCACCGGCCGCGCCCGTCAGGGTTCGATCCGCGCTCCTCAGATGACCGGCGGTGGCATCGTCCACGGTCCGCAGCCCCGCGACTACGCCCAGCGCACCCCCAAGAAGATGATCGCCGCAGCCCTGCTCGGTGCTTTGTCCGACCGCGCTCGTGGCGCCCGCGTCCACGTCGTCGAGAGCTTCGTCGCCGACTCGATCTCGACCAAGGTCGCTCTCGAGCTGCTCGCGTCGATCGCCTCGAGCAAGCACGTCCTGATCGTCACCGACCGCGACGACACGCTGACCCTCAAGAGCGTCCGCAACGTGCCCACGGTCCACGTGATCACGTTCGACCAGCTGAATGCCTACGACGTCCTCGTCAGCGACGACATCGTCTTCACGAAGAGCGCCTTCGACGGCTTCGTCGCCTCGAAGACCAAGAAGGAGGCCACCGCATGAGCGGCTACGGAAAAGACCCCCGCGACGTCATCATCGCGCCCGTCGTCTCCGAGAAGAGCTACTCCCTGATCGACCAGGGCAAGTACACCTTCCTCGTGGACCCGCGTTCGAACAAGACCGAGATCAAGCTCGCCATCGAGAAGATCTTCGACGTCAAGGTCGACAGCATCAACACGCTCAACCGAACGGGCAAGACCCGTCGCACCCGCTTCGGCACCGGCAAGCGCAAGGACACCAAGCGCGCCATCGTCACGCTGAAGTCCGGTTCCATCGACATCTTCACGGCTGTCGGCTAGGGAGCAGAGGCATAAATCATGGCAATTCGTAACTACAAGCCCACGACCCCGGGTCGCCGCGGTTCGTCGGTCGCCGACTTCGCGGAGATCACGCGTTCGACGCCCGAGAAGTCGCTGCTGCGCCCGCTCTCGAAGTCCGGTGGCCGTAACAACGCCGGCCGCATCACGACCCGTCACATCGGTGGTGGCCACAAGCGCCAGTACCGCGTCATCGACTTCCGTCGCAACGACAAGGACGGCGTCAACGCCAAGGTCGCTCACATCGAGTACGACCCCAACCGCACGGCTCGCATCGCGCTCCTGCACTTCGTGGACGGCACCAAGCGGTACATCATCGCGCCGAACAAGCTGAAGCAGGGCGACGTCGTCGAGTCGGGTGCCGGCGCCGACATCAAGCCCGGAAACAACCTGCCGCTCAAGAACATCCCGGTCGGTACCGTCATCCACGCCATCGAGCTCAAGCCCGGTGGAGGCGCGAAGATGGCCCGCTCGGCCGGTGCCTCGGTGCGTCTCGTCGCCAAGGACGGCCCCTACGCGCAGCTCCGTCTGCCGTCGGGCGAGGTCCGCAACGTCGACGCCCGCTGCCGCGCCACGATCGGCGAGGTCGGCAACGCCGAGCAGTCGAACATCAACTGGGGCAAGGCCGGCCGCATGCGCTGGAAGGGCGTCCGCCCGACCGTGCGTGGTGTCGCCATGAACCCCGTCGACCACCCGCACGGTGGTGGTGAGGGCAAGACCTCCGGTGGACGCCACCCGGTCAGCCCGTGGGGCCAGAAAGAGGGCCGCACGCGTCACCCCAACAAAGAGAGCGACAAGCTCATCGTCCGTCGTCGTAACGCTGGCAAGAAGCGTAAGTAGGAGTTGTAGAAGATGCCACGCAGTCTTAAGAAGGGCCCCTTCGTTGACGACCACCTGCTTCGCAAGGTCGTCTCGCAGAACGAGGCCAGCACCAAGAACGTCATCAAGACCTGGTCGCGCCGTTCGATGATCGTCCCCAACATGCTTGGGCACACCATCGCCGTGCACGACGGACGCAAGCACATCCCGGTGTTCGTGACCGAGAGCATGATCGGCCACAAGCTCGGTGAGTTCGCGCCCACCCGCACCTTCCGTGGTCACGTGAAGGACGACAAGAAGGGTCGTCGCCGCTAACGCGGCGACGTGAAGGAGGAGAGAAATGGTGGAGTCGATCGCACGCGTGCGTCACATCCGCGTCACCCCCATGAAGGCCCGTCGTGTCGTCAACCTGATCCGCGGCAAGCAGGCCGCCGAGGCTCTGGCGATTCTGAAGTTCGCACCTCAGGGCGCCAGCGAGCCCGTCTACAAGCTCGTCGCGTCGGCCATGGCCAACGCCCGGGTGAAGGCGGACGCCTCGAACAGCTACCTCGACGAGCAGGACCTGTACATCAGTCGTGCATTCGTCGACCAGGGCGCCACCCTCAAGCGGTTCCAGCCGCGTGCACAGGGCCGCGCCTTCAAGATCCTGAAGCGCACCAGCCACATCACGATCGTCCTCTCGACGCCTGATGAGGTCGAGGCTGCCGACGCTACGAAGAAGGCGAGCAAGTAATGGGCCAGAAAGTCAACCCGTACGGCTTCCGTCTGGGCATCACCACCGACCACGTGTCGCGGTGGTTCACCGACAGCACGAAGCCGGGACAGCGTTACAGCGACTACGTCGCCGAGGACGTCAAGATCCGCACCCTGCTGAAGACCTCGCTCGACCGCGCCGGCGTGGCGAAGATCGAGATCGAGCGCACCCGTGACCGCGTCCGCGTCGACATCCACACGGCCCGTCCGGGCATCGTGATCGGTCGTCGTGGCGCCGAGGCCGAGCGCATCCGCGGCGACCTCGAGAAGCTCACGAGCAAGCAGATCCAGCTCAACATCCTCGAGGTGAAGAACCCCGAGGCCGAGGCCCAGCTCGTCGCCCAGGGCATCGCCGAGCAGCTCGCTGCTCGCGTGGCGTTCCGTCGTGCGATGCGCAAGGGGCTCCAGGGCGCCCAGCGTGCCGGTGCCAAGGGTGTCCGCATCCAGGTGTCGGGCCGTCTCGGCGGCGCCGAGATGAGCCGCTCGGAGTTCTACCGCGAGGGCCGCGTGCCCCTGCACACGCTCCGCGCCAACATCGACTACGGCTTCTACGAGGCCAAGACCACCTTCGGTCGCATCGGTGTCAAGGTCTGGATCTACAAGGGCGACATCACCAACAAGGAGCTCGCGCGCGAGCAGGCGAACCAGAAGTCGTCTCGCCCCGAGCGCCGCAACGACCGTGACGGCGCCCGCCGCGGCGGGGGCGACCGCGCTCCCCGCGAGCAGAAGGCACCCGCCACCACAGGAGCTGAGGCGTAACCATGCTTATCCCCCGTCGTGTCAAGCACCGCAAGCAGCACCACCCCGGCCGTAGCGGCCAGGCCACTGGTGGCACCAAGGTCAGCTTCGGTGAGTACGGCATCCAGGCCCTCACGCCCGCTTACGTGACCAACCGTCAGATCGAGTCCGCTCGTATCGCCATGACGCGTCACATCAAGCGTGGCGGAAAGGTGTGGATCAACATCTACCCCGACCGTCCCCTCACGAAGAAGCCCGCCGAGACCCGCATGGGTTCCGGTAAGGGCTCGCCCGAGTGGTGGGTCGCGAACGTCAAGCCGGGTCGCGTGCTCTTCGAGCTCAGCGGCGTGAGCGAGGAGATCGCCAAAGAGGCACTCACTCGCGCAATCCACAAGCTGCCCCTCAAGGCACGCATCATCAAGCGCGAGGAGGGCGACGCATAATGGCGATCGGTTCCAAGGAGCTCCGTCCTGTCGAGCTCGACACATTCGAAGACGAGCGTCTCGTCGATGAGCTGAAGAAGGCGAAGGAAGAACTCTTCAACCTCCGCTTCCAGTCGGCCACCGGCCAGCTCGAGAGCCACGGCCGCCTGCGTGCCGTGAAACGCGACATCGCTCGCATCTACACGGTCCTGCGTGAGCGCGAGCTCGGCATCCGTGCCACCCCCGCCCCGGTCGAGGCGGCCCCCAAGGCCGCCAAGAAGTCGACCAAGAAGGCTGACAAGCCGGCCGAGACGGCTGACGAGACCGCCGAGGAGAGCAAGTAATGGCCACCGAGAACAAGACCGAGGTCGACTCGGCTGCCGTCGAGGTCCGCGGCTACCGCAAGACGCGTCGCGGCTACGTGACCAGCGACAAGATGGAGAAGACCATCGTCGTCGAGGTCGAGGACCGCGTGAAGCACCCCCTGTACGGCAAGGTCATCCGCCGCACGTCCAAGGTCAAGGTCCACGACGAGGCCAACTCGGCCGGCGTCGGCGACCTCGTCGTGATCAGCGAGACCCGTCCGCTCAGCGCCTCCAAGCGCTGGCGCCTGGTCGAGATCCTCGAGAAGGCGAAGTAGGCCTCGCGGCCTGCTTGCGTAGAAGGAGACACAAGTGATTCAGCAAGAATCCCGCCTCAAGATCGCCGACAACACCGGGGCAAAAGAGATCCTCACCATCCGCGTGCTCGGTGGCTCCGGCCGTCGTTACGCCGGCCTGGGTGACGTCATCGTCGCCACGGTGAAGGACGCCATCCCCGGTGGCAACGTGAAGAAGGGTGACGTCGTCAAGGCCGTCATCGTTCGCACCAAGAAAGAGGTCCGTCGTCCGGACGGCTCTTACATCAAGTTCGACGAGAACGCCGCAGTGATCCTGAAGGCCGACGGAGACCCCCGCGGAACCCGCATCTTCGGACCGGTCGGTCGCGAACTCCGTGACAAGAAGTTCATGAAGATCATCTCGCTGGCGCCGGAGGTTATCTAAGTCATGGCAAACATCAAGAAGGGTGACCTCGTGCAGGTCATCACCGGTGCCTCGCAGGCCCGCGGCGGAGACCGCGGCAAGCAGGGCAAGGTCCTCGAGGTGCTCGTCGAGCGCAACCGCGTGGTCGTCGAAGGCGTCAACTTCGTGACCAAGCACGTGCGCGTCGGCCAGACCCAGCGTGGTTCCAAGACCGGTGGCATCGAGACGCACGAGGCTCCGATCCACGTGTCGAACGTCGCCGTCGTCGACCCCAAGACCAAGAAGCCCACCCGCGTCGGCTTCCGCGAAGAGACGGTCACCAAGGACGGCGTGTCCAAGACCGTTCGCGTCCGTTACGCCAAGAAGTCTGGTGAGAACCTCTGATGACCGACACCACCACGCAGGCCGCCACGGCCCTCCCGCGGCTGAAGGCCAAGTACCGCGCCGAGATCATCGAGCAGCTGAAGTCCGACTTCGGCTTCACGAACGTGCACCAGGTGCCCGGGCTCGTGAAGATCGTCGTCAACACCGGTGTCGGTGAGGCCGCTCGCGACAGCAAGATCATCGACGGTGCCATCAAGGACCTGACGGCCATCACGGGCCAGAAGCCCCAGGTCACCAAGGCACGCAAGTCCATCGCGCAGTTCAAGCTGCGCGAGGGCCAGCCGATCGGTGCCCACGTCACGCTCCGCGGTGACCGCGCCTGGGAGTTCCTCGACCGACTGCTGTCGCTGGCGCTGCCCCGCATCCGTGACTTCCGTGGTCTGAGCGACCGCCAGTTCGACGGAAACGGCAACTACACCTTCGGTCTCAACGAGCAGAGCATGTTCCACGAGATCGACCAGGACCGCATCGACCGCGTCCGTGGCTTCGACATCACCGTCGTCACGACCGCCAAGAACGACGACGAGGGTCGCGCGCTGCTCAAGGCGCTCGGGTTCCCGTTCCGTTCGGCCGACTCGGCCAACTAAGATCGTCCGGTCGGCAACTCTCTCGTAGAGTTGCCGGCCGTTCCCCTGAGGTCGACGAGAACCGCTCGTCGACCAATCGATCGCCCAGGTCGGCACCCGGTGTACCGGATGTCGAAACCGGACGAGAAAGTGACAAACCGCATGACGATGACAGATCCGGTCGCAGACCTGCTGACCAGACTGCGCAACGCGAACTCGGCTTTCCACGAGACCGTGTCGCTCCCGAGCAGCAAGCTCAAGTCCCACATCGCCGAGATCCTCAAGCGCGAGGGTTTCATCGAGTCGTGGAAGGTCGAAGACGCCCGCGTCGGCCAGACCCTCACGATCGACCTCAAGTACGGCCCCGCCCGTGAGCGCTCCATCAAGGGCATCAAGCGCGTGTCGAAGCCCGGCCTCCGCGTCTACGCCAAGTCGACCGAGATCCCCCAGGTGCTCGGTGGCCTCGGTGTCGCCATCCTGTCGACTTCCTCCGGTCTGTTGACCGACCGTGAGGCCCAGAAGAAGGGCGTAGGCGGAGAAGTCCTCGCCTACGTGTGGTAACTCGTCATGTCTCGAATCGGAAGACTCCCCATCTCGATCCCTGCCGGGGTCGACGTGAAGATCGACGGCCAGGCCGTCAGCGTCAAGGGCCCCAAGGGTGAGCTGTCGCTCGTCGTCAAGAGCCCCATCGAAGCCAGGATCGAAGAAGGCACGGTCGTCGTGACCCGTCCGGACGACGAGCGCGAGTCGCGTTCGCTCCACGGCCTCACGCGCACCCTGATCGCCAACCAGATCATCGGCGTCACCGAGGGCTACACCAAGGGCCTCGAAGTCGTCGGAACCGGTTACCGCGTCCAGGCCAAGGGCTCGAACGTCGAGTTCGCCCTGGGCTACTCGCACCCCATCACCGTCGAGCCGCCCGCGGGCATCAGCTTCACGGTCGAGGGCAACAACAAGCTCACCGTCGTCGGGATCGACAAGCAGGCCGTCGGCGAGATGGCTGCCAACATCCGCAAGCTGCGCAAGCCCGAGCCCTACAAGGGCAAGGGTGTCCGCTACGCCGGCGAGGTCGTCCGCCGCAAGGCCGGAAAGTCAGGTAAGTAATCATGGGTCTCGGTACACGAGGAAAAAGCAAGTCGGCTGCCACCAAGCGCCGTCACACCCGCCTGCGCAAGAAGGTCGTGGGCACCGAAGAGCGTCCCCGTCTCGTCGTCACCCGTTCGGCCCGGCACGTGTTCGTGCAGGTCGTCGACGACAGCAAGGGCTTCACCGTCGCCAGCGCATCGACCCTCGAGGCCGACCTGCGCACGTTCGACGGTGACAAGACCGCGAAGTCCCGCAAGGTCGGCGAGCTCGTCGCCGAGCGTGCGAAGGCTGCGGGCATCGAGGCCGTCGTGTTCGATCGCGGCGGCAACAAGTACGCCGGACGCGTCGCGGCCATCGCCGAAGGCGCCCGAGAGGCTGGTTTGAACCTGTGAGCGACGCTACGAACACCACTCCCCCCGCAGAGACCGAAGCGACCAAGGCACCGGCTGAGGCCGTCGTCGAGCGTCCCGTCGAGACCGCTGCCGGCTCGGAGTCGAACAACCGCGAGGGTGGTCGCACCGACCGCCGTGGCGGCCAGGGTCGCGGTGACCGCAACCAGGGTGGCCGCGGACGCGGCGACCGTGACGACAAGAGCCAGTTCCTGGAGCGCGTCGTCACGATCAACCGCGTGTCGAAGGTCGTCAAGGGCGGTCGTCGCTTCAGCTTCACCGCACTCGTCGTCGTCGGTGACGGCAACGGACTGGTCGGTGTCGGCTACGGCAAGGCCCGAGAGGTCCCCACGGCCATCAGCAAGGGCGTCGAAGAGGCAAAGAAGAACTTCTTCCGCGTCCCGCGCATCGGCAACACGATCCCGCACCCCGTGCAGGGTGAAGCCGCTGCAGGCGTCGTCATGCTGCGTCCGGCCTCGGCCGGTACCGGTGTCATCGCCGGTGGTCCCGTCCGCGCCGTGCTCGAGTGCGCCGGCGTGCACGACGTCCTGAGCAAGTCGCTCGGTTCGTCGAACACGATCAACATCGTCCACGCCACGGTCGAGGCGTTGCAGCAGCTCGAAGAGCCGCGTGCCGTCGCCGCCCGTCGTGGACTCGACATCGACGCTGTCATGCCGGCCTTCATGGTCCGTGCCGAGCAGGCAGCTCGTACCGCCGCGACCGAGAAGGCAGGTGCCTGATGGCCGCCAACCTCAAGGTGACCCAGATCAAGTCCGTAATCAGCGAGAAGCAGAACCAGCGTGACACGCTGCGGAGCCTGGGCCTCAAGCGCATCGGCCAGTCGGTCGTTCGCGAGGACACCAAGCAGAACCGCGGCTACGTCAACACGGTCGCCCACCTCGTGAAGGTCGAGGAGATTGACTAATGGCTGACGAGAAGAACGAGGCCGCCGCGAAGGCCGCCCCGAAGAAGGCCGCCGCCCCCAAGGCGACGACCACCAAGGCAGCAGCTCCCAAGGCTGCCGCCAAGAAGCCCGCAGCCGACAAGGCCGCTGCTTCGACGGGTTCGACCACCAAGGCCGCTCCCGCCTCGACGACGTCCTCCGACGACGTCGCGCGTCCCCAGGTGCTCAAGGTGCACCACCTTCGTCCGGCTCCCGGTGCCAAGAAGGCGAAGACGCGCGTCGGCCGTGGTGAGGGTTCGAAGGGTAAGACGGCCGGTCGTGGCACCAAGGGTCAGAAGGCCCGGTACCAGGTCAAGGTCGGATTCGAGGGTGGCCAGATGCCGCTCCACATGCGTACTCCGAAGCTGCGCGGGTTCAAGAACCCGTTCCGCGTCGAGTACCAGGTGGTCAACCTCGAGAAGCTGAACGAGCTCTACCCGCAGGGTGGTGACGTCACCGTCGGTGACCTCGTCGCCAAGGGTGCCGTTCGGAAGAACGAGAAGGTCAAGGTCCTCGGACAGGGCGACCTGAGCGTCAAGCTCACCGTCGCGGTCGACAAGGTCTCCGGCTCCGCCGAGGACAAGATCGTCGCCGCCGGCGGGTCCGTCAGCAAGTAAAAATCACCTGAGGGGGTGGTCCGCCAGGGCCACCCCCATCAGTCGTCTATCCTTCATACCGGGAGGCCCCACGTGTTCAGAGCTGTCGCGCGCATCATGCGCACCCCCGACCTGCGTCGCAAGATCGGGTTCACGCTCGGCATCATCGCGCTCTTCCGGTTGGGGAGCTTCATCCCCGCGCCGTTCGTCGACTACCAGAACGTGCAGGCCTGTCTCGCGGGCAACCAGGGCACCTCGGGTCTCTACGAGCTCGTCAACCTGTTCAGCGGCGGCGCTCTGCTGCAGCTGTCCGTGTTCGCGTTGGGCATCATGCCCTACATCACCTCGTCGATCATCGTGCAGTTGCTGCGCGTGGTCATCCCCCACTTCGACACCCTCTACAAAGAGGGCCAGTCCGGGCAGGCGAAGCTCACGCAGTACACGCGGTACCTCACCATCGCTCTCGGCGTCCTCCAGTCGACGACGCTCATCACCGTGGCCCGCTCGGGTGCCCTGTTCGGTTCGTCCGGCATCGCGGAGTGCAGCCAGCTGATCACGAACGACGCCTGGTACGCCGTCATGCTCATGGTCGTCACGATGACCGCCGGTACCGGCCTCATCATGTGGATGGGCGAACTCATCACCGAGCGCGGCATCGGCAACGGCATGTCGCTGCTGATCTTCACCTCGATCGCCGCCCGCTTCCCGACGGCCCTCTGGAGCATCGCGCAGTCGCGCAGCTTCGAGATCTTCCTGCTCGTCATCGCGGTCGGACTGATCATCATGGCGCTTGTGGTCTTCGTCGAGCAGTCCCAACGGCGGATCCCCGTCCAGTACGCCAAACGCATGGTCGGTCGGCGCACGTACGGTGGCAACAACACGTACATCCCGATCAAGGTCAACATGGCCGGCGTCGTGCCGGTCATCTTCGCCTCGTCGCTGCTCTACCTCCCGGCCCTCGTCGCCCAGTTCAACCAACCCTCCGACGGAACGGCTCCGCCCGCCTGGGTCAGCTGGGTGCAGGCCAACCTCACCTCGGGCGACAACCCGCTCTACATGGTGCTGTACTTCGCCCTCATCGTCGGGTTCACCTACTTCTACGTCGCGATCACCTTCAACCCCGAAGAGGTCGCCGACAACATGAAGAAGTACGGCGGGTTCATCCCGGGCATCCGGGCCGGTCGCCCCACGGCCGAGTACCTCGACTACGTGCTGACGCGTGTGACGCTGCCCGGTGCCCTGTACCTCGGCATCATCGCGCTCATCCCGCTGATCGCGTTGGCCACGGTCGGTGCGAACCAGAACTTCCCCTTCGGAGGCGCCAGCATCCTGATCATCGTGGGCGTCGGCCTCGAGACGGTCAAGCAGATCGACTCCCAGCTGCAGCAGCGTCACTACGAGGGCCTGCTCCGATGAGCGCCGCTGAGACCCGACTCAGCCCGCGCCTCCTCATCGTCGGTCCCCCCGGGGCCGGCAAGGGCACCCAGGCGGTCGCGATCGCCGAGTCGTTGGGCATCCCCGCGATCTCGACCGGCGACATCTTCCGCGCCAACGTCAAGAACGAGACCGAGCTCGGTCTCAAGGTCAAGGCGATCCTCGACGCGGGCGACTACGTACCGGACAGCCTCACCAACGAGCTCATCTCCGACCGGCTGTCGCAGGCCGATGCGAGCGAGGGCTTCCTCCTCGACGGGTACCCACGCACGCTGCAGCAGGTCGAATTCCTCGACGAGCACCTCGCCGCGCAAGGGCAGTCCTTGACCACCGTCGTCCAGCTGGTCGCCGAGCGGGACGAGATCGTCGAGCGACTGCGCCGGCGTGCCGTCGACCAGGGGCGTTCCGACGACACCGAGGACGCCATCCGCCACCGCCAGGACGTCTACCTCCGCGAGACCGCACCCCTGATCGACACGTACCGAGATCGAGGCATCCTCGTCGAGGTCGACGGTCTGGGCGGCATCGACGAGGTCGCCGGGCGCATCGAGTCGGCCTTGGCCGCTCGCGGTTTCACGTCCGTCGCCTCGGCTTCCTGACCTCGTGGCGTTCCGCCGCTCCGGCATCTACAAGACGGCCGACGAACTCCGACGTCTGATCGCGCCGGGGATCTTGACGGCCGCGTCGCTCGACGCCGTCCAGTCCGCCGTTCGTCCCGGCGTGTCCACGCTCGAACTCGACGCCGTCGCCGAAGCGGTCATCCGAGACGGTGGGGGAGAACCCAACTTCATGTTGGTGCCCGGCTACCGTCACACGGTGTGTGCGTCGGTCGGTGACGAGGTCGTGCACGGCATCCCCGGTTCGCGCGTGCTGGCGGCGGGGGACCTCGTCTCCGTCGACAGCGGAGCGCAACTCGACGGCTGGAACGGCGACAGCGCACGGAGCTTCGTCCTGGACGATGCCGACCGCCCTGACGTGGTGGCCGAGCGTCGTCGGTTGAACGAGGTCACCGAGCAGTCCCTCTGGCACGGCATCGCCGCGCTGGCGTCGGCCTCGCACCTCAACGAGGTGGGGGGCGCCATCGAGGACTACATCGACGGGCAGGGCGACTTCGGCATCATCGAGGACTACACCGGCCACGGCATCGGTCGTTCGATGCACGAGGACCCGCCGGTGTTCAACTACCGCGTCCGCGGACGTGGCCCCGCCGTCCGGCCCGGCCTCGTGATCGCCATCGAGCCCATGGTCACGTCGGGCGGAATCGACACCGTGACCCACGACGACGGGTGGACCGTCAGCACGCGCGACGGCTCGATGGCCGCGCACTGGGAGCACTCGATCGCGGTGCACGACGGCGGCATCTGGGTGCTCACGGCACAGGACGGCGGCGCCGCGGGTCTGTCTCCGCTGGGAGTGACACCCGTCCCGATCGCCTGACCCGCGCCTCCTCGGCTCACGCCGACGACGCGAGGAGGCGCGGTGCGGCTCAGCGGGACGAGCCGACGCTGCAGGTGGCCTCGGCCGCCGATTGGCCCGTGATGGTCGAGGGCAGAGTGGTCGTCGGCGCCTCCGTCGCAGCCGGGGCGGCTGGCACGGAGGACTCCGACGTCGTGTCGGACGGCGTCGACGTCTCGCTCGGTGCGGCGGGGGGCGTGGTCGCGACCGGGGCCGTTCCGTCCGAGACGGAGCCACGTCCGGCGCTGTCGTCACCGAGGGTGAACTTCTGGTCGGCGTTCAGGGCGGCGTTCAGGGCCGCGGCGTCGGTCGTGGACTGCACCACCCTGTTCGGGTCCCGCGGATCGTCGACGACCGGGTACTGGACGAAGACGATCCCCGCGGGCTGGATGTCCTTGAGCGCGAGGGCCAGGCGCACGAGCGTGTCGGGGGAGTCGAGGGTGGACGACAACGTCATGTTGCTCAGGGCGGCCGAGGCGAGTTTGTAGAGCGTCGTCACGTCGCCGAGGGTGCCGCCCGAGATGATCTTGCGCATCATCGACGACAGGAAGACCTGCTGCGAGCTGATGCGCGCGATGTCGCTCCCGTCGCCGACGCCGTGTCGGGTCCGCAGGAAGGCGAGGGCCTCGGCGCCCTGCAGGGTGTGGGTGCCCGCGGTCAGGTCGATGCCCGAGTCGGTGTCCCGGATCGTCCGCGTGACGCAGACGTCGACCCCACCGATGGCGTTCGACATCTCGATGACGCCGTCGAAGGTGATCTTGCCGGCGTAGGGGATCGCCAGTCCGGTCATGCCCTCGACCGTCTTGACGGTGCACGAGAGGCCACCGCGTCCGAGGGTCGTGTTGAACTGCACGTAGTCCTCGGCCGGGTACACCTGGCCGTCGTCGCCGACGCATTCGGGCACGTCGATCATCAGGTCGCGGGGGAAGCTCACGGCCGTCAGCTGGGTGTGGTCCGCCGAGAGGTGGGCCAGGATCGTCACGTCGTTGCGGATGCCGTCGACCTCGCCGGCGTCGACCTGGCTGCCGTCGTCGCGTTCGTCGCTGCCCACCAGCAGGATGTTGGCGCCGCCCTGGATGGCCGAGATGTCGACCCCGGCGACCTCGTCCTCGTTGCCGAGAGAGACCGTCTGCACGCCCGAGGTCGCGGAGCGGACCGCGATGGCCGCGACGGACACGCCGCTCACGAGCACGACGGCCATCGTCCCGGCGACGAGCCCCAGGAGCATGCGGACGGGGCCGCGGCGGCGGAGTCGGCCGTGACGAGCGACCCCCCGAGGGGAGGAGGGGGTGGTCGAGCGGTCAGGCATGGTGCTCCCGGCAGTCGTGACGCGTACCCGACGAGACGACGGCCGAGGTGGGCGGCAGAGGTCGGCGGGTGCTCCGGCGTGTCGGGTTGACCAGCCGGGTTGCTGAACTATACCGGCATCACCTAGGATCGACCTTTGGTGTTCCGTGTGCGTTTCTGCGCGCCTGGGCATCGCATCCCCGCACGACCAACACCCCTATTCTTAGCGACAGTGAGGCTATGGCCAAAAAAGACGGTGTCATCGAAATCGAAGGCGCAGTGATCGAAGCTCTGCCCAACGCGATGTTCCGCGTTGAGTTGACCAACGGACACAGGGTCCTCGCGCACATCTCCGGCAAGATGCGGCAGCACTACATCCGCATCCTGCCCGAAGACCGTGTGATCGTGGAGCTCAGCCCCTACGACCTGACCCGCGGCCGGATCGTCTACCGCTACAAGTAGGGCGTGCTGGAAAGGAACGGCCCCACGCACCCGTGGGGCACGAAGCCAGCGAGATCAAGGAATCAGCAATGAAGGTCAACCCCAGCGTCAAGCCCATCTGCGAGCACTGCAAGGTCATCCGCCGTAAGGGCAACGTCATGGTCATCTGCAAGAGCAACCCGCGCCACAAGCAGCGTCAGGGCTGACTCGTCCGTCGCTCCGGCGACGTGCCGATGCCGACCCGGCCGAGCCGGGTCACACAGCAACACCCTCCCAGCAGCACCAGAACTCGTCACGGAAGCCCGACAGGGTGGACGGAGGCGGGGGACACCCCGGGTCGGAGGCCCGGGCACCGGTGCTGTGACAGACCTCCACCATCTCTGAAAAGAGGCCATCATGGCACGTCTAGCAGGCGTTGACATCCCGCGCGACAAGCGCGTTGAAGTCGCACTGACCTACATCTACGGAGTCGGCCGCACCAGCGCGCTCAAGACTCTCGCCGAGACCGAGATCGACGGCAACATCCGCGTCAAGGACCTCACGGACGACCAGCTCGTCCTGCTCCGCGACTACATCGAGGGCAACTACAAGGTCGAGGGTGACCTCCGCCGCGAGGTGGCCGCCGACATCCGCCGCAAGGTCGAGATCGGTAGCTACGAGGGCATCCGCCACCGCCGCGGCCTCCCTGTCCGCGGCCAGCGCACCAAGACGAACGCTCGTACCCGCAAGGGCCCGAAGCGCACCGTCGCCGGCAAGAAGAAGGCTCGATAGGCCTCGGCTCCCGCCGTACGCCCCTCAAGGTTGTAGGAGAAAAAATTGGCAGCACCGAAGACGGCCGCGCGTAAGCCCCGCCGCAAAGAGAAGAAGAACGTCGCCGTGGGCCAGGCCCACATCAAGAGCACGTTCAACAACACGATCGTCTCGATCACCGACCCCTCGGGCGCCGTCCTGAGCTGGGCCTCGTCCGGCGCCGTCGGCTTCAAGGGCTCGCGCAAGTCGACCCCGTTCGCCGCGCAGCTCGCCGCCGAGTCCGCCGCCCGCCAGGCGCAGGAGCACGGTGTCAAGAAGGTCGACGTCTTCGTCAAGGGCCCGGGTTCGGGTCGCGAGACGGCGATCCGCTCGCTCCAGGCCGCAGGCCTCGAGGTCGGTTCGATCAACGACGTCACCCCCCAGGCGCACAACGGCTGCCGCCCGCCGAAGCGTCGTCGCGTCTAACTGAGTTACCGCCCGCCGTGCCCGACGGGCCCCGTCACCGGGGTCCGTCGGGTACGGCGGGCTCCCCCGCGTCAGCACCGCCTCCCGCGTGTTCGCCCGAGGTGCCCACAACTCAACAGACCCGACGGGCCAGCCACCTGTCGTACCGCCAAGAGTCATATAGCGGACTCTTCGCCGAAAGGATTAAACAGTGCTCATTGCACAGCGCCCCACCCTCACCGAGGAGAACATCTCGGAGTTCCGCTCCCGCTTCGTGATCGAGCCCCTCGAGCCAGGCTTCGGTTACACCCTCGGCAACTCGCTGCGCCGCACGCTTCTCTCGTCGATCCCCGGCGCTGCTGTCACCAGCATCCGCATCGACGGTGTGCTGCACGAGTTCACGACCGTCCCCGGAGTGAAAGAGGACGTCACCGAGGTCATCCTCAACATCAAGCAGCTGGTCGTCGCCAGCGAGCACGACGAGCCCATCACGGCC
Organism: Frigoribacterium sp. SL97; assembly: GCF_026625765.1. Taxonomy (NCBI): domain Bacteria; kingdom Bacillati; phylum Actinomycetota; class Actinomycetes; order Micrococcales; family Microbacteriaceae; genus Frigoribacterium; species Frigoribacterium sp. SL97. The sequence continues at coordinate 765,135 of NZ_CP113062.1, forward strand.
TACCTGCGCAAGCAGGGTGCGGGTCAGGTCACGGCCGCCGACATCTCGGCTCCGGCCGGCGTCGAGATCCACAACCCCGAGCTCGTCATCGCCACGCTGAACGACAAGGCGAAGTTCGAGCTCGAGCTCACGATCGAGCGTGGCCGTGGTTACGTGTCGGCCGTGCAGAACCGCAGCGAGTTCAGCGAAGCCGGTCAGATCCCGATCGACTCGATCTACTCGCCCGTGCTCAAGGTCACCTACCGCGTCGAGGCGACGCGTGCCGGTGAGCGCACCGACTTCGACCGCCTGGTCGTCGACGTCGAGTCGAAGCCGTCGATCTCGCCCCGTGACGCCATCGCCTCGGCCGGTCGCACGCTGACCGAGCTGTTCGGCCTCGCCCGCGAGCTGAACACCGCCGCCGAGGGCATCGAGATCGGCCCCGCGCCGGTCGACGCCGTCCTGTCGAGCGAGCTGCAGACCCCGATCGAGGACCTCGACCTGTCGGTCCGCAGCTACAACTGCCTGAAGCGCGAGGGCATCAACACGGTGTCCGAGCTGGTCGCCCTGTCCGAGACCCAGTTGATGAACATCCGCAACTTCGGTCAGAAGTCGGTCGACGAGGTGAAGGACAAGCTCGTCGAGCTCGGCCTCTCGCTCAAGGACACGGTCCCCGGGTTCGACGGAGCCCACTTCTACAGCGGTTACGACGAAGAAGAGACCACCAACTAGGTCTCTCCGCCCGACGCCCTCCACTCTCGACTCACTTAGGAACAGACAATGCCCAAGCCCACCAAGGGACCCCGCCTCGGAGGCGGCCCGGCGCACGAGCGCCTCATGCTGGCCAACCTGGCCGCCTCGCTCTTCGAGCACAAGACGATCAAGACGACCGAGACCAAGGCCAAGCGCCTCCGTCCCGTCGCCGAGCGTCTCGTGACCTTCGCGAAGCGTGGCGACCTGCACTCGCGTCGTCGCGCCATGCAGACCCTGCGCAACAACAAAGAGGCCGCCCACATCCTCTTCACCGAGATCGCCCCGCTGGTCGAGAACCGTGACGGCGGCTACACCCGCATCACGAAGCTCGGCTTCCGCAAGGGTGACAACGCGTCGATGGTGTCGATCGAGCTCGTCCTCGAGCCCGTGAGCCCCAAGGTCAAGAACTCGAAGACCACCGCCGCGGCGGCTCCGGTCGCCGAGCCCGTCGCCGAGGAGCCCACCGAGGCTCCCGTCGACGAGACCGAGACCGTCGAGGAGTCGGCTCCCGTCGAGACCGAGACCGAGACGGCTGCCGCCGACGAGGTCGAGGCCGACGCCGCTGCGAAGTCGGACGACGAAGCAGCCAAGTAGTCCCACCAGCACCACCCGGAGGGCCCGTCACCGCGAGGTGACGGGCCCTTCGTCGTGCAGGGAGCAGGAGGGGTCCGCACAAGTGAGGACTGGCCCCCCGGGCGGGGGTCGTTTACCTTGGCGATTGTTCTGCGACACCTGTGGTGCACCTGTGCCGCCTACGGTGACCGGAGCCCGACCCGATCACGAAGGACGTCATGTCGCCACGCCCCCGCCCACTCAAGGCCCTCGCCCTCACGACGGGCATGGCCCTCGCGCTCGGGCTCGCCCCTCTCGCGACCGCCGCGCCCGCCCTCGCCGCGCCCGACGGTTCGTCGGTGGTCATCAACGAGGCCTACCTCAAGGGAGGCAGCGCCAACGCTCCCTTCAACCGCAAGTTCGTCGAGCTGTACAACCCCACGACGGCGTCGGTGTCGCTGGCCGGCTGGTCCCTGCAGTACCGCTCGGCGACGGGCGCCGGGCAGTTCTCCGCCGCCGAACTCGCCGGCACCATCGCGGCCGGTGGCTACTTCCTCGTGGCGATCCCGGGCAACGGCACCACGGGCGCCGACCTGCCCGCCCCCGACGCGACTGCCTCGCTCAACCCGAGCGGCACCACGGGAACGGTCCTGTTGTCGAACGGCGCCGTTCCGTTGACGCTCGCACCCGGTTCGGTCCCCGCCGGGACGCCGGGCGTGGTCGACCTGCTCGGCTACGGCGCCTCGAACACCTTCGAGACGACCGTCGCTCCCGTGACGGGAACGAACCCGACGCCCAATTCGTTGGCCCGCACCGCTGGTGTCGACACCGACGTCAACGCGGCCGACTTCTCGACGCAGACCACCGTCACCCCGCAGAACTCCGGCGGCACGGGCACCGAGCCCGGTCCGGAGCCCGAGCCGCAGCCCGAGCCGACCCCCGAGGCCGACGTGACGGTCGCCCAGATCCAGGGTGCGACCGGCACGAGCCCTCTCGTCGGTCGCACGGTGACCACGCGGGGCGTCGTCACGGCCACCTACCCCACGGGTGGTCTCGACGGCTACGTCATCCAGACCCCGGGCACCGGAGGCGCACTCGACCTGGCGACGCACGTCGCGTCGGACGCGCTGTTCGTGTACTCCGCGAGCACCGCCTCCTCGGTCGCCGTCGGCGACTACGTCGAGGTCGACGGGACCGTCACCGAGTTCTTCGGCCTGACGCAGATCACCGTCACCGGTGCGGCGTCGCTCCGGGCGCTCGACGCCTCGACCGTCGCGGCACCCCAGGCGGCGACCGTCGGCCTGCCCGCCACCGACGCCCAGCGTGAGACGCTCGAGAGCATGCTCGTGCTGCCCCAGGGCGAGTTCACCATCGCGGACACGTACACGACGAACCAGTACGGCGAGGTCAAGCTCGCCTCGGGCGACCGTCCCCTGATCCAGCCCACCGAGGTCGCGCGCCCGGGCTCCCCGGGCTACGCGGCGGTGGTCGCCGACAACGCGGCCCGAGCCGTGACCCTCGACGACGGCGCCACGACGAACTTCTTCACCGCGGCCAACCAGTCGATCCCCGTCCCCTATCTCTCGAACGAGGACCCGGTCACGGTGGGCGCCTCCGTGGCGTTCACGAAGCCGGTCGTCTTCGACTTCCGCAACTCGGCCTGGAAGTACCAGCCGACCGCCCGCCTCACGGGTGACACGGCCTACGGCGACCTGCCCGTCACGTTCGAGGACATCCGGACCGACGCCCCGCGCGAGGTGGGAGGCGACCTGAAGCTCGCCAGCTTCAACGTGCTCAACTACTTCACGACGACGGGCGACCAGCTGCGCGGCTGCACGTTCTACACGGACCGCGCGGGTGCGCCGGTGACGGTGAACAGCGGCTGCGACGCCCGTGGTGCCGCGAACGCCGAGAACCTCGCCCGCCAGCAGGTGAAGATCGTCACGGCGATCACCGCCCTGGGCGCCGACGTCGTGTCGCTCGAGGAGATCGAGAACTCGGCCCGCTTCGGCGAGGACCGCGACTCCGCACTCGCGACCCTGGTCGGGGCGCTCAACGCCGCGGCCGGCAGCGAGGTCTGGGACTACGCGCGCTCACCGGAGGCGTTGCCCGCCAACGAGGACGTCATCCGTCTGGCCTTCATCTACAAGAAGGCCGTCGCCGAGCCCGTCGGAGGGTCGACGATCCTGACCGGATCGGCCGCGTTCAGCAACGCCCGGCAGCCGCTCGCGCAGGCCTTCCGGCCCGTCGGCGGTGACGCCGGCTCGACCTTCGTCGCGATCGCGAACCACTTCAAGTCGAAGGGCAGCGGTTCGGGCCCGGACGCCGACCAGGGTGACGGTCAGGGCGGTTCGAACGGCTCGCGCGTCAACCAGGCGAACGCCCTGGTCGCCTTCGCCGCCGAGCGTGAGGCCGCTGCGGGGACCGACAAGGTGTTCCTGCTCGGCGACTTCAACGCCTACAGTCAGGAGGACCCGATCGAGGTGCTCCGCCAGGCCGGCTACGTCGACCTCGGCTCGACCGGGACCGACGAGTACAGCTACGTCTTCAGCGGTCTCAGCGGGTCCCTCGACCACGTGCTCGCCTCGCCCGCCGCGGCCGAGGCCGTCACGGGCGTGGACATCTGGAACATCAACTCGGGTGAGGGCATCGGCCTCGAGTACAGCCGCTTCAACTACAACGCCGAGCAGCTGTACCAGCCCGACCAGTTCCGCTCGAGCGACCACGACCCGGTCGTCGTCGGGGTGTCGCTGCTCGCCGCTCCCGTCGACCCCGCGCCGCCGGTGACCGACCCGGGCACGACGCCCGGAGCCGGTCCGACCGTGCCGGGTGCCGGTCCCGGGGCGGTCACCCCGGGCACGAGCGCACCGACCGCGGACGGCTCGCTCGCCTTCACGGGTTCTGCGCCCCTGGCCGGGTGGCTGGCGCTCGCCCTGGTGCTGATGGCGATGGGTGGCACGGTCCTCGTGGTCCGGCACCGCGCCTCCCGCATGGGCTAGGCGGAGGCGCCCGACGGCGGTCGTGACCCGGGTGACCGGGTCGCGGCCGCCGTCGTCGTCCGCCGACCCGACAGGCCGAGGAGGCGCGGTGTCGGCCCCGTAGGATCGTCGGGTGACGATCGACGCCCCGGCCCTGACGCGCCTCCGCCTCGGGGTGGCGTACGACGGCACCGGCTTCTCGGGCTGGAGCGAACAACCCGGCCGTCGCACGGTGCAGGGCGAGATCGAGGCCGCTCTGCAGACGCTCTTCCGTCGGCTGGGGGACGTGCCGACCGTGACCGTGGCGGGTCGCACCGACGCCGGCGTGCACGCGCGCGGACAGGTGGTGCACCTCGACCTCACCGACGCCCAGATCGCCCAGCTGCAGAAGCCGCACCGCGGCATGCGCGACCAGTCCCCGCTCGACGCCCCGACCGTGCTGGCCCGGCGGTTGAACGGGCTCGCGGGCGCGTCCGACGAGATCGTGATCTCGGGTGCCCGGGTCGCGCCTCCGGGTTTCCACGCCCGCTTCGGTGCCCTCTGGCGCCGCTACGAGTACCGCATCGCCGACCGGGGGGCCGAACGCGATCCGACGAGGCGCAGCCACACCCTCTGGTACGACCAACGCCTCGACCTCGAGCTGATGAACGCGACGGCGTCCGGCCTGCTCGGCCTGCACGACTGGGCCGCGTACTGCCGACACCGCGACTACGCGACCACCATCCGCGAGCTGCAGGAGTTCTCGTGGAGGCGCGAGGCCGACGGCGTGCTCGTCGCCTCGGTGCAGGCGGACGCGTTCTGCCACAACCTCGTGCGCAACCTCGTGGGCGCCTGCGTGGCCGTCGGTGAGGGAGCGATGGAGGCGCATCGTGCGGTGGGCGTGCGGCGCGAGGCCCAGCGCAACGGCGAGTTCCGGGTCGTGCCCGCCCACGGTCTCACGATGGTCGAGGTCGGCTACCCGCCCGACGCCGAGATGGCCGCCCGGGTGGCCCTGACGCAGGTGAAGCGGTCGCACGATCAGCTGGGGGAGTGACTCCCCGGGGCGAGGCGGGCGATGGTTGACCGTCCGGCCCGTGTCGGGTAACGTGAACCCTTGGTGTCTGCGCAACTGCGCGCTTTCGCCCGAAGTTGAGCCCTCCACCTGACTCGTTCTCATCGCCTCTGCGGTGACAACGGCAACGGAGCGGGATTCACGAACCTCTCACCTCGACCAGAAAGCAGCACTACTGTGACGCGCACTTTCTCCCCCAAGCCGGCTGACGTTCAGCCGAACTGGCTGATCATCGACGCCAACGACGTCGTGCTCGGCCGCCTCGCGAGCCACGTGGCAGCCCTGCTGCGCGGCAAGCACAAGCCGACCTTCGCCCCCCACATGGACATGGGCGACTTCGTCATCGTCATCAACGCCGACAAGGTGGCCCTCACCGGCTCCAAGCTGGCCGAGAAGCTCTACTACCGTCACTCGGGTTACCCGGGCGGCATCACGGCCACCACGTACTCCGAGATGGTCGAGAAGCACCCCACCCGCGCGGTCGAGAAGGCCATCCGTGGCATGCTGCCGAAGAACTCGCTGGGCCGTGCCCAGATCAAGAAGCTGAAGGTGTACGCGGGTGCCGAGCACCCCCACGCTGCTCAGCAGCCCACGGTTTACACCCTCGACCAGGTCGCCCAGTAGCGTCCGCCTTCAGACTTAAGGACCCCCACACAGTGGCTCAGATCGCAGATTCCATCGACCAGGCTCCCGAGAGCTTCACCACCGAGAGCTCGGCCCCCGAGGCCGCCGCGACGCCCCGCCCCGTGCTGAGCGTCGGCGGTTCCGCCGTCGGTCGCCGCAAGGAGGCCATCGCTCGTGCGCGCCTCACGCCCGGCTCCGGCACGATCGTCGTGAACGGTCGCACCCTCGAGGACTACTTCCCCAACAAGCTGCACCAGCAGCTGATCAACGACCCGTTCAAGGTCCTCGACCTGCTCGGCTCGTACGACGTGGCCGTCAAGGTCACCGGTGGTGGCCCCTCGGGCCAGGCCGGTGCCCTCCGTCTCGCCATCGCCCGTGCGCTGAACGAGATCGACCGCGAGAACAACCGCGCCACGCTCAAGAAGGCCGGCTTCCTCACCCGTGACGCCCGCGTCATCGAGCGCAAGAAGGCCGGTCTCAAGAAGGCCCGCAAGGCCTCGCAGTTCTCGAAGCGCTAACCAGCACCACACAAGGCAGGTCTCGCGATGTCGCGTTTGTTCGGTACCGACGGTGTCAGAGGCCTCGCCAACCGTGAGCTGACCGCCGCGCTCGCCCTGGGGCTCTCCCAGGCGAGCGCGGTGGTGCTCACGAAGGGGCATCACGCCGATGCCCGTCGTGCCGAGGGACGGCGCCCCGTCGCCGTCGTCGCGCGCGACCCCCGCATCTCCGGTGAGTTCCTCACCGCGGCCGTCTGTGCCGGGCTCGCCAGCTCGGGTGTCGACGTGCTCGACGCCGGAGTCATCCCGACCCCCGCCGCGGCCTTCCTGGTCGACGACATCGGCGCCGACTTCGGCGTGATGATCAGCGCATCGCACAACGCCGCGCCCGACAACGGCATCAAGTTCTTCGCCTTCGGCGGAACCAAGCTCCCCGACGAGGTCGAAGACCGCATCGAGGCCGCCATGTCCGATCCGCAGCTGATGCCGATCGGTGGCGACGTGGGCCGCATCCGTCGGTTCGCCGACGCCGAGGACCGCTACGTGCTGCACCTGCTCGGCGCCCTGCCCAACCGACTCGACGGCATCCACGTCGTCCTCGACTGCGCCCACGGGGCCGCTTCGGCCGTCTCGCCCGAGGTGTTCACCGACGCCGGCGCGACGGTCACCCTGATCGGCGCCGATCCCGACGGCGTGAACATCAACGACGGCGTGGGGTCGACCCACCTCGACAACCTCGCGAAGGCCGTCCTCGAGCACGGGGCCGACGTCGGCATCGCGCACGACGGCGACGCCGACCGCTGCCTGGCCGTCGACGCCACCGGCGCCGTGGTCGACGGCGACCAGATCATGGCCATCATCGCCCTGGCGCAGAAAGAACGTGGCGCCCTCGTCGACGACACGCTCGTCGCGACGGTGATGAGCAACCTCGGCCTCATCCGCGCCATGGCCGAGCACGGCATCACGGTCCGCCAGACCAAGGTCGGCGACCGCTACGTGCTCGAGGACATGAACGAGCACGGCTTCACCCTCGGCGGCGAGCAGTCCGGCCACATCGTCTTCGCCGACTACGCCACCACCGGTGACGGCATCCTCACCGGTCTCTCGCTCGTGGCCCGCATGGCCGCGACCGGCAAGAGCCTGGCCGAGCTCGCCTCGGTCATGACGGTCTTCCCGCAGATCATGATCAACGTCCGGGACGTCGACCGCTCGCGAGCCGCGTCCGACGAGGGCGTGGCCGAGGCCGTCCGCCGGTTCGAGGCCGAGCTCGGCGACACCGGCCGCGTGCTGCTCCGCCCCTCGGGCACCGAGCCCGTGGTGCGCGTGATGGTCGAGGCCGCCGACCAACCGACCGCCGACCGCGTCGCCCACTCGCTGGCCGACGTCGTGCGCGAGCGACTCGCCCTCTGACCCGGGCGGCGGACGGGGCGCGACGTCCCGGTGACGTCACCCGCGCCTCCTGACCGGACGCGGTGCGCGACCAGACGCGGTGCGCGACCGGACGCGGCGCCCGACCGGACGCGGTGCGCGACCGGCTGCGGCGCCCGCCCGGACGCAGCTCCTCAGCCGACCCGGCGTCGCCGCGGATCAGATCTTGCGCAGCAGGACCGAACTGACCTTGTGGTCGGCCGCCTTCCGCAGGACGAGCGTCGCCCGCGACCGGGTCGGCAACACGTTCTCGATCAGGTTGGGCTCGTTGACCGACTTCCAGATGCCCGAGGCGAACGACCGCGCCTCGGGTTCGCTCATGTCGGCGAAACGGTGGAAGAACGAGCGCTCCTGGGTGAACGCGCCCTTCTGCAGCGCGAGGAACCGTTCGACGAACCAGTTCTCGATGTCGCCGGTGCGGGCGTCGACGTAGACCGTGAAGTCGAACAGGTCGCTCAGGGCGAGCCGGCCGGCGACGGCGGGCTGCAGCACGTTCAAACCCTCGACGATCAGGATGTCGGGCCGCCGCACGACGACCTCGGCGCTCGGCATGATGTCGTAGCTGGTGTGCGAGTAGAACGGCGCACGCACCTCTTCGGCGCCGCTCTTGACCTGCGAGACGAACCGCAGCAGGTGGCGGCGGTCGTACGACTCGGGGAACCCCTTGCGGCTCATGATGCCGCGGCGTTCGAGTTCGGCGTTCGGGTAGAGGAACCCGTCGGTGGTCACCAACTCGACGCGGGGGGTGTCGTCCCAGCGGCTGAGCAGCTCCCGCAGGAGGCGCGCGACGGTCGACTTGCCGACGGCCACCGACCCGGCGACGCCGATCACGAAGGGCGTGCGCTGGGCCCGTTCGCCGAGGAAGTCGCTCGTGGCCCGGTGCAGGTTGCGGGCGCCGGCGGCGTAGAGGTTGAGGAGGCGGCTGAGCGGGACGTAGACGTCCTGCACCTCGCGCATGTCGAGGCGGTCGCCGAGGCCGCGCAGCTGGACGATCTCGGTCTCGGTCAGCGGCAGGCGCGTCGTCGGGGCCAGGTCGGCCCAGGCGTCGCGCCCGATCTCGACGAAGGGGCTCGCGTGCACGGCGGAGGGCGCGGTCGTCGGGTTGGCTTCGGCCATGCGCACGAGGCTACCGGTCCGGGGTCGACGCGAGTCGGCACGGCCCGCCGGGCTCTCGGACGGGAACCTCTAGGATCGACCCCATGTGTGGAATCGTGGGATACGTCGGAACGGGTGACAAGAGCATCGAGGTGCTGCTGGGCGGCCTCAAGCGACTCGAGTACCGCGGGTACGACTCGGCGGGAGTCGCCGTGATCGACGCCGCGGGCGACCTCGGCACCCGCAAGAAGGCCGGCAAGCTGCAGATGCTCGTCGACGACCTCGAGGCGACGCCGCTCACCGACGGCACGACCGGCATCGGCCACACCCGGTGGGCGACCCACGGTGGCCCGACCGACGCGAACGCGCACCCCCACCTCGCGGACGACGGCAAGCTCGCCCTCATCCACAACGGCATCATCGAGAACTTCTCCGAGCTCAAGGCCGAGCTGCTCGCCGAGGGCGTCGAGTTCCTCAGCGAGACCGACTCCGAGGTCGCCGCGCACCTGGTGGCCCGGGCCTACCGTTCCTCCGGCGACCTGACCGAGGCCCTGCGCACGGTCGTCAACACCCTCGACGGCGCGTTCACGCTGCTCGTCGTGCACGCCGACCAGCCGGGCGTCGTCGTCGGCGCCCGCCGCAACTCGCCCCTCGTCATCGGCCTGGGCGACGGCGAGAACTTCCTCGGCAGCGACGTCGCGGCCTTCGTCGCCCACACCCGTCGGGCCATGTCGATCGGGCAGGACCAGCTCGTGACGATCCGTCCCGACTCGGTCGAGGTCGTCGACTTCTCCGGGGCGCCCGTCGAGACGACCGAGTTCGAGGTGGACTGGGACGCCTCGGCCGCCGAGAAGGGCGGTTGGTCCAGCTTCATGGCGAAAGAGATCAGCGAGGAGCCCGAGGCCGTCGCCAAGACGCTGCTCGGCCGCATCACCGCCGAGGGCGCCGTGACCCTGACCGAGCTCGACGGCGTGCGCGAGCGCCTCCTGACCGTCGACCGCGTCATCGTCATCGCCTGTGGCACCGCCGCCTACGCCGGCATCCTCGGCAAGTACGCCATCGAGCAGTGGGCCCGCATCCCCGTCGAGGTCGAGCTGGCGCACGAGTTCCGCTACCGCGACCCGGTCCTCGACGAGAAGACCCTCGTGGTGTCGATCAGCCAGTCGGGCGAGACGATGGACACCCTGATGGCCGTCAAGTACGCCCGAGAGCAGGGTGCCCAGGTGCTGTCGATCTGCAACACGCAGGGCTCGACGATCCCGCGCGAGTCCGACGCCGTGCTCTACACGCACGCGGGCCCCGAGGTCGCCGTCGCGTCGACCAAGGCGTTCGTCGCCCAGGGCACCGCGCTCTTCCTGCTGGGCCTGCACCTGGCGACCCTGCGCGGCACGCTCAGCGCCGAGGCCATCGCCGAGCAGGTCACCGACCTGCACGAGATCCCCGGCAAGATCGAGCAGGTGCTCGAGTCGTCCGAGCGCATCAAGACCCTCGCCGGCTGGATGGCCGACACCCGGTCGGTGCTGTTCCTCGGGCGTCACGTGGGCTACCCCATCGCCCTCGAGGGTGCGCTCAAGCTGAAAGAACTCGCCTACATCCACGCCGAGGGCTTCGCCGCCGGCGAGCTCAAGCACGGCCCGATCGCCCTGATCGAGCCCGGTCAGATCGTCTTCGTCGTCGTCCCCAGCCCGCGCGACCCGCGGTCGTTGCACCCCAAGGTCGTCTCGAACATCCAAGAGATCCGCGCGCGCGGCGCCCGCGTCATCGCGATCGCCGAAGAGGGCGACGCCGCGGTGCTGCCCTTCGCCGACGAGGTGCTGCACATCCCGCTGGCGGCCCCGCTCTTCGAGCCCCTGCTGTCGGTCGTGCCGCTGCACATCTTCGGCATGGAGCTCGCCGCCGCCAAGGGCCTCGACGTCGACCAGCCGCGCAACCTGGCCAAGTCGGTCACCGTCGAGTAGCGGGTCGTGCAGCCGGGGCAGGGCGTCAGGCGGGTGAGGACGTGATCGTGGGCATCGGCGTCGACGTCGTCGACCTCGGACGCTTCGACCGCTCGATCGAGCGCACGCCGGCGCTCGCCACGCGTCTGTTCCGAGCCGACGAGCTCGTCCTCCGGGACGGCAGCCCCCGCGGGCGCCCGTCGCTCGCGGCCCGCTTCGCCGCCAAGGAGGCGCTGATCAAGTCCCTGGGCGGCTCCACCGGGGTGCGCTGGCACGACGTCGTGGTCGTCTCCGACGACCAGGGAGCCCCGTCGCTCGTGCTCAGCGGGGGAGCGCGGTCGCTCGCCGACTCGCGAGGCGTCTCGCGCCTCCATCTGTCGCTCAGCCACGACGGCGGGGTGGCGGTCGCGTACGTCGTCGCCGAGGGCGACGGCCGGGCCCCCGTCGACCACGACGCACACCACGAAGGGGCGGACCGATGACCCACGACGTCACCATCACCGTCGACACGGCCGCGTTGCGCCACAACGTCGAGGTCCTCCGGGCCGCCGTCGCGCCGTCGGCCGTCATGGCCGTGGTCAAGGCGAACGCCTACGGCCACGGTGCCGTCGAGTGCGCCCGGGCCTTCGTCGAGGCCGGCGTCGACTGGCTCGGGGTGGCCGACCTGACCGAGGCCGTGGCCCTGCGTCGAGCCGGTGTCGAGGCGCCGGTGCTCGCGTGGCTGCACGCTCCCGACGAGGACTTCGTCGAGGCCGCGGCGCTCGGCATCACCCCCGCGGTGTCGAGCGTCGACCAGCTCGAGGCGGCCGTGGCGGCCGGCGTCCGCGCGGTCCACCTGGCGATCGACACGGGTCTGAGCCGCAACGGGGCCGTCGAGTCCGAGTGGCCCGAGCTGTTCGACCGCGCGGCCGACCACGACGCCGTCGTGCCGGTCGAGGGCCTCATGACCCACGTGTCGAACGCGTCGTCCGAGGACGACGGCCTGCAGACGGCCCGCTTCGCCCGGGCGTCCGCGATGCTCGACGAGCGGGGGGTGCGGCCGCCCCTGCTGCACGTGGCCGCCTCGGCGGCGGCGCTCGACTACGTGGGGACACGAGCCACGATGGTGCGCTTCGGCCTCGCGAGCTACGGGCTGAGCCCGTACGCCGACCGCACGTCCGCCGAGCTCGGCCTGCGCCCGGCCATGACCGTCACGGCGCCGGTGACCACCGTCAAGCGCATCCCGGCGGGCGAGGGCGTGTCGTACGGCTACCTCTTCCGTCCCGAGCGCGACACGTCGATCGCCATCGTGCCGGTCGGGTACGCGGACGGCATCGACCGGGCCGCGAGCGAGCGCGCCTCCGTCACGATCGGTCGGCGCACCTACCGCGTCCGGGGGCGCATCGCCATGAACGCCCTCGTGATCGACGTGGGCGACGACCCCGTCGAGATCGGCGACGAGGTCGTGCTCTTCGGCGACCCGGCGCTGGGTCGGCAGTCCGCCGCCGACTGGGCCGAGGCGATGGGCGGCATCACCTACGAGGTCGTCGCCTGCCTGGCCGCCGGCCTCACCCGGAGGTACACCGCATGAGCGCCGCGACGTCCCTGCGACGGGCCACGGTCGACCTGGCCGCGTACCGGGCGAACCTCGAGTCGTTGATCGCCCGTCTCGACCCGGTCGACATCCTGGCGATCGTCAAGGCCGACGCCTACTCCCACGGCGCCCCCGTGCTCGTGCCCGAGGCCGTGGCGGCGGGCATCCGCTGGTTCGGCACGGTCGAACTCGCGCCGGCCCTCGAGATGCGACGGCTGGGCATCGGGGGCGACGCCTCGTTCTTCGCCTGGCAGCTCAGCCCGTCCGACGACCTCGAGGCGGCCGTCGACCTGAGCGTCGACCTGGGGGTGTCGACCTTCGACCAGCTCGACGCCGTCGCGGCGGTCGCGCGGGCCCGCGGCGGTGTCGCCCTCGTCCACCTGACGATCGACACGGGCCTGCACCGCGAGGGGTGCCTGCCCTCGGACTGGCCAGCCTTCGTCGCCCGTGCCGTCGAGTTGCGCGACGAGGGGGTGGTCCGCCTGCGCGGCATCTTCTCGCACGTCAGCGAGACGAGCGAGGCCGACGACCAGGCCGCGGCCCGCGTGTTCGAGCAGGCCGTGGCCGAGGCCGAGGCGCTCGGGGCCACCGTCGAGAAGCGGCACATGTCGTCGAGCTCGGCCGCACTCGAACACCCCGAACGACGCTTCGACATGGTGCGCATGGGGTCGAACGGCCTGGGCATCCCCGTGACCGAGGGCGTCACCGCCGCCGACCGGGGACTGCGGCAGGTGCTCACGCTGAGCGCGTCCGTGGTCAAGGTCAAGCGCGTCGCCGCGGGCACCGGCGTCTCGTACGACTACACGTTCCGTGCTCCGTCCGACACGACGCTCGCGCTCGTGCCCCTGGGGTACGCCGACGGCGTCAGCCGGCGGGCGCAGGGCACCGTGCACGTCGTCGTGAACGGCGCGCCCCGCCCGATCGTGGGCCGGGTCGCGATGGACCAGTTCCTGGTCGACATGGGCGACGACCCCGTCGCGGTCGGTGACGAGGTCGTGTTGTTCGGGCCGGGCGACCAGGGCGAGATGACCATCGGCGAGTGGGCCGACGCCACCGACACGATCCCCGAAGAGGTCGCCTGCCGCGTCGGAGCCCGGGTGCCCCGCGTCTACGTCGGCGGACGGCCGTGACCGTCCAGGGCGACCCCGTCGAGTTGACCGTCGCCGACGCCGACGCCATGGAGGCGCTGGGGCGTCGGATGGCCGGGTCGCTGCGGGCGGGTGACCTGCTGGTGTTGACCGGACCGCTCGGCGCCGGCAAGACGACCTTCACGCGCGGCCTCGGCGAGGGGCTCCAGGTGCGCGGCCAGGTGGCGAGCCCGACGTTCGTCCTGGCGCGCACGCACCCGACCGCGTCGGGCACGCCCCTGGTGCACGTGGACGCGTACCGGCTGTCGGGCGAGGCCGAGCTCGACGACCTGGACCTCGACTTCGAGGGCTCGATCGTCGTGGTCGAGTGGGGAGCCGGGCTGCTGGACGGCGTCGCCGAGTCGTGGCTCGACATCGTCATCGAGCGTCCGACCGGGGCGGCCGAGGCGCCGGTCGTCGACGCGGCGGACGACGGGTCGGCGGGGCACGGGCCGGACGACGAGCAGGAGGTGCCCGCTCCCGAGGTGCTCGACGAGCCGAGACGCGTGACGATCACGCCGCACGGCACCCGCTGGGCCGACACGGCCCTGCTCGCCGACTGACCGTCACGGGCACGGGCACCCCCTCCGGGGGTCGTGAGGACCTCTCTGCTCCGGGTATGCTCGCCAGGTTCCACCACCTCAACCCGGGAGTGTCCGTTGGATCCTCAGCACTACTGGCGCGCTCTCCTGAAGAGTTGGCCCCTCGTCGTCGTCCTCGCCCTCGTCGGCGGAGGCGCGGGTTACGCGTACGCCCAGACGCAGCCCGACTCGTTCCGGGCCACGAGCAGCGTGTTCGTCTCGGCGACCGAGGGCTCCGACCCCAACGAGCTGTTGCAGGGGTCGTCGTACACGCAGAACCTCGTGCAGAGCTACACGCGTCTCGCCACGTCGTCGGTCGTGCTCGAACCCGTCATCCAGCAGATGGGCCTCGACGTGACCCCGACGCAGCTGGCACGTCAGATCACCGCCGAGAACCCTCTGAACACCGTCATCATCGACGTCGCCGTGGTGGACGGCGACGCGCAACGGGCGGCCGACGTCGCGAACGCGGTCACCATCTCGTTGAGCCGGCAGGCCCGGGCGCTGTCGCCCGAGAACACCGCCGGCAACTCGACGCTGAGCGTCGCGCCGATCGCCGAGGCCACGCCCCCGACGTCGCCCATCAGCCCGAACCGCCGACTGATCGCCCTGAGCGGTCTCGCCATCGGAACCGTCCTCGGCATCGCCCTGGCGCTGCTGCGATCGGTGGTCGACACCAGGCTCCGCACCGCCCGCGACGTCGAGGACCTGCACCTCGTGCCGTTGCTCGGCAGCGTCACGCGCCGCAACCGTGGCGTGCTGGCTCTCTCCGACGAACCCCAGGGAGCGGCGGCGGACGACTTCCGTCGCATCCGGGCCCAGCTGCAGTTCGCGGACGTCGACCGGGCCACCCGGACCATCGCCGTCTCGTCGGTCGCGGCCGACGAACGCGAGGGAGGGCGGCGGTCGCCCTCGACCTCGCGCTGGCCTTCGCCGAGCGGGGCCTCGAGGTGCTCGTGGTGGACGCCGACCTGCGTGGCAGCGGACTCGCCGAGCTCGCCGC
Source organism: Frigoribacterium sp. SL97 (assembly GCF_026625765.1). Taxonomy (NCBI): domain Bacteria; kingdom Bacillati; phylum Actinomycetota; class Actinomycetes; order Micrococcales; family Microbacteriaceae; genus Frigoribacterium; species Frigoribacterium sp. SL97. Next base: position 780,313 of record NZ_CP113062.1, read on the forward strand.
CGTCTCGGACGAGGTCGGCCTGACCGACGTCGTCGTCGGCCGACTCGAGTTCGCCGCCGCCGTGACGTCGTGGCGCGACGGCGTCGACATCCTCACGGCCGGCGACGTGCCGCCGAACCCGAGCCCGCTGCTGAGCTCGCGATCGATGGCCCTGCTGCTCGAGACCGCCGGGGAGCGCTACGACGTCGTCGTGGTCGACGCCCCCGCGGTGCTCACGTCGTCCGACACGCTCGAGATCGGTCGCCTGACCGACGGCGTCGTCATCGTCGCCACGGCGGGCCGGTCGACCCGGCCGCGGCTCGTGTCGGCCGTCCGCGCGCTGACGAACGTCAAGGTGCGCGTCATCGGCGTCGTGTTCGACGGGGTGGCCCCGGGCCGTCAGCGGGCGTCGCACGACCTGCCGCCGTCGGTGCTCGTGCCCGTCTCGACGTCGTCCGACGAGCAGACCTATCCCTTCGGCTCCGCCACGACGGCCGACGCGACCGCCACGACGACCGCCGCGACGGCCGCCACGACCGACGCGGCGGCCCCGGGCAGGTCCCGCCGCACCGCGGGCCGCCAGGGCGACGCCACGTCGTGAGCCCCACCCGCCCGGCCCGCCCGTCCCGGGGGCGCACGCCGCGCCTCCCGGCGGTCCGCCTCTACGAGTCCGTGCGCACGGCCCACCTCGAGCGGGCGCACGAGCTGGCGCCCGCCAGCATCGTCTACCGCGTCACCCGCTACGACTTCGACGACTCGCTCGCCGCGGGGCTCGAACTCGTGCAGGCCGGTCCGCTCGCCTCGGCCTGGCTGATCGCGCGGTCACGGGTCGAGACGCTCGAGGTGAACGAGCCGCTCATGACGTCGAGCCTGCCGACCACGGCGCTGGTGCTGGCCGCCCTCGCCGTCCGACGCCGACTGACCGGCCGCCGCACGGTCGTCGTCAGCTACCTGATCGGCAACGCCGACCCCTTCGACGCGGCCACTGCTCCGCGCCTGCGGACGCGACTGCGCCGACGAGGCGAACGCGTGCTGGCACGCGCGGTCTGGCGCCGTCTCGACCGGGTGGTCTTCGGGACGGACGCCGCGCGCGAGACGTACGCGCGCCTCCTGGGGGCCGCCTCGCCCCGTGTCACCACGACCACCGTGCCGGCCCTGCCGACCCGGTACGCGGACGCCCACGGTGGCGGCGTCCGCCCGCCCGCGGTCGCCTTCGTCGGCTCGTTCGTCGAGCGCAAGGGGCTGCGCGTCCTGGCGGCGGCCTGGCCGCTCGTCGTCGCCGCCCGCCCCGAGGCGACGCTGACCCTGCTCGGCAAGGGCGCCCTCGAGCAGGAGGCGCGGGCACTGTCGGTCGCGCAGCCCTCGGTCGCCGTCGAGGTCGACCCGCCCCGTCCCCGCATCCACTCCGCGCTCGAGGAGGCGCGCGTGCTCGTGCTCTGGTCGCAGCCCAGCCCGACCTGGCGCGAACAGGTGGGGCTGCCGATCGTCGAGGGGCTGTCGCACGGCTGCACCGTCGTCACGACCACCGAGACGGGGCTCGCCGACTGGCTCGACGCCCACGGTCACGTGGTCGCGTCCGACCCCCGCGCACCACAGGTGTTGGCCGACGCGATCGTCGAGGCGCTCGACGCCGGACGCTCCGCCGACGACGTGCTGGCCGACCTGCCCGACCGGGACGGACGCCTCTCCGCGGACGACCGACTGTTCAGGAGCGCCTCGTGAGCCGGTCGACGACGGGCTCGGCCGGTCGTCCCCGCCGGGGCGGAGCGATGGCCGCCGTGGGCTCGACCGCGGCGACGAAGGTCATCGTGATGGGCCTGTCGGGCGTGCTCGGCATCATCACGAGCCGCATGATCATCCAGAACTTCGGCACCGACGCCTACGCGCAGTACGGGCTGCTCTCGACCTTCCCGACCCTGTTGCCGTTCGCCGACCTCGGCATCGCGGCCATCGTCATCAACGCGGTGGCCGGGTCGTCGTCGGTCCGCACCGACGACTTCGTCAAGCGCTCGATCGTCACCGCCTTCCGCGTGCTGCTGGTGTCGGGCGGCATCATGGTCGCGGTCGCCCTGCTCATCACCCTCGCGGGCTGGTGGCCCGTTCTGCTCGGCGAGGGGTTGCTGCCCGACGGTGGCTCGCTCGCGGCGGGACTCTGCCTCGCGGTGTTCGGCCTCGTGATCCCGCTCACGGTCGGGCAGCGCATCCTCGTGGGGCTGAAGAAGACCAGCACGCAGGTCGCCAGCCAGGCCGTCGTGGCACCGTTCATGCTGCTCGCCATCGGTTCGGCCGTCATGTTCAGCGTGCCGGTCGGCAGCTACCTCGCGGTCATCTCGTACGTGGCCAACAGCCTCGTCTCGGTGATCTGCCTGATCGTGGCGGCGCGCGCGCTGTCGCCGCAGATCGGGTCGGCCGTCAAGCTCGTGCCCCGCATCCGCAGCTACCGCGGCGTGCCCGCGCTGGGCCTGGCCTGGCCGATGCTCGTGCAGATGATCGCCCTGCCGGTCGCGATGCAGACCGGCCGCCTGCTCCTCAGCCACCTGGCCGGGCCGGACGAACTGGCGCAGTACAACCTCGCCTCGCAGCTCTTCGGCATCGTGCTTCAGACCGTCGCGGCCGCGGGCATCGCCCTCTGGCCGGTGTACGCCGCGGCCCGCTCGGCCGGGCGGGTGGAGTCGCCCACCGTGCCGACGCTGTGGTTCCTGCTGGGGGGACTCGTGCTGGGCACGGCGCTCGCCGTGCTGAGCCCGTTCCTGGCGCGCTTCGTCTCGGGCGGGGCGATCACGCTCGACGGCTGGATGCTCGTCGGCTTCGTCGTGTTCGTCGGCCTGCAGGCGGCGAAGTACCCGGTCGGCATGTACATGACCGACAAGACCGGGCTGGTCTTCCAGGTGCTGCCGATCGTGCTGATGGTGCCGCTCAACCTGGGGTTGTCGTGGTGGTTCATCGGGCAGGTCGGGGCCGCCGGACCCGTGCTGGGGTCGGCGATCTCGGTGGCGCTCTGCCAGCTCGTGCCGAACCTCTGGTACGTGTCGCGCGACCTCGGTCGCCGTCGGGCCGAGGCGGCAGCGGGCGGAGCGGCCGGCGACGATGCCGACGACGACGGCACCGTGGGCCTCGACGTCGACGAGCAGCGTGGCGACGAGACGGCGACCGACCAGGCCATCGTCGAGCGGGCGGCGGCCGAACAGGCCTCCGACGCACGGTCCGGCGACGGGCGTGGCGACGGACCCGAGGAGGCTCGGTGATCGAGGTCCTGTTCGCGAGCGAACGCGACGTCCCCGGTTGGGCGGCCGACCACGCGGCGGGCCTCCGCCCCGGCCTCTGGCCGTACGGCCTCGAGGCGCTGCGCGACGCGGACCCGGAGGCGCGCATCGCGTCCGTCCCGGAACCCGGCCGCCTGCAGGTGCTGCGCGACCGGGTGGTGCCGCGCCGCGCCTCCTCGTCCGGGGTGCCGTCCGACGACGTCGGGGTGACCTGGGACGAGAACGTCGCGCGTCGGATGCTGCTGGCACGGCCGCACGAGCGCATGTACACGGGCGTGATCTGGGTGACGGACCGGGTCGAGCGCGGGCAGGACGTCGGGCGCATGCGTGACGTGCTGCGACGCATGAGCGGACTCTGGGTGATCAGCCGCGGGCAGGTCGAGCCGTTGCGACGGTTCGTCGGCGAGGACGGCCCGCCGGTCGGGTTCTTCACCTTCGGGGTCGACGAGGACTTCTTCGCGGCGCGCCCGTGGCCCACGCGACCGATGGTGCTGAGCATCGGAGGCGACCGCGACCGCGACCCGGCGACCCTGTTCGCGACGCTCGAGCAGGTCCACGCCGAGCGACCGGACGTCGAGCTGGTCGTGCAGACGACGAGCGACGCGGCCCCGCCCGAGGGCGTCACCGTGGTGCCGCACGTCTCGCACCGCGAGCTGGCCGAGCTGTACGCCCGTGCCTCGCTCGTCGCCGTGGCGACGCGCGACAACCTGCACGCGTCCGGCATGACGGTCAGCCTCGAGGCGATGGCCACGGGTCGGCCCGTCGTGATGACGGACACGCCGGGCATCGAGGACTACGTGGTGCACGAACGCACCGGGCTGCTCGCGCCGGTGGGGGACTCGGCGGCCCTCGCCGGGCACGTGCTGCGGCTGCTCGGCGACGAGGCCGAGGCACGCGCGTTCGGCGCGGCGGGACGGACCCTCGTCGAGGAGCGGCTGACGACGCGGCACCTCGCGGCGTCGCTGGCGGAGTTCGTCGGCGCCTCGGCATGAGCTCGGGGGCGCCGAGGGGCATGGCCCGGTTGTGGCCGTTCAAGCGCAGGGACGCGAAGGTGCCGGGTGTCGGTGGCGGAACCGTCCGGACCGAGGCGAGCGAGGCCGTCGAGGGTGCCACGCACGTGAAGGTCCGCGTCCTGCTCGACCAAGAGGACGGGTGGCCGGACACGGAGTCCGAGGGGCTGTGGGCGCTGCCGCTGATCTCCGGTGACTACCGCCTCGAGAACACGCCGTTCTTCGCCTTCGGGATGTCGAACGGCGACGAGGTCGCGGTCTCGTCGGATGCTGACGGCGTGCTCTGGGTGAGCGGAGTCGTCTGGCGCAGGGGACGCATGACGGTCCGCATCATCACGAGTGATCGAGACGACTCGCTCGAGGGCATCCTCGCGGAGTTCGCACCCCTGGGCGTGACGGGCGAGGGCTTTCAGCAGTTCCGGTTGCTGTCCTTCGACCTCGGCCCGGAGTCGGACGTCCCCGCCGCGAAGAGGCTGCTGGCGCACGGTGCGGCGTCCGGGCGCTGGGAGTACGAGGAAGCCGACGTGTCGGACGCGTGGCTGGCCCTCTGAGGTAGCCAGCGGGCGGCCGACGGTCGCAGGCGTGGATCATCAGGGCGCCGTCGGGGCTCAGGCGGTCCGGGGCCAGTCCGTCGTCAGGTACGCCTCGACGGCACGGTTGCGGAACGCGTACGGCTTGCCCCGGCTCACCACCCCGCGCACCGTGTCGAGCCGTTGCGAGGTGGGCCCGAGCTGGGCGCCCGAGGCCAGGCCCATCGCCTCGGCGATGGCGTTCAGGGTGCGCTCTGCCGGGGGCAGCGACGCCATCGCCCGGAGGAACTCGTGCTCTCGTGGGGGGAGGCGGTTCAGGATGCGCTCGACGTGGGCCGACGCTTCGCCCTCGGCTCCGCGCCAGCCCGCCACGACGTCGTCCTCGGACACGACGGGTGCCGTCCCGACGTTCCACGCCCGCTGCCCGGCGAGCTGGAACAGGAAGGGCTCTCCGCAGCTGAGGGCCGCGATGGCCCTGGCCGCCGCGGGGTCCATGCGGACGGTCTCGACGACGCCGTGTTCGCCCGGGGTCTCCCAGCCGGCGATCACGAACGGCTGGAGTGCTTCGAGGATGTCGCCCTCGTCGAGGGGGCCCAGCGTGGTGGTCCGGAACCGCCGGGCGAAGGTCGCCCCCTTGCGGGCACCCGCCATGTCCTCGAAGTCGGGGAGGCCCGTCAGGTAGACGGCGACGGGCAGGTGCCGGGACACGGTGCCTCCACCGGGGACGGCGACCTCGACCTCGTGCGAGAGGGTGTCGCCGAGCGCGATGAGGAGCTGCGAGAGGGCGGCCTCGTCGCCGATGTTCTGCACCTCGTCGACGTGGATCACGACGACGGCGTCCTGCTCGATCGCCGCCTGCCCGAGTTCGACGAGGAGTTCGAAGAGCGCCGTGAACGGCTCGGGGCCGTCGGCGCCGCGCGTCGTCACCGAGAAGCCGGTCACGGCCACCTGCTCGACCCTGGCGAGCAGGTCGAGCACGCCCCGACGGGTCGAGGCACGAAGCCCGGCGCCGTCGGCCAGACGCAGGACGGCGGAGGCGATGATCTTGAGCGGATCGGCCCCGGTGGGCATGCGCAGCTGAGGCGTGACCCAGTCGCCGACCTCGGCGGCGTCGCGGGCGATGCGTCGGACGAGGCTCGACTTGCCGGTGCCCGGTTCGCCGAGGATCGTCCGTCCGGTCTCGTACAGACCCGCACGTCGGCGGGGTCGCAGGACCTGGTGCCAGTCGCTCAGCTGCTCGGTTCGGCCGGCCCAGACGTCGGGGACGACGTCGGAGCCCGCCTGGAACGGGTTGGTGAGGGGAGATCGCACGGTGATAAATTTATCAGACGGAGCTCCGGCCGGTGATAAATTTATCGACGACCTGGGACGAACGAGCCGACCTGGCTGAGCGGGTCAGCTCCGGGCGGCGGAGACGGCCTCGGGTCGCTCCGGCCGATCCGTCGCGCGCTTCTCGAGCCGTGCCTTGAGGCCCGCCACGGGGCGCTCCACGACCACCCAGCTGACGATGCCCGCCGCGATCGAGACGACGACCGTCGTGACGGGCACCTCGGGGGCGCCGCCGTCCCTGAGCCACCAGCTGACCGGATAGTTCCAGAGGTACACCGCGTACGAGATGACGCCGAGCTTGACGAGCAGGCCGAGCCCCCGCGGCACGACCGTCCACTCCTTGAGCTTCCAGAGCACGAGGACGGTGCTGACGCCGATGGCGGAACCACCCACGAGGTAGGTGACGAGGTGGTCCTTCGCCTCGGGCACGAGGGCCATGGCGACCAGCGCCACCGCGCCGACGACGGCCGCCCGAGCGGACCGGCGGCCGCCGACGAGGGCGTCGAGCCGTGGTTCGGCGAGCTTCGCCGCGGCGCCGACGACCATCGAGATGGTCCACGTCGTGGGGTAGTTGTAGATCGTGCCGATGTCGTCACGATGCCAGGCCACCGTGGCGACCAGCAGGACGAGGAGGACGCCGGCGGTGACGGCGACGACGACGCGCAGCTTGCGGTAGCGGACGCCGACCAGGACGACGAGCGGCCACACGAGATAGAACTGTTCTTCGTTCGCCAGGGTCCACAGGTGGCTGAAGTTCGAGCTTCCGTGGTTGAACAGGGGGATGTTCATCGTGTACGTGAGGGCGACGCCGATGGTCCGGGGTACGAACCGGCGGGTGTCCGAGACGTCGAGCAGCCCCTCCATGACGACGAGGCCGACCAGGACGAACAGCAGCGCCGGGATCAACCGGAAGAACCGGTTGCGGTAGAAGCGTCCGTAACGGATGCGACCGAAGCGTCGGACGTCGTCGGCGAGCAGACCGGTGATCAGGTAGCCGCTCAACGTGAAGAACACGACCACCCCGACGATGCCCGCGCCCCCGAAGTGGTCGGGCCACGAGTGTCTCAGCAGCACGAGCAGGATCGCGGCTCCGCGCAGCAGGTCGAGCCCCTGGATGCGACGGTGGACGGGGACGGAGGGCAGGGGCGTCGCGGTCATGGCTGCCCTTTCGGGGAGGAGGACGTCCGGCGGGCCGGCCAGGCGTAGAGACCGGCGACGAGCCGCGACCGGCGGGAGAGGCGCGCCATCACCCACGGGGCCGTGAGGCCGGCGGTCAGCAAGGCGACGATCATCAGGGTGCCCTGGTGGAGGCCGATCAGACCGAGGGCGTGGACCCCGAGGGTGACGACGATCCAATGGGTCGTGTAGTAGACGATGGAATCTCGGCCCATGGCGCTCAGCCCCCGCCCCAGCAGGGTCGGCGCGAGTCGGCCGCCGAGGGGCACGGCGACCACGACGAGCCCGACCACGCCGACCGCGGCCACGAGGTCGTATCGCAGACCGGGCAGTTGCGTCGACGCGATCGCGGTGCCCAGGGCGGCGACGGCACCCAGGGCGATCACGATGCGACGTCGGGCCAGGGACTCGAACACGTCCTGGTGTCGGGCTGCCGCGTCCCCGAGGAAGAAGAACGCAAGCAGGAAGGTCACGCGGGTCCAGCCGTCGCCGTCGTGTACGACGACGCTGACCACGAGCAGCAGGGGCACCGCCGCCGAGCGGGCCGCAGGGGGGATGACGAGGGAGACCACGTAGAAAGCCAGCAGGTACGCGAGGTACCAGGTGTACGTCGTGGGGGAGAGGACCAGCTCGACGAGTCGACCGGGGCCGTAGTTGCCGTCGCCGGCCACCGAGCTGCCCGCCCAGAGGAACACGACGATGACGGTCGTCCAGACCGCCCAGGGCCAGGCGATGTGCCTCAGCTTGCCGACGAGGTACGTCCCGGGTGGTTTCCGCAAGGAGCGGGCCAGCAACAGGCCCGAGCAGAACATCAGGGTGGGGATGCGGAAGGGCGCCAGGGCGTCGTTGAGCACGACGGCCCACCCGGGCGCGGCCACGGAGTCGACCTTCAGGGCGATCACGACGTGGTAGAAGACGACGAGCAGGACGGCGAGCCCGCGCGTCACGTCGACCCAGTGCAGTCGACCGGGGCGTGCGACGACCGGTGTCGAGGGTCCCACGGCCGTCATGACGGGGCTCCCGGTGACGTGCGTCGTCGACGCAGCTCGGTCGCCACGATCCGTCGCCCCTCGAGGACGGCCCGCAGTCCGACGAGCAGCGTGCCCGGTGACCGGACGAACTGGCGCCGCCCGCCCTGCAGCAGCACCTCCCACGCGATGCGGGGGGTCAGTCGGCGCCACCGGCGGAGGTCGTCGTCGCCGAGGTGCTTCGCGGCGAACAGCAGCCGGTTGCGGATGTTGTACCGGTAGTACCCCGCCGATTTCGCCTGCCCCGACCGGTCGGCCCCGCCGTCGGTCTGCGTGCCGCCCTCGGCGTGGACGACGGTGACGTCGTCGAGCAGCCGCAGCGCGCCTCCCGAACCGACGACGCGACGCGACAGGTCGACGTCCTCCCAGTACAGGAAGTAGTCGTCGTCGAAGCCGCCGCAGCGCTGCCAGAGGTCGTCGCTCAGCACGAGGCAGGCGCCGCTCAGCCACTCCTCGACGCGGGCGCCGGGCAGCCGTCGTCGCCGCGAGCGGATGCGGCCGTCGTCGAGGTACAGGTCGCTGCCCGCCGACCAGACGCTGCCGTCGGGGCGCAGCACGGTCGGCGCGCTCATCGTCAGCGGGTCGGACGAGGAGGCGCGGTGCAGGGCGGCGAGGGCTCCCGCGTCCGCGACGGCGTCCGGGTTGAGCAGCACGTGGTGACGCGCCCCGGCCTCACGGGCCCGGGCGACGCCGAGGTTCACGCCGGTGCCGAAGCCCTCGTTGCCGTCGGGCGCGACGAGGTGCCAGCCCTCGGCCGCGGCGAGCTCGCTCACGCGGGCGCGCTCGGCCGCTCCCGACCAGTTGTCGACGACGACCACGACGAGGCCCTCCGTCGACCGCGAGACGGGCGCGAGGTTCTGGCGCAGCAGGTCGGTCGAACCGTAGTTGACGACGACCACCGAGAGGCCGGCGAGCGACTCACCCACGGTTCGTCCCCCGTCCACCCGCAGGAGGCGCGGTGCAGGGCCCGTCGCCCCTCACCGACCTGACATGCTGGGGGCCGTGACGACCGACCCGACCACGCCGCGCCTCCTGACCATCGCCGTGTTGACCTTCCGCCGGCCGCGCGATCTCGACGCGGTGCTGCCGCTGCTCGTCGAGCAGGCCCGCAGCGTCCGCGGACGCGGCGTCGAGGCGCGCGTGCTCGTCGTCGACAACGACGCGAGCGGATCGGGCCGTGGACGCGTCGAGGCGGCGGCGCTCGCGGCGGCCGACCCGGGCGACGGTGCCGGACCCGTGACGGTCGACTACGTCGTCGAGGCCACGCCGGGCATCGCCTCGGCCCGCAACCGTGCGCTCGCCGAGAGCGGCGACGGCGACGTGCTGGTCTTCATCGACGACGACGAGCGGCCGTCCGACGGGTGGCTGGGCGCCCTGGTCTCCCTGCAGGCCGAGACGGGTGCCGCGGCCGTCGTCGGTCCCGTGCGCAGCGAGTACGAGGTCGAGCCCGAGCCCTTCATCGTCGAGGGACGCTTCTTCGTGCGACGCCGGCTCGCGACCGGCACGCCCGTCGACGTCGCCGCCACCAACAACCTGCTGCTCGACCTCGTCGAGGTGCGTCGCCAGGGCCTGGCCTTCGACGTGGCCCTCGGCCAGCTCGGCGGTGAGGACACCCTGTTCACCCGCAGCCTGGTCGCCGGTGGCGGCACGATCCTGTGGTGCGCCGAGGCGGTCGTCACGGACGTCGTCCCCGCCCACCGCGTCACGCGGCGATGGGTCGTGCGGCGTGCCTACAGCAGCGGCAACGGTTGGAGCCTCACCTCGGTGATGCTGTCCGCGCGAGGGGCCTCGCGACTGTCCACGCGCCTCCGGCTCTCGGCCAAGGGCGGCGTGCGCGTCGTCGGCGGGCTGGGCCGGTACGCGGTCGGCACGGTGACCCGCCCCCTCGGTCGACGGTCGCTGGGGCAACGCGCTCGCGGCATCCGGACGATGGCCCGGGGCGCCGGCATGGTGGCGGGTGCGTGGGGCGCGGGGTACCGGGAGTACGGCCGCGTCGACGGCTGAGCTCACGGGCGCGCCCGGCGTCCGCCGACGGCACGTCGACCACGGGTCGCGGCGATCGCCCGACGGTAGGCCGCGACGTGTGCCTCGCCCGCGCGGTCCCAGTCGCGGGCCGACAGGTCGGGGCGCGCGTCGTCGTCGAGCCGCGAGGCCGCGTCGAGCGCGTGCTCGACGTCGTCGGGACCGAGTTCGTCGGCGTACTGCCGGACCCAGTCGGCGCCGACCTCGTCGGCCAGGCGGGCGTTGACCTCGTTGGCGGGTACGAGCACGGGCCGGCCGAGCGACAGCGCCGTCAGCACCCCGCCCGAGTTGTGCATCTCGCGGTAGGGCAGCACGACCAGCTCGGCCCGGCGCACCACGTCGATGAGGTCCTCGTCGTCGAGGAAACGCAGGTCGAGGCTGACCCGGGGATCGTCGGCCGCGAGCTGCTCGAGCCCGTGGGCGAGCTCGGGCGTCGAGGGCTTGCCGGCGGCGTGCAGCCTCCGGTCGTCGCCCCGGACGCCTCGGAAGGCCCGGACGAGGCCGTCGACCCCCTTGTAGCGGCGGATGAAGCCGAAGTACGACACCCGGCCTGCCTCGCGCGACGGCCACGGCCAGCGGGCGAACCAGTCGACGTAGTGGCCGTGGGGGATGAGCGCGCCGAGTGCGTCGGCGTGCTCGGGCGTCTCGTCGTTCAGCCGCACCCAGAGCGCGGTGCGTCGCTCGATCCAGCGCAACAGGACGCGCTCGCGCCGGGAGATGCCGCTCGGCAGCTCGAGGTTGTGCTCGGTGCGGACGATCGGGGTGCGCGTCAGCCGCAGCTTCGTCACCAGGGCGACGGTCAACGCCTGACGCACGAGCGCCTTGAGCGGGCTCTGCCCCGAGACGAGGATCTCGGGCCAGTGCACGTGGAAGACGTCGTAGCGGCCCAGCAGGGCGCCCTTCCAGTCGAAGGTGCGCACCTCCACCCCGGGCACCGCGCCGACGGCGTCCCGGAGCATCACGAGGTAGGGGTTCGTCGTCGGGCGCGGTCGCGGGAACGACTGCTGGACGACGAGCCTGCTCGCGTGCTCCGGGGCGGCGTCGGTCACGGCTTGAAGACGCTCAGGTCGTCGAACGAGACCGTCTGCGGGGCGTTGGTGGTGCTTCCCGAGGCGTAGGCGCCGAGGGCGACCCAGCCGGGTGCCTGCAGGCCGGCGAAGGTGTCGGTTGCCGACACCGTCCACGCGGTCGGCTCGGCCGTGCCGTCGGCCCAGACCTTCGCACGGATGGTCGTCGTGCCGGTGCCGCTGACCTCGAGTCGGACGTTCAGCTTCGCGCCCGGTGCGACCTTGCCGGGGACCAGGGTCTCGGCGGCGAGGTTCGTCCCCGAGGTCGATCCCTTGAAGGCCGTGAGGCCCACGACGACGGTGCCGTCGGGACGGTAGCGCATCGACGCCCGGTACTCGGTGTTCGCCGCGACCTTGCGCCCGGTGACGTAGACGTAGGTCCCTCCGCCGGTGGCCACCTTGTCGAGGCTGACGCTGGTGCGGAGGTCGGCGTCCGTCGTGCTGACCCCGGTCAGGGCCATCGACGTGTTCCAGCCGGCCGCCCCGAGGTACTGGGTGCCGACGCCGCCGGCCACCGAGTACTGCGAGGCCTGACCCGTCCTGGTCCAGCTGCCGCCGACCTCCGCCGTGCCCCAGCCGCCCGTCACCGAGCGTCCGAAGCCGTCCTTGACCGCGGCCGTGACCACGGGAGGCGCGGTGACCGTCACCGTGGAGGTGCGGGTCGCGGTGGCTCCCTTGTCGTCGGTCACCGTGAGGGTCACGGTGTAGGTGCCGCCGACGGCATAGTCGTGGGCCGCCGTGCTGCCGGTCGCCGTGCCTCCGTCGCCGAAGTCCCAGGCGTACGCCGTGACGGTGCCGTCGGAGTCGGTCGAGGCGCGTCCGTCGGTCGACACCGAGAGGGCCTTGGTCGACGTCGTGAACGAGGCCGTCGGAGCAGCGTTCGGGATCGGCGCGACGGTCACGCTGCCGGTCGAGGTGCCCGTGGCGCCCTTGTCGTCGGTCACGGTGAGGGTCACCGTGTAGGTGCCGGCCGCCGCGTAGGTGTGCGCGGCCGTCCTGCCCGTGGCCGTCCCTCCGTCACCGAACGTCCAGGCGTAGGCCGCGACGGTGCCGTCGGGGTCGGTCGACGCGGTGGCGTCGGTCGAGACGGCCAGTCCCGTGGCGGCGCTCGTGAACGAGGCCGTCGGGGCCACGTTCACCGGGGGAGCCGGGGCGACCGTGACCGTCCCCGTCGAGGTGCCGGTGGCACCCTCGGTGTCCGTCACGACGAGCGTCACCGTGTAGGTGCCGGCAGCGGCGTAGGTGTGGTTCGCGGTCGGGCCCGTCGCGGCGACGGTGCCGTCACCGAAGTCCCAGCGGTACGACGCGACGGTGCCGTCGGAGTCGGTCGAGGTGCTCGCGTCCACGGCGACGGCCAGGTGGTCGACCACCGAGGTGAACGAGGCGGTCGGTGCCGCGTTGACCCGGGGCGCCGTCACGGTGACGGTGGCCGTCGACGTGCCGACGGCTCCCTGGTCGTCCGTCACGGTGAGGGTCACGGTGTAGGTGCCCCCCGCGGCGTAGGTGTGCGAGGGGGCGGCGCCGCTGGCCGGGGCGCTCCCGTCGCCGAAGTCCCAGCCGTACGAGGCGATCGTCCCGTCGCGGTCGACCGAGGTGCGGCCGTCGAAGGCGACGCCGAGACCGGTGGGCGACGAGGTGAAGGCCGCCGTGGGCGCGGCGTTCGGCTTGTTCGCACCGAGCGCGTAGTGCTGCGCGACCGTCGTGGCGTCGAGGGGTCGGGCGTAGACCGCGGCCTCGTCGAGGCTCCCGGCCCAGTAGCCCGAACCCGAGTTCCACGAGCTGTCGCCGCCGAGGCGCCAGAACCCGCGGTAGCCGTCCGAGGCCGTGGTCGGGTTCGACCCGACCTGGGCGCCGTCAACGTAGAGCTTCATGCCGTCCGAGCCCTGCGTGGCGACCACGTGGTGCCAACGGCCGTCGTTGTAGCTCGCCGTGCTGCTCGCGAGGTTCATCCGACCGGTCCAGTTGCCGAACTGCAGGCGACCGTCCTGCTCCATGTACACGTGGCGGTCGTAGTTGCCGCTGTAGCCGGTCTGCTGGTTGCCGAAGCCGATCAGCTTGCCACCCGAGGTCGTGGTCGTGTTGAACCAGGTCTCGAGCGTGTAGTTGTTCGGGGTGTCGTACGAGGTGGTGGTCGCGACGCCGGCGTCCTGGCCGTTGAACGTCGCCGACTGCCCGGAACCGCCGACAGCGGGCGTGCCGCCGGTGCCCACGCCCCCGGCGACGACGCCGTTGGTGCCCACGGGCGACGAGTCGGCCGAGACGGTGGAGGCGTCCCCGTCGAGGCGGAAGTACGCCTCGGGGTCGTCCTGGAACACCCGGGCGCCGTAGGCGTCGGCCGGGGCCTTGGGCAGCTTGCTCGTGCGACCCGAGGCGACCCACTGGCCGTCGACCTGCTTGGCGCTCAGGGCGGCCGGGTACACGGAGACGTCGTCGATGTCGCCCTGGAAGTACGGGGCGCCGTCCCAGTTGTTGTCACCGCCGATGCGCCAGTAGCCCGTGTAGTCCTGGGCACCCGTCGTCCCGGCGTCGGTCGCGACCTTCTTGCCGTCGACGTAGAAGGACTGGCCGGCCGAGCTCAGCGTCCCCACCACCTGGTGCCATTGGCCGTCGTTCAGAGCCGTGGGGCTGGTGATGATCCTGCTCGCGTTCGGGTACACGCCGAACGACACGCGGCCCCGCGGGTCCATGTACAGGTGCCGGTCGTACGAGTTCGAGTTGCCGGTGCGGCTGCTGCCGAAGCCGACGATCTTGCCACCCGTGGTCGACGTCGTGCGGAACCAGGCCTCGACCGAGAAGGTCTGCGGGCCCGCGATGGCGGAGGTCGTCGACGCGAGGCCCGTGGCCGTGCCCGAGAAGGTGCTGGCGCCGTCGGCGTCGGTCGTGGTCTGACCGGTGACACCACGGGTCACGCCGTCCTGGGCCTGCTGGTCGTCGTAGCCGACCCAGTCGTAGACGGTCGTTCCGCTCTTCTCGCCAAGGCGCCAGAGCGAGGTGGCGCCGTCGGCGGCGACCTGCTTGGCGTAGGGCGAGACCGCGTCTGCGGTCACGGTGACGTTCACGCCGTCACCCAGGACCGTGTTGCCGAGCGGGTCGGTGGCCCGGATGCGGTAGCTGTGGGTGCTGCCGGGTGCGAGGTCCTTGTCGACGAAGCCGAGCGCGGGGCGCTTCCAGAAGGTCGACGATCGGGTCGTCGTGTAGACGGGGTTCGTCAGGTCGCCGTCGCGGTACACGGCGTACGTCAGGTTCGCGTTGTCCTTGTCCCAGTTGGACTGCCAGCTGACCCGGACCGTGCCGGACGACAGCGAGACGAGGTTCGGGGTGAAGAGGGCGCCGGAGGCCTCCGGGCCCATTTTGTTCGGGGCGATGCTCGACACCGCGAAGCGCACGAGGCCGTTCTGCGCCTTGCCGTTGACGGACGGGAACTCCCCGCCGTAGACCACGTACTTGTCGTTGGCGGCGACGCTCCACGGGCCCTGGCTCAGGCCGGTGTAGCTGCCGGTGGCGAAGTCGGGGAACCAGTTGAGGATGCTCGGCGCTGGTTGGCCGGCGAAGTTGTAGTAGCCGTAGGGGTCGTTCGTCGCGGTCTGCGTGGCCGAGTCGCTGAAGGCCATCGCCCGCTGGAAGGTCCAGGGATCGGTCTGCGGCTGCCCGCCGATGTTGCCGCAGTAGTGCGGGTGGCCGGCGACGAAGACGGCGGTGCTGTTCGCGGCCACCGAGTACGTGTCGCCGTGGCAGTCCTCGACCCAGGCGAGGTCGCCGCTCCAGGTCGACTTGAAGGCGCCTTCGAGACGACCGCCGCCGCCGAAGGTATAACCCGACCCGTAGAAGCCGTTGGCGGTCGCGCTCAGGCTGTAGATCGCGGCCTGTCCGCCACCGTTGCGGATCACGTCGTTGGTCTGCAGAGGCAGGTTGGCGCCGGTCGAGGAGTCGACCATGGCGAGACCGTATCCCGGTTGCGCCGACCCGTTGACCGATCCGAACGAACCGCCCAGGACGATCTTCGAGCCGTCAGGGCTCGTGACGAGGCCGAGCACGTCGCCGTTGGCGATCTGGGGTGCCCAGGGCAGGTTGGTGCCGTTCGAGGCGGTGACCGCCGCTGCCTTGATCCGGGTGTCCTTACCCACGCTGGAGAACGCTCCGGCGAAGTAGACGTTCGGGCCCACGGCGGCGATGGCGTTGACCGATGCGTTCGTGCCCGGGTTCCAGCCGCTGAGGACGGCGCCGGTGGTCGGGTCGAGGGCGGCCAGGCGGTACTTGTTGACGCCGTTGACCTTGGTGAACGCCCCACCGATGTAGAGGCGCTTGCCGTCCGGAGAAGCCGCGATGGCCTTCACCTGCTGGTCGATGACCGGCGCGAAGGTCGTTGAGAGCGCTCCCGTGGTGATGTCGTACGCGAGGAGGTAGCTGCGGGGGACCTCGTCGACGCCCGCTGCCGAGCCCGCCGGGCGGGCCTTCGTGAACTTGCCCGCGGCGTAGACGGTGTTGCCCACGATCACCTGCGTGAAGACGGACCCGTCGATCTGGGGTGCGGGGAGCGCGTCGGCCGTGACGGTCGCCGGCGTCGACGGCGACGTCGGGTCGAGGGGGGCGGAGTCGGCCGCAGCGGGCTGGACTCCGACCAGGACGGACAACAGCACGGCGGACGCAGCGACGATCGCGGGGAGACGAAGGCGCGACGAGACGGTTCTTCCCATGGGGGAGCCTCATTCGGGTCGGGTAGGCGTCATCGGCATTCGGGTACCGATGGCTTGACGACTATAAGGTCCCCCCAAGGGGGGACAATGGCCCCCGTTGTGGGTACAGGGGTATTACGAGGTCGATCCCTCGAAGACGACGACCGGCACGTCGACGGCGTAGTCGAAGGTCAGGCGGAGGTCGGAATGCCCGTCGACGGGCACGGCGAAGACGTAGACGCCGTCGGCCGTGGCGCCCGCGGCCACGCTCGCCGGGAACGAAGAAGTCCCGGTCGAGAACGTGTTCGCGGGTGTGCGGTCGACACCGTAGGCCAGGTTGACCACGACGGTCGAGAGGTCCACGGGAGCAGCCGACGAGTTGTACACCTCGAGTTCGGCACGGACGGCCGGGCCGGTCACCTCACCGGGCAGCGCGGCCTCGCCGTCGACCGCGTCGAGGCTTTTCACCCGGACCGTCACCCCGTCCACGACGGTGGGCGACTCGTCGAGGCCCACGGGTGGTGCCTCGGGTGTGTCCGGCCCCGCGGCGGGAGGCGCGGTATCGGTCGGGGCCGTCGTCCCGTCGTCCGACGACTCGCCGGTCGTCGACGAGCTCGAGCCCGACCCCGGTCCGGCGGCGCCGGGTTCGTCGGCGTCGCCGCCCGAGACGGCGGGCACGACCACGAAGGCGACGACGAGGGCGAGCGCCACGGCGACGGCGGCCAGCGCGATCACCAGGCGCCGACGGGACCTCGTCGGTGTGGGGTCGGGCGTCTGGTCGTCTGACGACATGGTGGCTCCTCGGTCGGGTGGCCCGTCCCGCCGGACGCCGGTGGGGTCCAGGGCCGCTGCTAGCATGCCAGCACTCCGGGCCACCCGCACCCGACCCGTCGGTCCGGTCGCCCTCTCCCTCGTCCACGAGGCGAGGGCTCGCGGTCGGCACGCACGAGGACGGCCATGACGACCACCACCCCGACGACGACCCACCCGGCCGGGTCCACGGCGTCCTCGAGACGACCTCGCGCCTCCTCGATCGGCGTCCCGCTCGCGCTGGGTCTCGCCGGCACCGCCGTGGCGCTCGTCGGTTCGTCGACGGTGTCGCTGTGGACCGACGAGGCCGCGACGGTCTCGGCGGCCACCCGCAGCCTCCCCGAGCTCTGGGCCCTCGTCCAACGCATCGACGCCGTGCACGCCGCCTACTACCTGCTGATGCACGTCTGGACGACCGTCGCCGGGACCTCCCCGGTGGCCCTCCGCCTCCCGAGCGCGGTCGCGGCCGGAGTCGCCGTCGTCGGCGTCCACCGGCTGTTGGTCGTGCTCGGACGCCGGGACGCGGCCGTCGCGGGGGCGGTGGTCGCCGTCGTGCTGCCGCGCATCACCTGGATGGGGATCGAGGCGCGTTCCTTCGGGCCCAGCGCGGCCGTGGCCGTGTGGGCGACCGTCCTGCTCGTCGTCGCGCTGAACCGAGGAGGCGCGGCGCGGTGGATCGGGTACGCCGCCCTCGTCGGGGTGGGCACCGCCCTCAACATCTACGTCGCCCTGCTGGCCGTCGCCCACGCCGTGACCGTGGCCGCCTGGCGTCGGGTCCCGGTGAGGCGCCGCCTGGCCTGGCTCGCCTCCGCCGCGGCGGGCGGTCTCGCGGCGTCGCCGGTGGTGCTGCTGGCAGCCGGACAGCAGGGGCAACTGGGCGACAACGATATGGGTCTCGTGCAGATCGCCCGGGGGGTGGTCGTCAACCAGTGGTTCCTCGGTGGAACGCCGACGCGCGTGACGTCCACGGCTTCTCCCACCGAGCCGTGGGCCCTGGCGTCACTCGTGCTGGCCCTCGTCGGGTGGGCGGCCATGGCGGTCGCGGTCGTCGTCGGGGCCCGCCGTCGGCAGGCCGCGACGTCGTGGGTGCTCGTGCCGGTCCTGGTCGTCCCGACCCTCGTCGTCGTGGGCTACAGCCTCGTCGTCAGCCCGCTCTACAACCCTCGCTACTTCACGTTCGCCGCTCCGGTCTGCGCGGCGCTGATCGGGTTGGGGGTCACCGCCCTCCGGGGGCGGGTCCTCCGGCTGGTCGCCCTGGCCGTCGTGGTCGTGCTGGCCGTCCCCGTGTACGTGTCGCAGCGACAGGTGACCGGCAAGAGCGGAACGGACTGGTCCGAGGCCGCGGCGGTCGTCGAGCGTGGTGCCTCCGCCGGCGACGGGGTCTACTTCGCGCCGCTCGACGACTCGTCGGACCCGGTGGTCAGGAGGACCACCGACAACGTCGAGGTCACGTACCCGGAGGCGTTCGACGACCTCGTCGACGTGACGCGGCGGAGCGAGCCGACCGACGAGGACAGCCTGAGGGGCACGTCGTGGCTCCTGTCCTCGGACCGGACCCGACTCGCGGACGTCGACCGCGTCTGGGTGGTCGAACCCGCGACCGCCCCCACGGGTGACGCCGACGAAGGTGTCCTGACCGACGCCGGGTTCGAGCGCGTCGATCGGTGGGACGGCGGGATGACGGCCGTCGAGGAGTGGATCAGGGCCTGAGCGACTCGTCGGGCATGAGCGTGCCCGAACGGGGGCCTCGCTCGCGTCGCCGTGCGACCGGCAGGAACGCCAGGCCGAGGGCGAGGATCAAGGTCGTGAGCGCGCCGTAGAACGGTGAGAAGAAGAGGTTCCAGATGCTCTGGGCCGAGGCGTAGAGCAGGATCCCTGTGGCGGTGCCGTCGGCGATCCGGCGTGCCATGCCGAGGGCCAGCACGGCGAACATCAGGCCCACGAGGACGAGCCCGGCGACCCCGGTCTGCGACCACAGGTTGCCGAAGACGGAGTGCAACTCGAAGTTGCCCCCGAACATGAAGCGTTCGACGTAGCCGTTGTTCGGTTGGTAGCCGATGCTGCTCATGCCTTCTTTCGCGATGAGGATGTCGTCGGGCGTCGGGACGGATCCGGCTCCGAATCCCCAGGGGTGGTGCTGCATCAGGGCCAGGGTCGCTGCCAGCTCGGGGCGTCCGCCCAAGATCAACGAGCCCGACACGCGCAGCTGTTCAACGCTGCGCGACTGGGCGGCGAGGCCCAGGTAGCCGTCGAGGATGAGGGCTTGGCCGAGTTGGAACACCACGAAGCCGAGCGCCCCGAGGCCGACGAGCACGGCGACGGGTGAGGGGCGTCGGTGAGGCCTGACGATCGCCAGCTGGACGAAGACGAGGATGGCCGCGAGCAGCAGCAGGCCGAAGGCCGACCGGAAGTCGTTGAGGGCGGCCACCAGCGTGAGCACGAGCAGCGTCGCGAGCTCCCAGCGCCGACCGAGGCGGGCTGCCAGTGCCAGCGCGATGACGGTCGCGGGAAGGGCGAATCCGAACTTCCAGGGGTTGCTCGCGAAGAGGGCGGTGCTCGGGGTGAGTTGCAGCGCCAGTCCCACGCCGAACCAGAGCGTCGCCCATTCGGCGCCCAGGACGTCCCTCGCCCAGATGAAGAGCCCCACGCCCAGCAGGGCGCCCACGAGCAGGATGGTCATTGGCAGGGCCGACGCCGGATCGACCTCGTGGTCGCCCAGGTTGGCGACGCCGAGCCAGAGTCCCGCGAGCGCCGCCACGGCGCCCACCACCATGAACGCGACACCCCAGCGACGGCGCGTGACGTTCGCCCACCAGACCGGCAGCAGGACGGCGGCCACGACGAACCCGAGCTGCAGGCCTTGCGGCAGCGTGAGGCGCATGCCGAGGACGACGACGGCTGTCGCGGCCAGGACGCGGACCCAGGTGCGGGCCTCGACGCCGCTGCCGGAAAGGGCGACCGACGAGCCGGTCGCCGCGACCGCCGGGTCGGTTCGAGGCTGGATCATCCGTGAACTCTAGGCGACCCAGACGGCTCCGACGACCCCCGTCCTGGTGTCCCCCACAGTGCCGACACCCGAGGGGGAGCCACCTTGTTGGGGGCTGACGCCCCCTTGCGGAGTACGCGTGAATGTAACAAGATCACCTCTTGTCCTGACCGGGTGAGATTCCGTCCCCTCAGATCCATTCCGCGCAAGCCCCCGTCCTGGGGGCACGGCGTGGTGTTCTCCCTCTCGCACGAGCCTCCGTTCCCGAGGCATGTCGCGGGATCGCCCACACCTTCCCTTGATGAAAGCAGTGACGATGCCCAGCGCCCCCGAGCACCGCCCCTCTCCGCCCATCCGTGTCCGAACCGCGATCGGTGCCCTCGCGACGGTCGTCGCCGTCGTGGCCGGCGTGGTCGTCCCGGTCACCAGCGCGTCCGCAGCTCCGACCACCGTCGCCTCCGACTCGTCGGCACGCGTGTCGACGTCCGGGTGGGGAACCGCCGACAAGGGAGGGGCCTGGTCGACGTGGTCCGGCCCGTCCACGGCGTCGTTCTCCGTCGCCTCGGGGGTCTCGACCATCTCCGGCCTCGCACCGGGCGGCTCGGCCACGGCAGCGCTCGCCAGCGTCTCCGTGAAGGACGTCGAGGTCCGCGGCAAGATCCGTCTGCCCGACTCCAAGGCCGGGTTCTACCAGGGCTGGGAGCTCCGCCGTCAAGGTGACGGCTCGGCTTACCGGGGCCGCCTCGAGACGGGCGGTTCGGGTGCGGTGTCACTGGCCGTGACCAAGGTGAAGAAGAGCGGCGAGACCTCCCTGGGTCGTGTCGCACTCCCGGCCGGCATCTCGGCCGGCTCCACGGTCTCGATCGCGTTCCGGGCCGAGGGCTCGACCGCCGTCAGCCTCAAGGGGAAGGCCTGGCCCGTCGCGTCGTCCGAACCCGGCTGGCAGCTGTCGGTCTCCGACTCCGCCGCCGACAGGGTGTCCCAGGGCGGTTCGGTCGGTCTCTGGCAGTACGCAAGCGCCGGCAACACGAGCCGCTCGACGACGAGCTTCGACGACCTCGTGGTCGTCGGCTCGCCCTCGGAGTCCGCCGAGGCCGCGCCCGCGCCGACGACTCCGGCTCCCGCGCCGACGACTCCGGCGCCTGCGCCGACGACTCCCACTCCCGCGCCGACGACTCCGGCGCCCCAACCCGCTCCCGCTCCCGCGCCCGTCCCGGCGTCACCTGACTCGTCACAGGGCTCGGTGCCGGTCGGCTCGGCCCGTTACGCCGTGCCGTCCGGAGCCATCGTCGTCGCCCCGTCGGGTTCCGACTCGGCGGCCGGCACGAGTGCCGCTCCGCTGCGCACGGCGACGGCGGCGGTCGCCAAGGCGAAGTCGGGCGGCACGATCGTCCTCCGCGCCGGCACGTACAACGAGGGCGTCGTCGTCCCCTTCCAGAAGAAGCTGACGATCCAGTCGTGGCCCGGTGAAGCCGTCTGGTTCGACGGTTCCGTCCCGGTCGGCGCCTGGCAGCGCTCCGGCTCCGGTTGGAGCACCCCGTGGTCCTTCTTCCCCTCGGCGGAGATCGGCGGGGCGGTGGACAACCCCCGGTTCGTCTCCCCGGCCTTCCCCTACGCCGCTCGACCCGATCAGGTCTTCCTCGACGGCGTCCAGCTCACGCAGGTCGCGCCGTCGCAGCTCGCGCCCGGCACCTTCGCCCCCGACCCCTCGTCGGGACGCGTGCTGTTGGGGACCGACCCGGCCGGGCACGAGGTGCGGATCAGCAACAAGCAGCAGGCCATCTGGGTGCAGTCGGCCGACTCGACCGTCCGTGGCATCGGCATCCGTCGCTACGCGACTCCGAACTCGGACAAGGGCGCCATCCGCTTCGGCAACACCGGGGCCCACGGCCGAGAACCTGGTCATCCAGGACAACGCCATGATCGGTCTCAACCTCGAGAACAACGGAGGCACCCTGTCCAGGCTGACCGTCGAGCGCAGCGGCATGCTGGGCGTCGGGACCAACGCCTCGTACGACCTGTCGATCACCGATTCGGTGATCCGTCAGAACAACTGGCAGCGCTTCAAGGAGGCGCCGGTCTCGGGCGGCATCAAGATCACCCGCTCACGCGGCGTGACCGTGTCGAACAACGACATCAGCCGCAACTACAGCTCGGGTCTCTGGCTCGACGAGTCCGTCTACGACAGCAAGGTCATCGGCAACACGGTCGAGGGCAACGAGTGGACGGGCATCCAGCTCGAGCTCTCGAGCAAGGCCGTCGTGGCGGGCAACACGATCACCGGTGGCAAGGCCGGGCTGCAGCTGATGGACACGGACGACGTCCGCGTCTACAACAACTCGATCGGCGGCTTCAGCCAGTACGGCATCAAGGTCACGCAGGACGAACGTCGGCAAGCGACGGCGCCCACCGGGCAGGACCGTCGACGCCCGATCCCCGACCCGACCATGACCTGGGTCACCGGCAAGATCACGATCGCCAACAACGCCTTCGGCAGCGGGGGTTACTACCAGGTGTTCGTCCTCGACAGCAAGACCCACCGGTCGGCCGACTCCATGGGCATCACGGTGACGGGCAACGCCTTCAACCAGCGACGCACCACGGCGCAGGCGACGCTCGTCGGCTGGGGGGCCGGGGACAACAAGACCGTGACCCGTCTCGACTCGGTCGCCGCCCTGTCGGCCAAGAACGGATCGTGGCGCAACGTCGAGACGTCCGGGGTGCTCGACCTCGGCGGCATGGGCAGCCTGCTCGCCTCGTCGCTCGGCATCGTGTCCACCCTGCCGGCGGACGTCGCGGCGCTCCTCGGGCAACCCGGGACCGCCCGCCGCATCGGCGCTTTCTGATCGACCGACGACGCCCGGCACCTCGTGGTGCCGGGCGTCGTCGCGTCCGGTCCGGGGTCGACGAGGCATCGGTCGAGGAGGCGCGGGTCGCCTCGTCGACACCGCTTACGATTGACCCCGTGATCCTGGCCATCGACACCTCCGCCGGCTCGTCCGTCGCCGTCGTCGACCGCGACGGCGGCGTCCTCGCCGAGCACACGGTCGCCGACACCCGGCGACACGCCGAGGTGATCGGCCGTCTGATCGCCGACGCCCTGCGCGAGGCCGGCGTGACCCCGTCCGAGCTCTCGGCCGTGGTGGCCGGTCGGGGCCCGGGCCCCTTCACCGGCCTGCGCGTCGGCATCGCCGCCGCCCGGGCCTTCGCCTTCGGTGCCGGGGTGCCGTGCCTCTCGGTCGGCAGCCACGACGCCGTCGCGTTCGAACGGCTCTCGGCGGCGGCGGGCCGTTCCGTCGGCACCGCCGGCGGGTCCGTCGACTCGCCGCTCGTCGTCGTCACGGACGCCCGTCGCCGCGAGGTGGCACACAGCTCGTGGTCGGGGCTCGACGACGACGGCCTGCCCGTGCTGGTGGCCGGCCCCGCCCTCGTGAGGCCGGCCGACCTCGACGAGGCGACCGGCGCCTCCTCGTCCTGGCCGCGCACCGACCCCGACGCGACGACGGTCTCGGCGGCCGCGCTGGGCATGCTGGCCGAGCGGCTCTTCGAGCACGGCCGCGCGTTCGCCGCCGCCGAGCCGCTGTACCTGCGCGAACCCGACGTCACCCCGTCGGCCGGCCCGAAGCCGGTCACGCAGTGAGCGTCCTGCTGCGCACGGCCACCCTCGACGACCTCGACGGCATCATGGCCATCGAGACGTCGACCTTCCTCACCGACGCCTGGTCGCGGGCGAGCATGACGCACGAGCTCACCGCCCCGGGCGGTCGCTATCTGCTCGCCACAGCCGAGGGGGACGACACCACCGTCATCGGTTACGCGGGCATGCTGGCACTGAAGGGGGCCCCCGAGGCCGACATCCAGACCATCGCCGTCCTCGCGGAGCACCAGGGGCGCGGGCTCGGGCGGGCGATGCTGACCCAGCTGCTCACCGAGGCTCGTCACGGCGGGGTGCGCGAGGTGTTCCTCGAGGTGCGGGCCGACAACCCCGGGGCGCAGCACCTCTACGAGACGCTCGGCTTCGAGCGCATCGCCGTCCGTGCCCGGTACTACATGCCCGACGGGGTCGACGCCGTCGTCATGCGACTGCGCGTCCCGCCGGCCGTCACCGAGACCACCGCGGGCCCCCTCGAGCCGATCGACGACGTGCCCCTCGACGAACAGGACGTCCGCCCGTGACCGCGACCCGCGCCTCCTCGTCCGCCGCCGAGCAGGCGGCCGCCGAGCCCGCCGTCCGCGAGCCCCTCGTGCTCGGCATCGAGACCAGCTGCGACGAGACCGGCATCGGCATCGTCCGCGGACGCACCCTCCTCGCCAACGTCATCTCGTCGTCGATGGACGAGCACGCCCGCTACGGCGGCGTCGTGCCCGAGGTCGCCGCGCGCGCGCACCTCGAGGCACTCGAGCCCGCCCTCGCCGCGGCGCTCGCCGAGGCCGGCGTGACGACGGCCGAGCTCGACGCGATCGCCGTGACGAGCGGACCCGGGCTCGCCGGGGCGCTCATGGTCGGCGTCGGTGCCGCCAAGGCCCTCGCCCTGGCGACGGGCAAGCCCCTCTACGCCGTGAACCACCTCGTCGGCCACGTCGGGGCGGACGTGCTCCGCGCCGACGGCAGCGAGCTCGAGTTGCCGACCATCGCGCTGCTCGTCTCGGGCGGTCACACCTCGTTGTTGCACGTGCGCGACCTCGTCGACGACGTCGAACTGCTCGGCGAGACGATCGACGACGCCGCGGGTGAAGCGTTCGACAAGGTGGCCCGCCTGCTCGGCCTGCCCTACCCCGGCGGGCCGCAGATCGACCGCGTCGCCGAAGGCGGCGACCCGAGGGCCGTCCGCTTCCCGCGCGGGTTGACCCTCCCGAAGGGCCTCGCGAAGCACCGGTACGACTTCTCGTTCTCGGGGCTCAAGACGGCCGTCGCCCGGTGGGTCGAACAGCGTCGCAGCGAAGGAGGCGCGGTGCCCGTCGCCGACGTCGCCGCCAGCTTCCGCGAGGCCGTCGCCGACGTCCTGCTCACCAAGGCCCTCGCGGCCTGCGCCGACCGGGGCGTCCCCCGCCTGCTGCTCGGCGGGGGAGTCGTCGCCAACGCCCGCGTGCGCGAGCTCGCGGCCGAACGCTGTGCGGCGGCCGGGGTCGAGCTGCGCGTGCCGCCCCTCTCGCTCTGCACCGACAACGGCGCCATGATCGCGGCACTCGGTGCCGAGCTCGTGTCGCGGGGTCGGGCGCCCTCGCCTCTCGACTTCGGGGCCGACTCGACGCTGCCCGTGACGACGGTCCAGGCCGTCTGAACCCCTCGGCGGGGCCCGGGCGACCGGCCCCCGGTCGCCAGCCATGGGCCGCCGATAGCATGGGCGCTCGACCGACCGCGGCCGTCACCGGCCGACCCTCAGCAGAAGGACGTCTCCGATGACCGACCAGAACCCCACGCCCCACGGCCAGCCCTCGCCGCAGAACCCCTACCAGGGCCAGCAGCCGGCCTACCCGGGGCAGCCCTCCGGTGGTCAGCCCTCTTACCAGGGGCAGAACGCTCGTCCCGGTCAGCGCAACACCCTCGCCCTCGTGTCGATGATCCTCGGCATCGCGGGCTTCGTGACCTCGATCACGGCCATCGGTGCCATCGTCACCGGCCACATGGCGTTGAGCCAGATCAAGAAGCGGGGCGAAGAGGGCCGGGGGATGGCCCTGACGGGGCTCATCCTCGGCTACGTCGTCGTGGCGCTGACGATCCTAACGATCATCCTGCTCTTCGTCGTCTTCGGTGCGATCGCCAGCAACCCCGACCTCTACGACGGCAGCTACAACTCCTGAGGCCGCGGGCGCGCCCCCGTGGACGACGCCTCCCAGGGGCCGCTCATCGGCGGCCTCGCTAGCATGACGGGGTCCGCACCGGACGGTGCGGGCCCTTTCGTGTCCCGGGACGCGACCGTCACGGGTGTGACCGGCCGCTCCGACGGCACGACCGACGCACCGCTCGCGAAAGGCAGCTGATGGCCACCGACGACACCACCCCCGAGAAGCCGTCCTCGGCGCCGACCGCGCCCTCGGCTCCGACGCCGCCCGCGGCACCCACCGCGCCCCCGATGCGCCCGACCGAGGGGGGCGACGCGGCCACCGCCTCACCGCCGCTGCCTCCCACCGCCTTCCCGGGAGCCGCGTCGCAGCAGCCGTCGTCCCAGCCGCCCGCGTCGTCGCCCTACGCCGGGGCCGGCGTGCCGCCGACGGGGTCGGCGCCGTACGGGGCACCCCAGGGCGCCCCGGCGCCGCAGTCCCGTCCGGGTCAGGTCCCGCCGGGTGCTCCTCAGCCGCCCCGGCCGCCCTACGGCCAGCCGGGTGCACAGCCGCCGGCGGGGTACGGGCAGCAGGGCTACGGGCAGCAGGCGCAGAACCGGCCGCAGGGCTACGGGCAGCAGCCCGGGTACGGCCAGCAGCCGGGTCATGGCCAGCAGCCTGAGTACGGCCAGCAGTCTCAGGGTCAGCGACCTGGCTACGGGCAGCCACAGGGGCAGCCCTCGGGCCAAGGCCAGCCTGAGGGCTACGGCCAACACCCCCAGGGGCAGCAGCCCTCCGGGCAGTCCGGTGCGCCGTACGGTCAGCAGTCGTTCGGCCAGCAGGGTCAGCCCGTCGGACAGTACGGTCAGCAGCCCTACGGCCAGCAGCCGTATGGCCAGCAGGGCCAGCCCGGCGGAGCGTACGGCCAGCAGGCCTACGGCTCGCCCTACCCGCCGTACGCCTCGGCCGGCGCCGCACAGCCCCCGCGCCTCCTCAGCCTCCTGGCGATGATCGGCTCGATCGCCGGTCTCGTGCTCGCGCCCGTCACCTTCGGGCTCTCGATCGTGGCGTCCATCGCGGGCATCGTGCTCGGGCACCTGGGCATGTCGCGTGAGCGTCCCGCGAGGGGGTTCTGGCTCACCGGGCTCATCGTCGGCTACGCCGGCGTCGTGCTCATCGTGATCGGCTGGATCGCCTTCGGCCTCTTCATCGCCGGCTTCTCGTCGGGTTCCGACTACTACGGCGGGTACTGACCCTCTCGACGGGACGTCGGGCGGCTTCCTCTGGGTGAGGCAGCCGCCCCTCACCCTTGCGCCCCTCCTCCCCGGGTGAACCCAGGGCGGAAAGCCGCCGCGGACGAGGTGTCCCGGGGCCGCGACGAGCTATCGTGTCCTGCCACCACCCGAACCGTTCCCCGGCACCCGAATGCGACACGGAGGACCGATGTCCGCGCCTGCCCGCGACCACGCCGCCGTCGACCCTGCGTCGGCCCCGAACCGGGCCGACGTCCTCGGGGACGTCCTCGATCCGCGGCGCAACGCCTACAACCTGATCCGCCTCGTCATGGCCTCCGCTGTCGTCATCTGGCACTCCGTCCCCCTCACCGGCCACGACATCGGTTTCGAGCCCGCCCGGCAGCTCGCGTCGCGCCTGCCGGTCGACGTGTTCTTCGCGATCTCGGGCTACCTCATCGTGATGTCGTGGTCGAGGACGCCGCAGGTCGTCGCATTCCTGCGGGCGCGCGTGCTCCGGATCTTCCCGGCGTTCTGGGTGTGCCTCGTGCTCACCGCCGCCGTCTTCGCGCCGGTGTCGCTGCTCATCCGCGGTGTCCCCGTGCCGGACGGCTTCGTGGGCGACGCCGTCTCGTACGTCCTCCGCAACGGCCTCCTGCGCGTGTGGCAGTACGACATCGCGGGCACGCCCCTGGGCACGCCGGTCGAGGGGGCCTGGAACGGATCCCTCTGGACCCTGGGCTGGGAGTTCGCCTGCTACCTCGGCGTCCTCCTGCTCGGCGTCGTGGGACTCCTGCGCTCGCGCTGGGCCCTCCCCTCCGCCTACGTCCTCTGCACGGTGGGCGTGGCGGCGAGCACCTACGGTGGCGTCCACAACTGGTACGTGACCAACGGGTCACGCTTCGGCATCGTCTTCGTCGCGGGGGCCCTCGTCTACCGCTGGCGGAACGCGATCCCGGTCCGGCCCTGGCTGCTCGTCCTGGCAGCCGTGCTCGTCTTGGCATCGTCGGCGCTCCCCGACTACGGCCTGGTGGCTGCGCTCCCGCTCGCGTACCTCGCGCTCGGCGTCGGTGCGCTCGTCAAGCACCCGCGGGCGTCCATCCGCACCGACATCTCGTACGGCACGTACATCTACGGTTTCCCGCTGCAGCAGCTGCTCGCGACGGCGGGCGCCGCAGCATGGGGCGTGCCCCTCTTCGCCCTGGTGTCGTTGGCGGCCACCTTCGCGGTGGCCACCCTCAGCTGGCATCTCGTCGAACGGCCGACGATGAAGTTCAAGAGACGCAGGCGGGTCGTCGAGCCGACCGATCCCGTCGCGACGGTCGCCTGACCCGACGCCGCTCTCGCGTCCCGCCCGGCGTCAGACCAGGCGCTCGCAGAGCAGGGCCGTGTGCCGCCCGGCGACCCGGGTGAGGACGAGGGTCGCCGACCCGGTCCCCTGCAACGAGAGTCGCTTGCGGAACGTCGCGGGGTCGACGTCGACTCCGCGCTTCTTGATCTCGAGTCGCCCGATGCCCCGGGCCCGCAGCTCGCGCTTCAGCGTCCGCTCGTCGAGCGGGAACGTCTCGAGCACGCGGAATCCCTGCGCGAAGGGGGTGTCGACCCGCGCCTCCGTCGTCAACCAGGCGATGTCGCGACTGATCATCCGGGCGTCGATCGAGCGGGCCAGGTCGCCGATGAGGCGTGCCCGGATCACCGCGCCGTCGGGTTCGTAGAGGTACTCGCCGAGGTCGCCCGGGTCGACGTCGTCCGAGTCGGCGGCGGCCGTCAACTCCGACGCCCCGGAGGCGCTGATCACCAGGGCGGACCGGCCCACTCCCGGCCGCGCGAGCGGCCCGAACCACACGCCCACCTGGACCACGGCGCGGTCGACCGAGATCCACTGGCATTCGGCGTCCGTCGGCAGCAGCTCGCGGTCGACGCCCGGACCGAGCTTGACCCCGGTGGGCAGGCGGTCGGCGAAGCCGAAGGCGACGTCGAGGCCGGGGGACCAGTCGGCCGGATCGGCGAGGCGCTTGGTGGCGGTGTGGCCGGACGTCCGTCGCGCCGGGTCGAGGAAGACCCCCTCGACGCCTGCGAGGTCGGTCGTGGCGGCGTCCCCCTGTTCGACCCGTGACGACGGCCACGGCGCGAGGTTGTACGAGGCGACGGCCGCGGTCACCTCGTCGCGGTCGACGGCGAGCACGTCGAGGTCGAGTGCGGCGAAGGCCAGGGCGTCGCCCCCGATGCCGCAGCCCAGGTCGGCGACGCTGCCGATCCCCGCCGCGGCGTAGCGTCCGGTGTGGCGGGCGGCGACCGGGAGGCGCGTGGCCTGTTCGAGGCCCGCGTCGGTGAACAGCATGCGGCTCGCGAACTCGCCGAACTTGGCCACGGCCCGGCCGCGGAGCCGGGCCTGTGTGAGCACCGCCGACACGAGGGCGGGGGAATGGCCCTGCTTGCGCAACGCGGCCACCTTGCCGACGACGTCGTCACCGGAGGCGCCGCCCGCCGGCAGCGAGTCGAGCAGCCGCAGCCCCTCGGGCGAGAGGACTTCGAGCAGCTCGGAGGAATCCATGTCGTCCAGTGTGACGCACGCGGGCAGACGCGTTGGCACTCGGATTGACCGAGTGCCAGTCTCGTCCTACAGTTGTTCTGGCACTCGCCCCCGGCAAGTGCCAGCCCCCATGTTTTCGTAGCACCGAGAAAGAAGAGGTCACCCGTGTCGGTCAGCATCAAGCCGCTCGAAGATCGCATCGTCATTCGTCAGGTCGAAGCCGAGCAGACCACTGCTTCGGGTCTCGTGATCCCCGACACCGCCAAGGAGAAGCCCCAAGAGGGTGAAGTGGTGGCGGTCGGCCCGGGCCGCATCGACGACAACGGCAACCGCGTGCCGCTCGACGTCGCCACCGGCGACAAGGTCATCTACAGCAAGTACGGCGGAA
Source organism: Frigoribacterium sp. SL97 (assembly GCF_026625765.1). NCBI lineage: Bacteria > Bacillati > Actinomycetota > Actinomycetes > Micrococcales > Microbacteriaceae > Frigoribacterium > Frigoribacterium sp. SL97. Next base: position 810,102 of record NZ_CP113062.1, read on the forward strand.
CCGAGGTGAAGTACGGCGGAGAAGACCTCCTCGTCCTCTCGGCTCGCGACGTCCTGGCGGTCATCGTCCGCTAGCACCCCGGCACGGTTCCGGCCGTGCTCCGCGACCCCGGTCGCCGTCCCGAAGGCCCCTGCTCCGGCAGGGGCCTTCGCCGTGTCGGCACCGTGTCGGCCGACGAGGGTCCGTCCCCAGGCGTCGTCGTCCGTCGATCGATCCACGGTGGCAGGAGTGGCCGTTCCGGCGGCGGGCGCAGCCACCTAGAGTCGCCTGGTGACCTCGACCCGCGCCTCCTCGTCCCCCTCCGCCCCGACCTCGGGGCTCGGCGTCGACGGGGCCGGCGGGGCGGGCCTCGCCTACGCCCTGGGGGCCTACGGGCTCTGGGGCGTCCTGCCGGTGTACTTCCTGCTGCTGGCCCCGGCCGGCCCGTTCGAGATCGTCGCCTGGCGGGTGCTCTTCTCGCTCGTCTTCTGCGCGGTGCTGCTCGTCGTGACGGGGGCGCTGCGCTCGTTCCTGGCCCTGCTGCGACAGCCGCGCCTGGTGGCCACCATGGGGGTGGCCGGCGCGTTCATCGTCGTCAACTGGACGGTCTTCATCTCGGCGACGCTCAGCGGGCACGTGGTCGAGGCGGCGCTCGGGTACTTCATCAACCCGATCGTCACCGTCCTGCTCGGCGTGGTCGTGCTGCGCGAGCGTCTCCGCACGACCCAGTGGGTGGCCGTCGGGCTGAGCGCCGTCGCCGTCCTCGTGATCGCCGTCGGGGCGGGCCGGCCGCCGTTCATCTCGCTCGTCCTCGCGTTCTCGTTCGGGCTCTACGGCCTGGTCAAGAAGCAGGTCGGCGGTCGGGTCGACGCGGTCGGCGGGCTCACGCTCGAGACGCTCTGGATCGCACCCTTCGCGGCCGTCACCCTGATCGTGCTGCACGTGACGGGCCTCGGCGGCGGCGTCGTGCTCGGCACCGTGAGCGTCGGGCACACCCTCGCCACGATCGGCACGGGCGTGATCACGGCCGTGCCCCTGTTGCTCTTCGCCTCGGCGACGCGTCGGTTGCCCCTGACGACCGTGGGGTTGACCCAGTACGTCGCTCCCGTGCTGCAGTTCGTCGTGGGGGTCGTCGTGCTCGGCGAGCACATGTCGACCGCGCGGTGGGTCGGCTTCGCCATCGTCTGGGTCGCATCCATCGTGCTGACCGTCGACATGGTCCGTGCGGGGCGACGATCACGCCGGCCCCTCGCCGTGGCCCCGACCGCCTAGAAGCGACCATCCCTCGCAAAGTCACGAATGGCTAACGAAACGTCACTTTGACGTCGAGAACACACGCCAGAAACATTCGACCCCTAGTTTCGGACCAATCGCGGCAGGTTCGACCGCCACCGGTCGGGCTGCACTGCCGCTGTCCACGAAAGGGTTCCACGGATGATCCGATCCAGCACCGCCCTCCGAGCACTGGCTCTCGCCGGCGCAGCCTCCGTGCTGCTCGCTGCCTGTTCGACGGCATCTCCCTCTGACGACGCCTCGTCGTCGTCGTCGGCCAAGGCCGATCCCGCCGCCAAGTGCGAGGTCGGGACGCCCAGCACCGATCCCTTCGCGATCGGCACCATGCTGCCGCTGACCGGAACCCTGGCCTACCTCGGCCCGCCCGCCATCGCGGGCGCCAACCTGGCCATCAGCGACATCAACGCCGCCGGCGGCGTGCTCGACCAGCCGGCCGAGATCTCGACCAGCACCGACTCGGGCGACAGCAACGACATGACCGTGTCGAGCAACGCCGCGACGCAGCTGATCGACGCCAAGGTGCCCGTCGTGCTCGGTGCCGAGTCGTCGAGCGTCACGCTCAACGTGGTCGACCAGCTCACCAGCAACTGCATCATCGAGATCTCGCCCGCCAACACGGCGAGCTCGCTCAGCGGCTACTCGTCCTACTACTACCGCACCGCTCCGCCGGACTCGGTGCAGGGCTCGGCGCTCGGCCAGCAGATCACGGCCGACGGCAACGCCAACGTCGCGTTCCTCGTCTTCAACGACACCTACGGCACGGGTCTGCGCGACTCGACGCAGAAGTCGATCGAGAGCTCGGGCGGCACCGTCGTGTACGGCGGCACCGGCAAGGGCGAAGAGTTCCCTCCCGGTCAGACCACCTTCTCGTCCGAGGTGTCGGCGGCCATCGCCGCCGAGCCCGACGCGATCGTCATCCTGGCCTTCGACGAGACCAAGTCGATCGTGCCCGAGCTGAAGAGCCAGGGCTGGGACATGAGCAAGGTCTACATGTCCGACGGCAACACGGCCGACTACAGCGCCGACTTCGAGCCCGGCACCCTCGCGGGCGCCAAGGGCACGATCCCCGGTGCCGACGCGAGCGCCGACTTCAAGTCGAAGCTCGTGGCCGGCTACAAGGCGAGCGAGGGCGGCGACCTGGCCGACTTCTCGTACGCGGCCGAGTCGTACGACGCCGTCATCCTGACCGCTCTCGCGGCACAGGCCGGTGGCGGCACCGACGCCGGGACGATCCAGGCCAACATGGCCGCGGTCTCCGGAGCGGACGGCGGCACCGAGTGCACGACGTACGCGGACTGCAAGACCGCGCTCGACGCCGGTGACGACATCCACTACACCGGCCCCTCGGGCATCGGAGCGTTCAACGACAACAACGACCCGTCGTCCGCCTCGATCGGCGTCTACACGTTCGACGACGACAACAAGCCCGTCTACCAGACCGGCATCGAGGGCAAGGTCGAATAACGGCACCTCGCACCACCCGGGGCCCGGCACGAGTCATCGTGCCGGGCCCTTCGGCGTGCCGAGGAGGTGACGTGTCGGGTCTCGGCCCCGGCCCCGGCCCAGCACCTGTCCGCTCCGCCCCACACCTCGTCACACCGCGTTTCGTGCACCGCACCGCGTCGAGACGGGGTGCGCTGCACGAAACGCGGCGCGCAGCACCCGCGTCCCCGACGCCAGCGCCCGACGCCAGCGCCCGACGCCAGCGCCCGGCGCCCGGCCCCCGGCGCCGGACGCACGCACGAGGCCCCGACCACGCCAGGGCGTGATCGGGGCCTCAAGGCGCCACCGGGGGCGTCAGGACGCGTCGACGTCCTTCGCCAGGGTGCCGAGGTAGAGCTCGATGACCTTGGGGTCGTCGGCCAGCTCGCGGCCGGTGCCCGAGTAGGCGTTGCGGCCCTGGTCGAGGACGTAGCCGCGGTCACAGATCTGCAGGCAGCGGCGGGCGTTCTGTTCGACCATGATCACCGAGACGCCGGCCTTGTTGATGCGGCGGGTGCGGATGAACGTCTCGTCCTGGCGCACGGGCGACAGGCCGGCGGACGGCTCGTCGAGCAGCAGCACCTTCGGGTCCATCATCAGGGCCCTGGCCATGGCGACGGACTGCCGTTCGCCGCCCGAGAGTGAGCCGGCACGCTGGCCGCGACGGTCGGCGAGCACCGGGAACAGGTCGTAGATGACCTCGAGGCGTTCGGCGAACTTCTTGGGCCGCAGGAACATGCCCATCTGCAGGTTCTCCTCGATGGTGAGCGAGGGGAACACGTTGTTGGTCTGCGGGACGAAGCCGACGCCCGCCTCGACCAGCTTGTTGGCCTTGAGGTTCGTGATGTCGGTGCCGCCGAGCGTGACCGATCCCGAGTGGATCTTGACCTGGCCGAAGAGCGCCTTGAGCAGCGTGGACTTGCCGGCGCCGTTCGGGCCGATGATGCCGATCAGTTCGCCCGGGTAGCAGACGAGGTCGCACCCGTTGAGGATGTTGACGCCGGGCAGGTAGCCCGCGACGAGGTCCGTGGCGTTCATCACCGGCTCGACGCCCGCGAACTTCTCGGTGCCCGGGTGCTTGGCCGCGGTGGTGGCGCCCGCGCCGTCCTGTGCCGTGCTCATCGCTTGTCTCCGCTCTGCCGTCCGTCGGACAGCTGGTCGTCGGCCGCGTTCGTGGCCTGCGGGGTCGAGGGGTCGGGGTGGCCGGGCAGGTCGCGTCCGGCGACGCCGCCCGTCGACGAGGAGGCGCTGGTCGCCTCGGCCGCGCGGGCCGCGTCCTCGCGTGCCACCTCTTCTTCGAGCTGTTCGAGCGTGGCGTCGTCGAGCAGCGAGTCGTCGCCCAGGTCGGTGTCGTGGTGCGCACCCAGGTAGGCGTCGATGACGGCTTGGTCGTCCATGACCGTGTCGGCCGGGCCCTCGGCCACGATGCGTCCCTCGGCCATGACGATCACCCAGTCCGAGATGTGGCGGACCATGTGCATGTCGTGCTCGACGAAGAGCACCGTGGTGCCGTCGTCGCGCAGGCTCTGGATGTGCCCCAGCAGCGACTGCGTCAGCGCCGGGTTCACGCCGGCCATCGGCTCGTCGAGCATGATCATGGCCGGGTCGCTCATCAGGGCACGGGCCATCTCGAGCAGCTTGCGCTGGCCGCCCGAGAGGCTGCCGGCGAAGTCGTCCTTCTTCTCGAGCAGCTTGAACCGGGCGAGGAGGTCCTCGGCCTTGGCCTCGATCTCGCGCTCGCGCTTGCGCCAGAGCGGCGCGACGATCGCGACGAAGAAGTTCTCCCCGGGCTGGTCCTTCGCGCCCAGGAGCATGTTCTGCATCACCGTGAGCCGCGAGAGCGCCTTGGTGAGCTGGAACGTGCGCACCATGCCCGAGCGGGCGACCTTGGCGGCGCCGACGTTGCCCATGGCCTTGCCCTCGAACACCCACTTCGCGACGCCCGGGCCGCTGCGCTTGAACGCCGTGGGCGCGGACGAGGCCTTGTCGAAGCCGGTCAGCAGGTTGAAGAAGGTCGTCTTGCCGGCGCCGTTGGGGCCGATCAGCGCCGTGATGGCACCGCGCTGCACCTCGACGTGGCCGACGTCGACGGCGGTCATGCCGCCGAAGCGTCGGACGACGTTGTCGACCGTGAGGATCGGGTCGGGCTTGGCCGCCCCGGGGGTCCGCTCGACCGTGGTGAGCTTCGAACGCAGGACGCTGCGGTCGTAGTCGTAGCCCTCGCGGCGGGGCAGCGTGCTGCCGCTCGAGGCCGGTCCGTTGGTGGTGCTCGAGGTGTCAGACACTGAACGCCAACTCCTTCTTCTTTCCGAGGATGCCCTGTGGCCTGAAGATGATCAGCAGCATGAGGGCGATGCCGACGAGGATGTACGAGAACTGCTCGGCCTGCTGGCCGTTCATGATGCTCGACGGGATGAAGTCGCCGGCGAGGGTGCGCACCAGCAGGCGGGTGACGAAGAACAGGATCGCTCCGAGCACCGGGCCGAAGACGGTGGCGGCACCACCGAGCAGCAGGGCCGTCCAGATGAAGAAGGTCATCGACCGTCCCATGCTGTCGGGCTGCACCGAGCTCGGCAGCACGTAGATGATGCCGGCGAGCGACCCCATCAGCGCACCGAGCACGAGCGCCTGCATCTTGTACGAGTAGACGTTCTTGCCGAGGCTGCGCACGGCGTCCTCGTCCTCACGGATGCCCTTGAGCACGCGGCCCCACGGGCTGCGGCTGAGCAGGAAGACCAGGAGGCTGAGGAGGGCGACGATGCTCCAGCCGGCGATGCGGATCCACCAGCCGTTGACGCCGTTGTTCTCGTAGGTGAACCACAGGATCGTCGTCTGGCCGTCGGGCAGCGGCGAGAGGGCGGTGAAGGCCTCGCGGTACGAGGCCCCGGGGATGCCGTTCGAGCCACCCGTCGTGGTCGTCAGGATGCTCGACCGTCCCACGTACCGGATGATCTCGGCCGAACAGATGGTGACGATGGCCAGGTAGTCGCCCCTCAGCTTCAGCGTCGGCACGCCGAGGATGAGCGCGAAGACCAACGAGCAGAGCAGGGCGATGATGACGGCGAGGCCGAGGGGCAGGCCGTTGCTGATCGAGATGGCGAAACCGTAGGCACCGAGCAGCAGGAACGCCGCCTGGCCCATGTTGATCAGGCCGGTGAAGCCGAAGTGGATGTTCAGGCCGATCGCCGCGATGGCGAAGGCGGCCGTCGTGGGCGCGAGGGCCTCGGCGCTCAGCGCCCGCAGGAGTTCGATGAAGTACATGGTCGTGTCCCCTTAGCCCACTCGTTCTTTTCGCCCGAAGATGCCCTGTGGTCTGAACACGAGGATCAGGATCAGGATCAGCAGCGCCGTTGCGTACTTGAAGTCGCCGGGCAGCCAGATGTTGGTCAGCTCGACGATGATGCCGATGATCAGCGAACCGACCAGGGCCCCGAAGGCCGTGCCGAGGCCGCCGAGGGTGACGGCGGCGAAGATCAGCAGCAGGATCTGCAGGCCGGTCATCCAGTTGACGCCGTTGAGCACGAGGCCGAGCATGACGCCCGAGAGGCCGGCCAGGCCGGCGGCCAGCGTCCAGACCAGGCGGATGATGCGGTCGACGTCGATGCCCGAGGCCGCGGCGAGGGCCGGGTTGTCCGACACGGCGCGGGTGGCGCGGCCGGTGCGGGTCTTCAGCAGGAACAGTCCCGTGCCGACCAGCACGACCACCGAGATCGCCATCGCGACGTACGACTGGACGGTCAGGGTCACGCCGAGGAAGTCGACGGTGGTCGGGTTGTCGCGGTCGATGCGCACGGTGCCGGCGCCGTAGAAGTACTGGAATGCGTACTGCAGGGCGATCGAGAGGCCGATGGTCACGATCATCAGCTGGGTGAGGCTGAGTCGGCGCTTCCGCAGCGGTTTCCAGATCGCGAGGTCCTGCAGGTAGCCCGTCGCCGCACAGATCACCGTGCTGAGCACCGCGGCCAGGATCAGTGGCACCCCGATCGAGGTGAACGAGTAGGCCAGCAGACCGCCGAGGGTCACCTGCTCGCCGTGCGAGAAGCTGCTGAGGCCCGTCGTGCCGTAGATCAGCGACAGGCCGATGGCGGCGAGGGCGAGCAGCAGGCCGAGCCGGATGCCCGAGGCGAACTGCTGCGCGAAGCGGTCCCAGTTGAAGCTCGACGCGGTCGCGGCTCCGCTCGTGGCGCCTTCCTCGGCGGTGAGGGCGAACAGGGCGCTCGCCGTGGCGCCGAGGTTCACGGTCACGGTGCGCTCGGCGTTGTCGGCGTTCACCAGGAACTGGCCGTCGGGCAGGGTGTCCTGGTCGACCGTCACGGTGTAGCTGCCGGCCTCGGTCACCGCGATGCTCCACCGACCGGTGTCGTCGGTGGTCGCGGTCTGCTCGTCGCCGGTCGCGTTCGTCGCGGTCACGTCGACGCCCGAGGCGGGTTCCCGCTCGCTGTCGTTGATCGTTCCCTGAATGCAGCCGGTCGTCGCGTCGGTGGTGCAGGCGGCGGCCGCGGCGTGGGCGGCCGTCGGGGCGAAGGCCCCCATGAAGGTCGCCAGGAGTCCGAGCAGTACGGCGGAGGCCGTCACGATCAGGGACTGCCGCAGCCGTGGCCGCGACGCGATGGTCGTCGAGAGTCTCACAAAACCTCCTGGTGGGAAGCGCCCCGTCGAGATTCGGGCGGTCTCGTTCTGCTCCCGGGGCGTCGTCGTCGCTGACAGTAACTCCGCTGTGTGTCGAGCATGTTTCAGGTGCGCGACGGAGTGGAGTCGGTACAGAATCCCCCATGTCGAGCGAGAATCACGAATCTTCCGTGTGTCGGATCGGTAACGGTGCCGTTCCGTTGCGTCCCGGGGGGCCGCGCGCGCCTCCTCGGCGATGCGGCGGGTGCGCCGCCGAGAGGAATGCAGGAGGCGCGGGCTGGGTTAATATCGACTACCGGGCTCGACGGCGATCCGGTGCCAACCCACCCACCCTCATCTCGCTCCTTCGAAGGGGACTCATGGACCAGCCGGACCCGTTCGGATTCATCGGACTCACCTACGACGACGTCATGCTGCTTCCGGGCCGCACCGACGTCATCCCGAGCGAGACCGACACCTCGTCGCAGCTCACCAAGCGCATCCGGGTCGCGGTGCCGCTGCTCTCGGCCGCGATGGACACCGTGACCGAGTCGCGCATGGCCATCGCCATGGCGCGCCAGGGCGGCATCGGAATCATCCACCGCAACCTCTCGATCGCCGACCAGGCCGCGCACGTCGACAAGGTCAAGCGCAGCGAGTCGGGCATGATCACCAACCCCGTCACGACGACGCCCGACGCCACGGTGGCCGAGGTCGACGCGCTCTGCGGGCAGTTCCGCGTCTCGGGCCTGCCGGTCGTCGAGGGCGACGGCACGCTGGTCGGCATCATCACCAACCGCGACATGCGATTCGTCTCGCCGTTCGAGATGTCGACGACGCTCGTCCGCGACGTCATGACGAAGGCGCCGCTGATCACCGCGCCCGAGGGCGTCGACCCCGACTCGGCGATCGCCATCTTCGCGCAGCACAAGATCGAGAAGCTGCCCCTGGTGGACGAGGCCGGGCACCTGCGCGGCCTCATCACCGTCAAGGACTTCGACAAGAGCGAGAAGTACCCCGACGCCACGAAGGACGACGAGGGCCGCCTGCGGGTCGGCGCCGCGATCGGCTTCTTCGGCGACGCGTGGGAGCGCGCCAGCGCCCTGCGTGACGCGGGGGTCGACGTGCTCGTGGTCGACACCGCCAACGGCGAGAGCTCGGGCGAGCTCGACATGATCCGTCGCATCAAGGCCGACCAGAGCTTCGCGCACATCGACGTCATCGGCGGCAACGTGGCCACGCGCAGCGGCGCCCAGGCGCTGATCGAGGCCGGCGCCGACGCCATCAAGGTCGGCGTGGGCCCGGGCTCCATCTGCACCACCCGCGTCGTCGCGGGCGTCGGCGTGCCCCAGGTCACGGCCGTCTACGAGGCGTCCCTCGCCGCTCGCGAGGCCGGCGTCCCGGTCATCGCCGACGGCGGGCTGCAGTACTCGGGCGACATCGCCAAGGCCCTGGTGGCCGGCGCCGACACGGTCATGCTCGGTTCGCTGCTCGCCGGCTGCGACGAGAGCCCGGGCGACCTGGTCTTCGTCAACGGCAAGCAGTTCAAGAACTACCGCGGCATGGGCTCGCTGGGTGCGATGCAGACGCGCGGCAAGAACACGTCGTACTCGAAGGACCGCTACTTCCAGGCCGACGTGCCGAGCGACGACAAGCTCATCCCCGAGGGCGTCGAGGGTCAGGTGCCCTACCGCGGCGCGCTCAACAACGTCGTCTACCAGCTCAGCGGTGGTCTCCGTCAGTCGATGTTCTACGTCGGGGGCCGCACCGTGGCCGAGCTCAAGGCGAACGGCAAGTTCGTCCGGATCACCGCCGCCGGCCTGAAGGAGAGCCACCCCCACGACCTGCAGATGGTCGTCGAGGCCCCCAACTACCGCCGGTGATGTCGCCGGGCCGGGGGCGCGACCCCCGGCTCCGGTAGGGTGGCACGGTGACTGAGGTAGAGATCGGCGTCTCCAAGCGAGCCCGCCGCGCGTACGCGTTCGACGACATCGCCATCGTTCCGAGTCGGCGTACGCGCGACCCGCGCGACGTCTCGGTCGGGTGGTCGATCGACGCGTTCCAGTTCGAGTCGCCGGTCATCGCCGCGCCCATGGACTCGGTGGTCAGTCCGGCCACGGCCATCCGCATCGGCCAGCTCGGCGGCCTCGGCGTCCTCGACCTCGAGGGCGTCTGGACGCGGTACGACGACCCCGAGCAGGTGCTGGCCGAGATCCGCGAGCTCTCCGACGACGACTCGGTCGCCCGCATGCAAGAGATCTACAGCGAGCCGATCAAGCCCGAGCTCGTCCGCGACCGCCTCGCCGAGATCCGCGCCGCCGGGGTCACCGTCGCCGGCGCCCTCAGCCCGCAGCGCACCCAAGACCTGTACCAGACGGTCGTCGACGCCGGCGTCGACCTCTTCGTCATCCGGGGCACGACGGTCAGCGCCGAGCACGTCGCGAAGAACAGCGAGCCGCTGAACCTCAAGAAGTTCATCTACGAGCTCGACGTCCCCGTCATCGTCGGTGGCGCCTCGACCTACACCGCCGCCCTGCACCTGATGCGCACCGGTGCCGCCGGCGTCCTCGTCGGGTTCGGGGGCGGCGCAGCCAGCACGACCCGCGCCTCCTTGGGCATCCACGCTCCCATGGCGAGCGCCGTGGCCGACGTGGCGGGCGCGCGCCGCGACTACCTCGACGAGTCGGGCGGGCGCTACGTGCACGTCATCGCCGACGGGGGCCTGGGCACCTCGGGCGACCTGGTCAAGGCCATCGCCTGCGGCGCGGACGCCGTCATGCTGGGTGCCGCGCTGGCCCGCGCCGACGACGTGCCCGGCGGCGGCTACCACTGGGGCGCCGAGGCGCACCACCCCGAACTGCCCCGCGGCCGACGCATGCACGTGGGCACGATCGGCTCGCTCGAGAAGATCCTCTACGGTCCCGCCACGACGGTCGACGGCACGTCGAACATCATGGGCGCGCTGCGTCGTTCGATGGCGACCACCGGCTACAGCGACCTGAAGGAGTTCCAGCGCGTCGAGGTGGTTGTGGCCCCCTACCAGCCTCACTAGCGTTTGATGGGGTGGTCCGGTCGAGAGACCGGGCCGACCGAATCCAACGATGGAGGCTCGCATGGCCAAGTCCGCGTCCGTTTCGCTCTCCACGAAGCTCGGCCCCGACGAACGGGCCGCAGCCGTCGAGGCGTTGAAGACGAAAGAACTCGACATCCTCGTGATCGGGGGTGGCATCGTCGGTGCGGGTTCCGCGCTCGACGCCGTGACCCGCGGGTTGAGCGTCGGCATCGTCGAGGCCCGTGACTGGGGCTCCGGCACGTCGAGTCGCTCGTCGAAGCTCGTGCACGGTGGCATCCGCTACCTCGAGCAGCTCAACTTCCGTCTCGTGCGCGAGGCGCTGATCGAGCGTGGCCTGCTGCTGCAGCGCCTGGCACCGCACCTGGTGAAGCCCGTGCGGTTCCTCTACCCGCTCAGCAAGCCGGTCTACGAGCGGTTCTACATCGGTGCCGGCATGGCGCTCTACGACATCTTCAGCTGGACCGGTGGCCGCCCGCCCGGCGTCCCCCACCACCGTCACCTCACCAAGACGCAGGTGCTCCGCGCCATCCCGAGCCTGTCCAAGGACGCGGTCGTCGGCGGCCTCACCTACTACGACGCCCAGGTCGACGACGCCCGGTACGTCTCGTCGCTGGTGCGCACCGCGTCGAGCTACGGCGCCCACGCGGCGAGCCGCATCCGGGTCGAGGGCTTCGTCAAGGTGGGCGAGCGGGTCGTCGGCGTGAAGGCCCACGACTACCAGACCGGCGAGCACTTCGAGATCCGCGCCAAGCAGGTCGTCAACGCGACCGGCGTCTGGACGGACGACACGCAGGCCATGGTCGGCGAGCGGGGACAGTTCAAGGTGCGGGCGTCGAAGGGCGTGCACCTCGTGGTGCCGCGCGACCGCATCCACTCCGACATGGGCATGATCTTCCGCACCGAGAAGAGCGTCCTGTTCGTCATCCCGTGGGGCCGCCACTGGCTCGTGGGCACGACCGACACCGACTGGGATCTCGACAAGGCCCACCCCGCGGCGACGGCAGCCGACATCGACTACATCCTCGAGCACGTCAACAAGGTCATGGCCGTGCCGCTCACCCGGGCCGACGTCGAGGGCGTCTACGCCGGTCTGCGTCCGCTGCTGGCGGGCGAGTCCGACCAGACGTCGAAGCTCTCTCGCGAGCACATCGTCGCCCACACCGTGCCGGGCCTCGTCGTCGTGGCCGGTGGCAAGTGGACGACCTACCGGGTCATGGCCGAGGACGCCATCGACGAGGCCGTCGCGGCCCTCGACGGCCGCATCCCGTCGAGCACCACGATGGAGATCCCGCTGATCGGCGCCGAGGGGTACCACGCGGCGTGGAACAAGCGCGGCAAGATCGCGAAGGCGTTCGGCGTCCACAAGGTGCGCATCGAGCACCTGCTCAACCGGTACGGCACCACGACGGACGAGATCCTCGACCTCATCCGCGACGACCCGTCGCTCGCCGAGCCCCTCCCCGGGGCAGACGACTACATCCGCGCCGAGGTCGTCTACGCCGCGAGCCACGAGAGCGCCCTGCACCTCGAGGACGTCCTCGCCCGCCGCACCCGCATCTCGATCGAGGCGTGGGACCGGGGCGAGTCCGCCGCTCCCGTCGCCGCCAAGCTGATGGCCGGCGTGCTCGGCTGGAGCGACGACGAGGCCGAGGCCGAGGTGGCCAACTACCTCAAGCGGGTCGCCGCCGAGCGGGCGAGCCAGCTCGAGCCCGACGACGAGTCGGCCGACCGCGTCCGCCTCGAGGCGCCCGACATCACCTTCGGCTTCGACGAGGACGACATGGTCGTCGCCGGTGCCGACCAAGGAGGCGCGCCCAAGCCGGGAGAAGAGGTCACCGAGCCCGCGGGCACGCCGGGCGACGACACCTCGGCGGGCAGCCCGGGCGGTCGCCAGGGCTGACGCCCGGTCGCTCGCGCGACCACCTGCAGGAGGCGCGGTGCCCGTTCGTCGGGCACCGCGCCTCCCGCGGTTCCTCCGTCCGCGGACGCGGGAACACCTGTGGAGGGTGACGGGTTGTCCCCACCGTGAGCAGCCCGGCTGCTGCGGCCGAACCCGCCGCTAGGCTGAGACGACTGCCCCCGAGTCCACTGGAGACGAACCATGGTTGACGTGCGTCGAGTCAAGCTCCCCGGCGTGGGTGTGCTGCACACCTTCATCACCGACGACGGCGGCAAGTGCGGTGTCATCACGCACCGCTCGGGTCACAGCGACCTCATCACGTTCAGCGACGACGTCGACGGCGACCACGTCAAGAAGGTCTCGCTGCGCCTCAGCGAGGACGAGGCGCACACGCTCGCCGAACTGCTCGGCGGCACGCGCATCACCGAGTCGCTCTCGGCCCTCGACCAGATCCCCGGCCTCAGCATCGACTGGTTCACGGTCGACTACGACGACCACATCGCCGGTCAGCCGCTCGGCGACCTCGGCGCCAAGGGCGTCGTCGGCCTGACCGTCGTGGCGGTCGTCCGGGGCGACGCGGCCAACCCGGCGCCGTCGGGCGACTTCAAGGTGTTCCCCGGCGACACGCTCGTCGTGGCCGGTTCACCCGAGAAGGTCGCCAAGGCGTTCTCGTTCTACCGCACGGGCGAGCTCAAGCACCGCTCGCCGGTCGACGCCCCGCCCGGGGGCTAGGCCGATGCACCTGGGTGAAGAGCTGATCGTCCTCGGCATCCTGCTGCTGATCGCGTACGTGCTCGGCCGCGCCGGCAAGCTGATCGGCCTGCCGTCGATCCCGATCTACATGATCGTCGGCCTGCTCGCCAGCACGAACACGGGGTGGTTCCCGCTCAGCTTCGAGTCCGACAACATCGAGTTGATCGCCATCTTCGGGTTGATCCTGTTGCTGTTCAACCTCGGCCTCGAGTTCGACCAAGACGAATTCTTCTCGAACGCGGGGCGGCTCATCGTCTCGGGCGGCAGCTACATCGCCATCAACATGGGCGTCGGGCTGATCTTCGGCTTCATGCTCGGGTGGGGCACGCGCGAGGCGCTGATCATCGCGGGCATGACGGCGACGTCATCGAGTGCGATCGTCACCAAGCTGCTGATCGAGTTGAACCGCCTGGCGAACCGCGAGACGCCGATGATCCTCGGCGTCACGGTCGTCGAAGACATCTTCATCGCCATCTACCTCGCGATCGTGTCCGTCGTGCTCAGCGGCGAGACCGACCCGGGGCCGGTGATCCTGAAGCTCGGCATCGCCTTCGCGTTCCTCGTCGTGATGTTCGGCGTGGCCCGATGGGGTGGTCGCGTCGTCTCCCGGCTCATGCGCACGCGGGACGACGAACTCTTCACCGTGCTGTTCTTCGGACTGGCCGTGCTCTTCGCCGGCCTCGGCGAGGTGCTCGGGGTGACCGACGCGATCGGCGCGTTCCTCATCGGCCTGATCATCGGGGCCACGAAGTTCCGCAACCGGGTCGAACAGTTCGCCCTGCCCATGCGCGACGTCTTCGGGGCGTTCTTCTTCCTGAACTTCGGCCTCGGGCTCAACCCGGCCCTGTTCCCGAGCGTGCTCGGCCCCGTGGCCATAGCCGTGGGCATGACCGTGCTGCTCAACGTGGGTGCCGGGCAGTTCGTCGCGTGGCTCAACAAGCTGGGGCCGCAGGCGGGCATCAACACCACGGTCATCCTGGTCAACCGGGGCGAGTTCGCGTTGATCCTGGCGACGCTGTCCGCGGGGGCGGGTCTCGACGAGCGGTTGCAGCCCTTCGCCGGTCTGTACGTGCTGATCATGGCGGTGCTCGGGCCGGTCCTCGCCTCGAACAGCGAGCGCATCGGCTCGGTGCTGTTGCGGTCGCGCAAGAAGGCCGAGCGTGCCGAGGCCGAGGCCCGTCGTCTCGAACGCGAGGCGCGCAGCGGTGACGAGATCGCCCTGATGGAGGCCGCCCTCGCCGGTGACGACCTCGACCAGGCCGAGGTCACCGAGGACGACGACGAGCGCGAGACCGAGCGGGTCCGGGCCGGTGCGGCGCGGGCCGCCGCAGGCCGGGTCGACACCACGCGACACGGGGCCGACGGTGATGCCGACGCCGACGACGACCTGGACGACCTCGACGCGATGGACGCCGACGAGGCCCGCATCTGGGCCGAGCAGGCGGGCCAACAGAGCGACCAGCGGGCCACGCGCCGACGCGACCCCGAGTACTGAACCGCTCGCCGTCGTCCCAGCGGGTTCGTGGGCGACGCGAGGTACGATCGCCTCCGTGACCCAGACCGAGCAGCGCCCCGCCCTCCTCGGCGTCGACGGCGAACCGCTGCCCGCGACCATGTGGCACGTCGCCCGTCGACCCCGCTGGATCGCCCTGCTCGGCCTCGCCCTCGTCGTGGCGGCGATCTTCGCCTGGCTCGGGCACTGGCAGATCGAGCGCAGCGTCGAGAGCGTGCAGGTCGTCAACCCCGAGACCGAGACCAGCAAGGTGCTGTCGTCGGTCGCGACCCCGCAGACGCCCTTCGCCGATTCGCTCGGTGCCCAGCGCGTGTCCGTCACCGGTGAGTTCGACCCGGACGACTTCGCCGTCATCGGTGACCGCGTCAACGGTGGCGAGACCGGCTACTGGCTGATCGGCCGTTTCGTCGACGACGCCAACGGCGCCTCGCTGCCCGTGGGGCTCGGCTGGTCCGCGACCCGCGAGGGTGCCGAGGCCGCCGAGCCGTCCGTGGCCGCGACCTCGACCGTCACGGTCGAGGGCCGCTACTTCCCGTCCGAGTCGCCGACCGAGAGCGACTTCGAGAGCGGTGCGCAGACCGTCGTGTCCGTGGCCGCCCTGATCAACGAGTGGCCCGGCTTCGACGGCCAGGTCTACGGCGGCTACGTCGTCTCCGACTCCGCACCCGCGTCGCTGAGCGAGATCGACTCCGCGCCTCCGGCGTCCGACGTGCAGTTCAACTGGCTCAACGTCTTCTACGCGATCGAATGGGTCGTCTTCGCCGGCTTCGCGGTCTTCCTCTGGTTCCGGCTCGTCCGCGACGCGTTCGAGCGCGAGCACGAAGAAGCCGAGGAGGCGCGGGCCGAGGCGGACGCGCGCGGCGCGACCCAGCCGACCCGCGCCTCCTGACCCCGCGCGTCCCGACCTGTCGACGTCGACAGGTGCCGTCCTGGCGCAGGGGCGGGCGCGGCTAGAATCGTCCCCATGCCTCTGAAGCCCCGGCAACGCGACATCCCGAAGATCCCGGGTGCCGTCAGGTTCTACAAGATCTCGGCATACGTCACCGGCGTGATGCTGCTGCTGCTCATCTTCGAGATGCTGTTCAAGTACACGCCCCTGCAGCTCGAGATGCAGCTCGGCGGTCAGGGCGGGTTCCTCGTGCCGGTCGACTCGACCACGGGCTTCAACCTGTCGACCGCGATCCTCATCGCGCACGGTTGGCTCTACGTCGTCTACCTCTTCGCCGACTTCCGTCTCTGGAGCCTGATGCGGTGGCCGTTCTCGCGGTTCTTCCTCATCGCGCTCGGCGGCGTCGTGCCCCTGCTCTCGTTCTTCGTCGAGAGCCACATGACCAAGCTCGCGACGCGGCAGTACGAAGCCCTGACCGCCGAGACCACCCCCACGACCGAGGGAGCCCCCGCGTGACCGACGCACCCGAGACCGCCGAGGCGTCGGCGACGACCGCCGCCACGGCCCCCGCACCGGCCGACCGCGCGCCCGAGACCGCGCAGAGCCCCGTGCTCGTCGTCGACTTCGGCGCCCAGTACGCGCAGCTGATCGCCCGGCGCGTGCGTGAGGCCAACGTCTACAGCGAGATCGTTCCCCACACGATCACCGCGGCCGAGATCGCCGAGAAGAACCCCGTGGGCATCGTGCTCAGCGGTGGTCCGTCGAGCGTCTACGAAGAAGGCGCGCCGAGCATCGACGCGGGCATCTTCGACCTCGACATCCCCGTGCTGGGCATCTGCTACGGCTTCCAGGCCATGGCCAAGGCGCTCGGCGGCGAGGTCTCGCAGACCGGCCAGCGTGAGTACGGCGCCACCGACGTCACGCTCGCCGAGGGCGACAGCACGCTGCTGTCGGGCCAGCCGGCCTCGCAGACGACGTGGATGAGCCACGGCGACTCGGTGTCGAAGGCCCCCGAGGGCTTCGACGTGCTCGCCTCGAGCGCCTCGACCCCCGTCGCCGCGTTCTCGAGCGACGCCCGCAAGCTCTACGGCGTCCAGTGGCACCCCGAGGTCAAGCACTCGTCGTACGGCCAGGCCGTGCTCGAGAACTTCCTGCACCGCGCCGCCGGCATCCCCGCCGACTGGAACAGCGGCAACGTCATCGCCGAGCAGGTCGCCCGCATCCGCGAGCAGGTCGGTGACGCACGCGTCATCTGCGGCCTCTCGGGCGGGGTCGACTCGGCCGTCGCGGCCGCCATCGTGCACGAGGCCGTCGGCGACCAGCTGATCTGCGTCTTCGTCGACCACGGCCTGCTGCGCGCCGACGAGCGTCGTCAGGTCGAAGAGGACTACGTCGCCTCGACCGGTGTGCGACTCGTCACGATCGACGCCGAGCAGCAGTTCCTCGACGCCCTCGCCGGGGTGACCGACCCCGAGCAGAAGCGCAAGATCATCGGCCGCGAGTTCATCCGCAGCTTCGAGGCCGCCGCCGAGGCGCTGGTGCTCGAGGCCGCGGCCGAGGGCGACTCGGCCGTGAAGTTCCTCGTGCAGGGCACCCTCTACCCCGACGTCGTCGAGAGCGGTGGCGGTACGGGCACGGCGAACATCAAGAGCCACCACAACGTGGGCGGCCTGCCCGAAGACCTGCAGTTCGAGCTCGTCGAGCCGCTGCGCACCCTCTTCAAGGACGAGGTGCGCGCGATCGGGCGCGAGCTCGGTCTGCCCGAGGTCATCGTCGGGCGTCAGCCGTTCCCCGGCCCCGGTCTCGGCATCCGCATCGTGGGCGAGGTGACGCACGAGCGACTCGAGCTGCTGCGTGCGGCCGACGCGATCGCGCGGGCCGAGCTGACCGCGGCCGGCCTGGACGACGAGATCTGGCAGTGCCCCGTGGTGCTGCTCGCCGACGTCCGCTCGGTGGGTGTGCAGGGCGACGGTCGTACGTACGGTCACCCGATCGTGCTGCGTCCGGTGTCGTCCGAGGACGCGATGACGGCCGACTGGACGCGTCTGCCCTACGACGTGCTGGCCCGCATCTCGAACCGCATCACGAACGAGGTGGACGGCGTCAACCGCGTCGTGCTCGACGTCACCTCCAAGCCCCCGGGAACGATCGAATGGGAATGACCGGGCTGTTTTCGATGCGAAGCATCGAGCCCGGTCATTCCGGGGGAGCCTGCGACCCCGGTGCCCACCAGTAGCCGCGAACGTGGAGTGAGGGAGACCTCCCGCGAAGCGCAGTGACGACGAAACCCCCTCCGGCAGACACCTGCCCGAGGGGGTTTCGTCGTCTCCGCGGGATGTCGTCGTCCCTGGATCTCGGGGTGCTCTCGGGCCAGGGCGCGAACGAGCGGGCAGAACGTGCCCTTCATCTGCCCACGAGCAGCACCTTCTGCCCCCTCGGCCATCGACCCCCACCCCCTCGGCCGTCGACCCCCACCCACACAGAAGCGGGGCCCGTCCCGGTCGGAACGAGCCCCGCTTCGGGGTGGTGCGGGTGACGCCGCGCTGGCTAGTCGCTGCCGCGCAGGATGGCGAGCATGCGCAGGATCTCGACGTAGAGCCAGATCACGGTCATGACGATGCCGAAGGCGGCCGACCAGGCGTAGATGCGGGGTGCGCCGCGCTCGACGCCGGTCTTGACCTGGTCGAAGTCGAGGACCAGCGAGTACGCGGCCATGATCACGACGAGGATGCCCAGGATGAAGCCGAGCGGGATGCCGAAGATCTCCATGCCGCGGAGGCCCCAGGGGTTGCTGTTCGCACCGAAGATCATCAGACCGAAGTTGATCAGCGAGAAGACGCCGTAGCCGATCATCGCGATCATGAAGACCTTGGTGGCCTTGGCCGACGCGCGGATCTTGCCACTCTTGAAGAGCAGCAGGGTCGTGGCGAACACCGCGACGGTGCCGATCAGGGCCTGGGTGACGATGCCGTCCCACCGGCTCTCGAAGATCGACGAGATGCCACCGACGAAGAGACCCTGTGCCGCCGAGTAGGCGAGCACGAGCCCGGGGGAGGGCTTCTTCTTGAAGATGTTGACGAGCGCCAGCACGAAGCCGGCGATGGCCCCGACGAAGGCGAGGGCCGGGATGAACCATCCGATGGCCGCACCGACGAGCACGACACCGAACGCGAGCAGCGTCTTGGTGATGGTGTCTTCGTAGGTCATGCGGTCGGTCTGCGTGGGGCCGGCGGCGGGCTGCGAGTAGAGCTGCTGCAGCTGTTCGGCGGTCATGCCGTTGTACTCGACCGGCTGGGCTGCGCCCTGCTGCTGACGGATGACGGGCCCGCCGTTCTTCGAGAAGGCCGGCGACTGACTGAAGCCGGGATTCGAGAATGCCAAGGGGTTCCTCTTCTGATCGCTAGGGATGTGTGGATCGCCCGCGCAGGTTCACGAAGGCGTTTCCGTACAGATGAGGCTAACGCCTGTCGTGCAACGAATGGCTGAAGATCTGCCTGATGAGAGCCGCATTCTCGCAGGGCGAACGTGCGTGCCGTGCATCTTTTGCGTCTGCGGGGGGCGAGACGCCTCGTCCCCAGGGGCCGCGCCTCCTCGTCTCTCCACAGACGGTCTTTCCGCAGATGGCCTCTCGCCGGGAGGTCGGGCGGCTCGGGCTGCGCACGGGGACGCCGGTTAGCGTGACCGGGTGTCCACCTCGCCTCTCGTCATCGCCCATCGCGGCGCCAGCGGTCACCGACCCGAGCACGGCGAGGACGCCTACCGTCTCGCGATCGAACTCGGGGCCGACGCCATCGAGCCCGACCTGGTCGCGTCGAGCGACGGCGTGCTCGTCCTGCGGCACGAGAACGAGATCTCGGGCACGACCGACGTCGCCGACCACGACGAGTTCCGTCACCGCCGCACGACCAAGACCATCGACGGCACGAAGGTCACGGGCTGGTTCACCGAGGACTTCACCTGGGACGAGCTCAGCACGCTGCGCATCCGCGAACGGCTGCCCGAGCTTCGGCCCGAGAGTGCGGCGCACGACGGCGAGGGGCGCATCCAGCGGCTGGGCGACCTGCTCGACCTGCTCGATGCGGCCGACCGGCCCGTCGGCCTCGTCGCCGAGGTCAAGCACGCCACCTACTTCGACTCGATCGGCCTGCCGCTCGGCGAGCTGCTCGCCGACGAGCTGCGGCAGCGGCGCTGGGTCGACGACCCGCGGCTGACCATCGAGTCGTTCGAGCAGACCGTGCTCGGTCGCCTGGCCGACCAGCGGCTCGGGGCCCGGCTCGTCTACCTGCTCGAGAAGGCGGGCGTGGCGGCCGACCTGGTCGCGTCGGGCAGATCGTCGGTGGGCTACCGCGACCAGCTGCACGCCGAGTCGCTCGAGTCGTTCGTCGACGCCGGGCTGCACGGCGTCAGCCTCGACAAGCACACGCTCGTCGACGCGCAGGGGGCGACCGACGGTCGGGTCGTCGACCGGGCGCACGCGGCCGGCCTCGACGTCTTCACCTGGACGCTCCGTGCCGAGAACGCGTTCCTGGCCAAGGCCCACCGCGGCCCCGGTGGCAAGGCGGCCTTCGGCGACTGGCAGGCCGAGTTCACCTCGCTCCTGGCGCTCGGCGTCGACGGGGTCTTCGCCGACCAGCCCGAGCTCGCCGAGGAGGCGCGGGTCGCCTCCGCGTCCCGCTGACCCCGCGCGACGCCGCCTGCGACCGTGGTCGCCCCGCACCCTCTCGCCATGTCGGTGGTCGCGCTTAGACTCGACGGGCCATGACGATCGTGCTCGAGCCCTCTGACGCTGCCGGCGGTTCCGGCGACCCCCTGACCGCCGGTCTCAACCCCCAGCAGAAAGAGGCGGTCGAGTACCGCGGGCAGTCGCTGCTGATCGTGGCCGGTGCCGGCTCGGGCAAGACCAGCGTGCTGACCCGCCGCATCGCGGGCCTGCTGGCGACGCGCGAGGCGTGGCCCAGCCAGATCCTCGCCATCACCTTCACCAACAAGGCCGCGGCCGAGATGCGCGAGCGCGTGGCGCACCTCGTCGGTCAAGCAGGCGAGGGCATGTGGATCAGCACGTTCCACTCGGCGTGCGTGCGAATCCTCCGGCGCGAGGCCGAGCAGTTCGGCTTCACCAAGAGCTTCACGATCTACGACTCCGCCGACTCGAGGGCACTGCTCAAGCGCATCCTGAAAGAGCTCGACGCCGACCAGCTCGGGCTGACCGTCAGCATGGCCTCGGGCAAGATCTCCAAGCTCAAGAACGAGCTCAGCGACGTCGAGTCGTACTCGCGCCAGATCAACATGAACGACCCGCAAGAGGTCATGTTCCTCGAGATCTTCCGTCAGTACACCCGCGAGCTGCAGCGGGCCAACGCCTTCGACTTCGACGACCTCATCGCCCAGACCGTCTACCTGTTCCGCGCCTTCCCGCACGTGGCCGCCCAGTACCAGCGGCGGTTCCGGCACATCCTGGTCGACGAGTACCAAGACACCAACCACGCGCAGTACTCGCTCATCCGCGAGCTGACCCGGCCGGTGCAGGCCGACCTCGTCGACGAGCTCGAGAGGGGCGGTCAGTTCGTCCAGTCGATGCGCGACGGCAGTGGCGGCATCCCCGGGGCGTCGCTCACCGTGGTGGGTGACTCCGACCAGTCGATCTACGCGTTCCGGGGCGCCGACATCCGCAACATCGTCGAGTTCGAGCGCGACTTCCCGAACTCGAAGGTCATCCTGCTCGAGCAGAACTACCGCTCGACCCAGAACATCCTCGACGCCGCCAACGCGGTCATCTCGAACAACTTCGACCGTCAGGCCAAGAACCTGTTCACCACGGTCGGCGCCGGCAGCAAGATCGTCGGGTTCACCGGCTACACCGGTCACGACGAGGCCCAGTTCGTCGCGGACGAGATCGCGGCGCTGCACGAGTCCGGCACCGACTACAAAGACATGGCCGTCTTCTACCGCACCAACTCGCAGACGCGTGCACTCGAAGAGATATTCATCCGCTCAGCCATCCCCTACCGCGTGCTCGGCGGCACGAAGTTCTACGAGCGTGCCGAGATCAAGGACGCCATGGCGTACCTGATCACCGTCGCCAACCCGGCCGACCCGCTCGCCCTGCGACGCATCATGAACGTGCCCAAGCGCGGCATCGGTCCCGCGACCGAGACCGCGATGCAGCGCTGGGCCGACACCAACGAGGCGCCGCTGCGTGACGCGATGAGCAACGCCGACCAGCTCGGTCTCGGGCCGAAGGTCACCGGTGCGATCACGGGCCTGGCGAAACTGCTCGACGACGTGCAGGCCACGGCGGCGACCGCGCCCGTCCACGAGATCCTGTCGGCCCTGATCGCGGGCAGCGGCCTGGTCGAGGTGCTGCGGGCGTCGCGCGACCCGCAAGACGAGGCCCGCGCCGAGAACATCGACGAACTCGTCGCGGTGACGAAGGAGTTCCAGAAGAACAACCCCGACGGCACGCTGCTCGACTTCCTCACCGAGGTCACGCTGGTCGCGGCCGCCGACGACCTCGACGACACGAGCGGCACGGTGTCGCTGATGACCCTGCACACCGCCAAGGGGCTCGAGTACGAGGCCGTGTTCCTCACCGGCGTCGAAGAAGACCTGTTGCCGCACCGCATGTCGGCGAACGAGCCCGGCGGTCCGTCCGAAGAGCGACGACTGTTCTACGTCGGCATCACTCGTGCTCGGCAGCGGCTGTTCCTGTCTCTCGCGATGACCCGGGCGCAGTTCGGCGAGGTCAACGTGGCGATGCCGTCGCGGTACCTGCAAGAGATCCCCGTCGAACTGATCGACTGGAAGCAGTCGCCGGGCATGGCCACCAGCCGCGGGGGCACACAGCCGCGGGCGCTCAACGCCCGTCGCGAGGGGGGCGACGGCAACCGCGGTGCGACGCCGCGGGCCTCGGGCGGCTACGGCTCGGGCAGCTACGACCGGGCGACGGCGGCGGCGAAGACCAAGCCGAAGACCGAGTGGGCGAACCGGGTCACGGGCACCGTGCGCGACAACGGTGACATGGAGCTAGAGGCCGGCGACCGCATCTCGCACGTCGACTTCGGCGAGGGCCGCGTCATGGCCGTCACCGGCATCGGCGCCCGCCGCATCGCCGAGGTGCTCTTCGACGGAGCCGGGCGCAAGAAGCTGCTGATCAAGGTCGCTCCGATCGAGAAGATCTAGCCCCCTTTCGCGTTCTCGCGAGAGGTCGTGTCGTGTGTCCTGGAAGGCAGGAGGGCCGCGGTCGTGTCGCTCTCGGGTCGGTGCCGGACGACCGTCACGCTGTGGTCGCCGATCGACAGCAGCGATCCGACCCGGGCGCGCGCCGGGGTGTGAGCCTCGAGTTCAGTGACCTCGCCGCTGGGCGACACGAGGGTGGTGCCGTTTCCCGAGCCGAGATCGGTAACCCAGACGGCCGCGTCGGCCCCGATCGCGATCGAGACGTGATGGCGAGACAACGATCGGCCGGCGTCGTCGAGCGCCACGACATCCGCGTCGGTCGGAACGGGCAGGGGGCGGTCGGTGCGACGCCCGACGACGATCGCGCGCCGTGTGACGGGGACGACGCTCTCGTCCGGCAGCCGCAGGCCGTAGTGCCGAGGGCGCACCGTCGTCGCCTCGAGATCGGGAACGGGTGGCACCGCGTCACCGCCGGCCGGCTGATCGGGGGCTGACCGCCTCGGGGTGGTGGCGGCAAACTGCGGCGCGTGAGGGATCGGGGCAGCGCGGGGCGCGAGGGGCGCGAGGGGCGCGGGGGGTGCGGCGGCGGACGGTCCCGTGCTCTCCGGGATGACGGGAGCCTGCTGCGCCGGCCCGCTTCGGCGCTCCTCGACGACGAACCCCGAGGAGGCGCGGGTCGGCGGGGGAGGGGACGTCACGATCGGTGCGGGCGGCTGGAGGGGCAGGGTGGTGACGCGCGAGAGCAGCCCTGCGGCGCGTTGCTCACGAATCGTCTCGGCGGTGATCACCGGAGGTGGCGTCGGGTGTTGCTCGCGCCTCCTGGGCTTGTCCTTCTTGCGACGCATGTCGACTCCGATCTGTGGAGAACCGTTACGCAAACTATCAGGCATGACATATTGGTCGAGTCCGACCGACCGGTCGGCACCACCAACGAGAGGGACCACCTCATGGCCAATGTCACCGTCACCTACGACGACCTGCGCACGCAGGCCACCCAGCTGCGCAACGGGCAGCGTGCGATCGAAGACCAGCTGGGTCAGATGAAGTCGCAGATCGACAACCTCGCCGGCTCGGGCTACGTGACCGACAAGTCGTCGAAGGCATTCGACGCGACGTACACCGAGTTCACGACCGGGGCGTCGAAGACGATCTCGGCGGTCGAGAGCATGGCGACGTTCCTCGAGAACGCGGCCAGCACCCTCGAGGGCGCCGACCAGCAGCTCGCCAGCAGCCTGGGCTGACCGACCACACACAGGGACGGCCGGGGCGGGTCGCGGTGAGACGCGACGCGCTCCGGCTTCCGGCACGAGGGGAGGACCTCATGGCTCGAACGAGCCTCAACATCGACGGTGCGGGTCTCGAGGCGTTGCTCGCCGACCTGGCCACCGTGAAGACCGAGTTCGAGTCGAACGACTCCTCGGTGTCGGCCACGGCCGAGGCTTGCGGGCACGTCCGGCTGGCGGCGAAGGTCACGTCGTTCGCGACGAACTGGAACGACCGGCGGGCGAAGCTCGCCGAGCAGATCACCGAGCTGGGCACGGCGTTGTCGACGATCGACGAGACCTTCACCGAGGTCGACGGAGAACTCGAGGGCGTCTTGGTCGGGGGCGACAGATGACGGCCGGCACGCTCGCCGGTGTGGCGGCCGATTCGCTGGTTGCGGTGTCGGGCGACCCGGTGCTGTTGAACTCCATGGCGAGCCATTACGAGTCGGTGGCGGCCTCGATCCGAGGTGCGGCAGCGAAGCTGCGATCGCTCGAGACGGGGTCGTCGTCCAGCGACGCCCTGGACGCGTTCGTGGTCAAGGCCGAGGCGGTCTCCGCGAGTCTCGGCAAGGCCGAGGGACGATACGGAGAAACGGGGGCTGCGCTCAAGGCGTACGCGTCCGAATTGTCGCTGGCCCAAGAGGCAGCTGCGCCGGCCCTGGCGAACCACCGAGATGCCGTCGACGACCTCGCCGCAGCCGAGAAGCTGGTCGAGCGGTACGAGCACTTCGCGCTGGTGGCCACCGACGAGGTGACGAAGCAGGAGCACCTCGACCAGGCCGCGGCGCAGCGCACGAAAGCCGAGGAGGCGCGGGGCCGGGTCACCCTCTACGCGCGCCGCCTCACAGACGCACACACGTCCGTCGAGACCGCCGCGACGGCTGCCATCGCGAGGATCGACGACGCCACCGACGACGGCCTCGCCGACACCCTCTGGGACGACCTCGGAGGCGCGTGGGACGCCGGCTTCGCCGCCTTCCAGAAGTGGATGGAGGAGAACGACTCGTGGATCAGCACGCTGCTGGACGTCTTGACTGTCGTCGGGGTGGGGCTGGCAGCCATTGCTCTCCTCATACCAGGAGTCAACATATTGGCCGCCATAGTTGTCCTCGCCTCATTTGCCATCACGGCAGCTCGAGCGACCGCAGGAACAGGCACCTGGACCGACGTCGCCCTTGCTGGCCTCTCAGTCGTGACCATGGGGCTCGGAGGTCTCGCCGTAGGTTCGGCTCGCGGCATGATGGCGGGACTTGCTCGGACGAGAGCGAACCACCTAGTTTCGCAGGGCTACTCGAAGGGGCTCGCCTTCGGGTCCGTGAGCAGGAGTTGGCAGCGCGCCCGCCCCGGGTTAGGTGACTGGTCGCTCGTCAAGGGGTTAGGTGACGCCGACGTCGGTCGCATGCTTCATTTCATGAGGGCCAGTCGGCCGGGTGCGCTGGCTGATGATGCTTCCGAAGTCTCACGTGTGATGGTCCGCCTCAATGTGGCGCGGGGGTTACAGTCCTTCGACCACTTGCGCGGGTTGAGCGACGCGACGCAGCTGGGCATGAGGCAGATGCAAGAATCCAAGGGCTCGCAGAGCACGTGGCGTATGTCGCCGGGCACTCAACTCTGATGGCGGGCCGACGAGTCGCAGTGGTGTCGCCGCGTCAGCGACTAGACGGGCTCCTGCCCGTCATCGCCGGGGCCTTGGCTATCACGCCGGCTGTCTATTCACAGGCGATGCGCCTCACCCTCGGTCTCATCGCCATTCCGCAGGGCGGTAATCTCCGCGTGAACCCTGCGGGCAAATCCCTTTTCGAAGCGGGACAGAATTGGCCCCCCGCTCCCTGGCCTAGTTTTCCCTTCTGGGTTTCGGCAATAGGGCTGGCGCTGGTTGCCGTCCATCTCCTACGACGAGGGGGCTTCGATGTCCCCTACACCATGCATCCCTGGGTTTTGGCGTTCTGGTGCGGGCTCAGCGCTGGATACGCCTGGGTCTTCGGAGATCTCTTCAGAAGGTCCGCAGACTGGCCGCGCGATTCGGCTTTAGCCGTAGGTCTATTCCTCGCGGAGTTCGTCGCCTTCATCGGTTTGGGAATCGTCTTTCTGCAGCGAAAGAGAAAACACGGACGCGAGAAGACACGGGCTCAGGCAGAGGTGCCCCTCGCCGAGAATCGTCCATCGTGTTCAGCCAGCACGAACCCGAAGGACATTCCGTGAGCGGCCCGGGGCGCGTGGGGCGGACGGCCGGGACGGTGGCGGCGTCGTATTCGATCGTCGTGCCTCCGGGGTTCGTCCGGGTGCCGGGTGGAATGGACGCGCCTGACGCAGCGGCGTTCGTCGCCGAGCAGCTGGGAGACCAGCCCGCACCCGGAACCGGAACGGCCCCCGACGACTGGCGGATGCGGTTCGGGTCGGCACTCGGGCGTGCGCTCGCGGCCGACGTCAACGGCCGTGTGCTCGACTCGTACCTCAGTGCGGGCCCGCTGCCCGGCACCGACATCGTGTGCTCGATCGTCGTCGCGTCCGTGCCCGTCACCCGGTCCGCGCATGCCGACCTCGACCGGCTGCTGCTGCGACGCGTCGCCACCCACGGGGCGGCTCCGATCGTCCTCGCCGGCGACCCGGCGGTGGTCTGGACCGACCCCGCAGCTGAAGCCCCGGCGCAGGACGACCGTGCCGCACCCGACGAGGTCGCCGACCTGACGCCCCTCCGCCGTCGGACCGTCCTCACGCGAGTCGCCGGTCATGACGACCGACTGCTCACCCTCGTCCTCACCATCGGCTCAGCGACCGATGCGTCGGCCGCGTCGGCCGCGCCGGGCGACGCCGACGCCGACGCCGGGTCCGACATCGACGCGCGAACCCGCATCGTCGACGCCGTCACCGACGTCTTCGACGCCATGCTCAGCACCTTTCGCTGGCGTGACGCCGAAGGGCGCCTCGTCACCGACCGGCCCCTCGCCTGAACCCCCTCGACTGCCACAGAAAGCGACCTGCACCGTGACCGAAACCGACACCGACGCCACCACCGACTTCGACATCCTCATCGGGCACGACCCCGAGACCTGGGTGGCCCTTCCGACCTCCTGGCCGCATGACGGTCACCGCGCGCCGCGGTCGTGGATCAAGGCGACCATGCGTACCGTGGCCGAGCGGTCCGAGGTGTCGACCCGCGCCTCCCGGTCCTGGCTGACGGAGGTGCTCTCGGCCCTCGCGCGCTGGTCGCCCGAGGACGAACGCCGGTACCTCTACCTGCCGGACATCGCGACCCCTCCGTCGCTGCTGCGCGTCCAGTACGGGTTCGTCGGAGGCGATCGTGATGCCGCCCTCCGGGCCATGGTCTTCGACAGCGACGTGGCCGGGGTCGAGCCTCCCGTCGTCGAGCAGGTCGAGGCGAGCGGTCTCGGGCAGGGGCTCCGAGGCGTGAGGTACGCGGCCGTCGACGGCGACGCCGGCCTCCACGCCACGCTCGTCTACGCCTTCCGGGCCGAGCCGTACGACCTCCGCGTCACCTGCCAGGTCGGCGGGCCGGAGGGCGTCCTCGGCATGATCGACGAAGTCGACGCGTTCGTGGACGACATCAGCGTGGTGCCCGCCGCGTGAGGCTGAGCGTCACCGTCCTGCACGTCCCGACGGGCCACCGGGCGGACCGCTCGGTCCTGGTCGATCCGGACACCACCGTCGACGCCGTGGCGCGGCACCTCGCGTCTTCACTGGGTCACTCGGGTCACGCCCCGCCCGCTGAGCCCGGGAGCATCACGGTCGACGGGGTGCCGGTCGACCCGACCGCGCGCATGAGTTCGGGAATCCTGCTCGACGGCGCCGTCGTCGGCTTCGGCGGCCCGGCGACGCACCTCCGTTCGCCTGCCGATCTGCCCACCATCCGCATCATCGGAGGCCGCGGGGCAGGGACGATCCACGTCGTCGACGTCGGGCTCGTCCACCTCGGAAGCGGTCCCGACGCAGGCGTGAGGCTGGACGACGTGCGGGTGCCGCCGATCGTCGCGACGATCGAACTCGACGGCGCCGGGCGCTTCACGCTGACCCCCACGGCCGACGCCTTCCCCGAGTCCGACGACGAGGCTCGCGGGCCACTCGTGCTCGTCGACCGCGTTCCCGTCCGAGGTACGGCCGCCGTGGACGAACACTGCGTCATCACCATCGGCGACACCCTCCTCGCCGTCGCGCCGGCCGGGCACCCGTCCGCCGCGATCACCGTGAGCGAGGGGGGAGGCACCCTCGACCACGCACGCCCACCGCGCCTCCTGCCGGAACCGCCGACCACGACGTTCCGGTTCCCCGCCGAACCCCAACAGGGTGCGAAGCGGCCCCTGCCGATCGTCGCGGCGCTGGCGCCGATGCTGATGGCCGTCGTCATGGTCAGCGTGTTCGGGAACGTCGCCTTCCTCGCCTTCGGGCTCATGTCGCCGGTGGTCATGATGGGCAACCACCTCTACGACAAGCGCAACGGGAAGGTCTCGCACCGGCAACGCCTCGCCGACCATCAGGCCACGAAGGAGGCGGTGGCGGCGGATGCCGAGAGCGCCGTGCGGCAGCTGCAGCGCGAGTTGCGACACCTCAGTCCCGACGCCGCCACCGTGCTCGACATCGCCGCCCGGCGTCGCTCACGATTGTGGGAACGCCGTCGTGACGATCCGGACCACCTGCGCGTCAGGATCGGCACGGCGGATCTGCCCTCGGGTGTCACCATCGAGGACCCGGCCGAACTCGAGCACCGTCGGACCGTCGCTCGCCCCGCGGTCGACGTGCCCGTCACCGTCGATCTGGCCGACCACGGGGTCGTCGGGGTGGCAGGCCGATCCGAACACGCCAGACCTCTCGTCGCGTGGATGCTGGCTCAGCTCGCCGTCGCACAGAGCCCCCGCGACGTGCGGTTGGTCGTCCTGACCGAACACGCTGCGGGCGACGACTGGTCCTGGCTGGCCCATGTCCCCCATGCCCGTCCCGAGAACGGTCGTCCAGCCGCCGCCTGGGTCGGCAACGACGCCGAGACCGTCGCCCGCCGCATCGCCGAGCTCGGGGCCGAGATCGACTCTCGCCGGCGGGCGGTGCGGGAGTCGCAGGGGGCCCTCCGTGCGGCCACCGACATCGTCCTCGTCGTCGACGGTGCGCGGCGGTTGCGGGCACTGCCCGGGCTCGTCCGCGTCCTGCGGGACGGGCCCTCCGTCGGCGTGTACGCCGTGTGCGTCGACGCCGAACGCCGATCCCTTCCCGAGGAGTGCGTCGCCGTCGTCACCTGCGGCCTCGCGCGGCATTCCCTCGACGTGCACCGCACCGCCGACGTGCGCGAGGTCAAGGCCGACCTGCTGCCCGCCGGCTGGTTCGAGGCCGTCGCCCGGGCCGTCGCCCCGGTGGTCGACGTCGACGACGGCGGCGGAACGGGCGGGCTCCCGGCGCGTTCCCGGCTGCTCGACGTGCTGCAGCTCGAACCCCCCACCGCCGAGGCCGTACTCGACCGATGGGCTCGCACGGGCCCCACGACCGAGGTCGTCATCGGAGAGAGCCTCGACGGCCCGTTCGCATTCGACCTCCGTAGGGACGGTCCGCACGGTCTCGTGGCAGGCACGACCGGCTCCGGCAAGTCCGAGTTGCTGCAGAGCATGGTCGCGTCGCTCGCCGCCGCGAACACCCCCGAGTCGATGACGTTCGTCCTCGTCGACTACAAGGGTGGTGCCGCGTTCCGGGACTTCGCGCCGCTGCCCCACACCGTCGGGATGGTCACCGACCTCGACACGCACCTCGTGGAGCGGGCGTTGCACTCGCTCGGGGCCGAGCTGCGACGCCGCGAGCACCTCCTCGCCGACGCCGGAGCGAAGGACCTCGAGGACTACGTGGAGGGCGCGGTCGGTGACGATGCGAGGCCTCCGTTGCCGCGCCTCCTGATCGTGATCGACGAGTTCGCCAGCATGGTCCGCGAGTTGCCGGACTTCGTGACCGGCCTCGTCAACATCGCCCAGCGCGGGCGTTCTCTCGGAATCCACCTCGTGCTCGCGACGCAGCGGCCGACGGGCGTCGTCACCGGCGACATCAGGGCGAACACGAACCTGAGGATCGCCCTTCGCGTGACCGATGCAGGTGAGAGCAGCGACGTCATCGACGTGGGTGACGCGGCCGGCATCTCCAAGTCGACACCGGGTCGCGCCTTCGTCCGATTGGGGGCCAGTGCACTCGTCCCGTTCCAGGCAGGCCGTGTCGGTGGCCGACGCCCCGGGGCGGTGGCCGAGGTCGTGCCCGAGGTGTGGTCGAGTCCGCTCGACTGGCGGGACCTCGGGCGGGTCGTGGCCGAGCCGCCGCCACGGACGACGACCGAGTCCGCCGGTCGCACCGACCTGGCCGAGCTCGTCGACGCGCTCGCCGCGGCCTGCACCCGTCTCGGGATTCCTCGCCCGCATCGTCCGTGGCTCGACGCCTTGCCCGACAGGCTCGTGCTCGACGACCTGGCAGGGTCCCGGACGGGCTCGGATGTCGACGCGTGCGTCCCCGGCGACGTGGCCGTGCTGCCCTTCGGTCGGCAGGACTTCCCGGCCGAACAGCACCAGGCCCCGGCCGCGCTCGACCTGCAGACCCTGGGGCATCTCTTCGTCGTCGGCGCCCCGCGGACGGGACGCTCGCAGGTGCTCCGCACGGTCGCGGCCTCCCTCGCCGACCGGACGAGCTGCGCCGACGTGCACCTCTACGGCATCGACTGCGGCAGCGGTGCCCTGCTGCCGCTCGAGAGCCTTCCGCACGTCGGAGCCGTCGTCCAGCGGACCCAGCTCGACCGGGTCCGGCGCCTGCTGACGAAGCTCGTCGACGAGACCTACCGGCGGCAACAGGTGTTCGCAGCGGGAGGTCATGCGGGCGTGGTCGAGCAGCGACGAGCCTCTCCCGAGGGGGACCGCCTGCCGCACCTGGTCGTCATGATCGACCGGTGGGAAGGGTTCACGGGCAGCTTCGCCGAGATCGAGCACGGCAAGCTCGTCGACCAGGTGGGGGTGCTCTTGCGTGAGGGTGCCGCGGTCGGGCTCCACGTGCTCGTCACGGGTGACCGGCAGCTCGTCGCGGGCCGGCTCGCCGCCCTGGTCGACGACAAGCTGCTCCTGCGCCTGACCGACCGGGCCGACTACGCCCTCGCCGGTCTGAACGCGCGGGCCCTGCCCGACGTCCTGCCCCCAGGGCGGGGCTTCACCGCCGAGACCTCGATCGAGACGCAGGTCGCCTTGATCGATGCCGAGGCCACGGGGCAGGCGCAGGCCGAGGCGCTGAGACGGCGGGCGGCGTCGGCGGCTCACCGTGACCGTGATGTTCCTGCCGCCCGTCGGCCCTTCCGCGTCGACGAACTGGCGGGCCCCATCTCGTTCGACGACGCCTGGTCCCGCCGGGGAGCGGCTGACCCGGCGAGCGTCTTCGCCTTGATCGGCGTCGGTGGCGACGACCTCGTTCCGTGGGGTCCCGACCTCGCCGACGGCCCGGGCAGCTATGTCGTGACGGGCCCCCCGAAGAGCGGGCGCAGCACCGTCCTGGTAGCCGTCGTCCGGTCGCTCACGGCCCAGCGCATCGGAGTGGTCGTCGTCGCCCCACGGCGATCGCCGCTGCGGGCGCTCGAGGGGTTGCCCGGCGTGGTCGCGGTGATCACCACCCGGACCGTCGAGGAGGCCCTCCTCGCGCCCTTCTTCGCAGACGCCGACGGCCCTCGCGTGCTCGTCATCGACGACGGCGAACACCTCAAGGACTGCCCCGCGGGCGAGTGGCTCGCGGAGTTCCTCAGGTCGTGCCCCGACACCGGTCGCGCACTCGTCGTGGCCGGGACGACCGGCGAGGTGTTGTCCGGGTGGGCCGGCTGGCAGGTCGACGTGAGGAACAACCGGTGCGGCGCCGTGCTCAGCCCACAGCTGCCCAACGAAGGTGACCAGGTGGGGCTCCGGCTGACGAAGTCCGACCTCGCCGACCGGCCGACGCCCGGGTTCGCCCTCGTGGACGACGGCAGCGGTCGAGCCGTCCGGGTGCAGGTGCCGTTCGACCGGGCCGGTTGAGCCCGGGCCGCTTCTGGGCACCTGCACCCGGGGGCTCATCGCGCCTCGCCCAGGCCGAACGACGACAGGGCGTCGGTCTCGACCGCACGGCAGGCAGTCTCCGAGCCCCGGTCCGGGCGGCGCCTCCGAAGGTGCAGCGCACCTGCCGTCGTCACGAGCACCAAGCCGGTACCCATGATGCCGAGGGCGACGAGCAACGGTTGCCCTCCACCGGTCGAACCGGTGAAGGCCAGCCTCGCCGGAGGCGCGGGGGCATCGGCCGGCGCCGGTTGTCGGACGGTCGTCATCTCGCTCCGGTAGACGGTGGTGTCGGCGAAGGCCGGCACGATCCTGCTGCCGTCCTCGGCGGCCGCCGACCCCTCCGACGAGAACAGGAAGACGTACGTGCCGGGTCGCTCGAGCGTGACGCAGGGCGTGGCGTAGGTGCCGTCCTCGCTGGTGGCGACGGTCTCGCGGGCCACGATCAGGTCCGGGTCGAGGCGGCCGATCTGTCCGAGGTCGCTTCCCACCTCGGGGGCCTCGGCGAACGGTCCGACGAGCACCGACTCGACGTCGACCCCGCCGGGCACGTCGGGGTGGAGGTCGACGACGGTGAGTTCGTCGCTGACGCAGGCACCGGGGTCGATCTCGGCGTCGGACACCACGGTCGAGATGGTCGGCGTCCAGGGCACGAACGTCGTCTCGGTCGCCGTGCCGAAGGGAGAGCGCCAGGAACCCACCCGGTCACGCCCCGCTTCGACCGGAGTGTCCGCAGGATCGATGGTCTCGACCCACGTGTAGTAACCGCCGGCGGGCAGCTCGCAGCCCGGCGTCGAGTAGGTGCCCGGACCGTCGACTACCTCGAGGGCGACCTCGCAGACCAGCGGGGCGTCGTCCGGCCACGCGGCGGCCTCGACCACCGGAGCGAGGAAGGGCCCCAGCAGGCGGCTCCGCACCGTGACCGGTACGGGACGCCAGCTCCCCGCGTCGTCGTATCGACCCCACTCGGACAGGAGCCCGTCTCCGGGCCGCACGCCGAGCGTCACCTGGTCGGTGACGACCGTCCCGGTCTCGGCCACGGTGTCGCTGGTGACGGTCGACACCGTGGGCTGGAACGGCAGGGGCGACAGCTGCTCGACACTCGCGGCTTCGGAGGCGGAGGCCGCGACCCCGCCCGAGAAGAGGATCATCTGTGAGCCCGCGGGACTGTTCCCCACCGTGGTCACCCGTCCGTACGGCAGGTCGACGAACTCGACCGAGGCGTTCACGGTGACGTGGGCAGCGTCACCGGTGGCGACGACGGACACGCTCTCGCCGTTGCGGACGACGGCCGTGGTCGAGCCGTCCGCGAACACGGCGCCGTCCAGGGTGACCGTGCCTGCATGTGTCGGTTCGAGGCTCGTCGGCCCGCCCGCCACACGGTCGACCGTGAGGTCGGGGCGGATCAGCCCGGTGCCGTCGTCCGAGAGTTCGACGGTGATCGATGCCGCGACGGATTTCGACGCGGCCGACGAGGCCTCGGCGAGCATCTGGTTCGCGCGTTCGAGCACGATCGGCCACCGCTCGTTGGCACGGCCGGCGTAGTACCGCTGCGTGTGGCCGTTCAGGCCGGTGATGGTCCAGACCGCGAGCTGTCCCGCGGCGGCCGTGTCGGCGTCGGTCGTGCCGCCCCAGGTGCGGGCGATGTACGCGAGCCGCGCGTGGTCGTCGGTCGAGACGCCGATCACGTCACCACCCGTGGTCGTGTCGTAGTGGTTGCCGACGGGCGAGCTCTTCCCTGCTTCGAGGCAGAACGCCTGGGTGCCGTCGTCGAGTCGGTAGGTACCGAGCCACGAGACGTCGTCGCCACGCCAGAGGTGGCCCGGGCCGAGTCCTGTGCCGGTCACGGCAGCGGCCGGAGCGTGGCCGAGCAGCCCGACGGCGACCGAGAACAACAGGGCGAGGGCGAGCGCGAGGCGCCGTCTGGGGGGCCCGAGGGCCTTCGTTGGTGATGTCATGCACCGACGATCGGGCAGCCACCCCGGCTGCCGAGGCCGGCACCGCGCCTCCTGTGCACGGTTCCCGCTGACACACGCCGGGGGAGGAGCCGTGATGCAACGACGCCCCCGCCGCGAGGTGCGGCGGGGGCGTCGTCAGACGGTGGTGACCGAGGTCACTCGGTCTCGTCGAGGTCGATCTCGTCGCCCTCGAGGTCGTTCGAGGCGTACTCGGGCGAGCCCTCGCGGGGCGCGCCACCGGTGGGGCCGTCGTTGCCCTCGCCGACGCCGGGGAAGACCGTCTCGCCGGCCACGGCGTCGTTCGTCGCGATCTGCTCGGACTCGGCGAACTCGTCGGCCTGGTCGTAGGGCTGCTCGCCCGATGCTGCGGGGGTGTTGGTGTCGCTCATGGTGTGTCCTCTCGAAGGCGGTGCGGGGTGGTGGGGGAGCGGCTCAGGCCAGACCGAGTTGCTGCTTCATGCCGGCCTCGTCGGTGGCGCCCCAGCGCTCGACGAGCAGGCCGTCCTCGTCGAACCGGCCGACCTGGATGCCGCGCACGGTGAACGACTTGCCCGTGGGTTCCGCGCCCTGGAACGTGCCGGTGTGCGTGCCCGAGATCGTGAAGACGGCGGTGACGTTCTCGTCGTCGGCGACGAGGGTCTCGACCGCGAGGTCGGCGTCGGGGAAGGCCGCGAAGAACTCGGTCCAGAAGGCCTGGATGCCGGCGAGGCCGGCGGGTGCGTCGGGGGCCGGGTCGTGGTCGACGACGTCGGCGTGGAAACCCTCGCCGAGGCGGTCGATCTCACGGGCGGTCAGGATCTCGCCGAGGCGCTCCTGCGTGGCGAGGTTCTTCTCTTTCGACATGCGTGTCTCCGTCTTCTGGTTCTGTCGGGGTGTCTCTCGTCTACTCCCCAGGCGGCAGCGGGCCCCCGATGCTCACAGCAGACGCCCCGCTCGGCGTACCCCTGGGGTCGCCCGCTAGGCTGACCGCGGCCCATATGTCTTCATGTCGAGATGGCTCGATGTCGAGACGGATCATGGTGAGACGACGCAGCGATGCGGATTGGAAGAACAGCGTGGATCTTTTCGAGTACCAGGCCAGAGACCTGTTCGAGCAGTACGGCGTGCCCGTGCTGCCGGGCATCGTGGCCGACACCCCCGAGGAGGCGCGAGCGGCGTCCGAGAAGCTGGGTGGCGTCACCGTCGTGAAGGCCCAGGTCAAGGTCGGCGGCCGAGGCAAGGCCGGCGGCGTCAAGGTGGCGAAGACCCCGGACGACGCCGAGGCCGCGGCGAAGGACATCCTCGGGCTCGACATCAAGGGCCACGTCGTCAAGCGCGTCATGATCGCCGGCGGCGCCCAGATCGCCCGCGAGTTCTACTTCTCGGTGCTGCTCGACCGTGCCAACCGTTCGTACCTGTCGCTCTGCAGCGTCGAGGGCGGCATGGAGATCGAGCAGCTCGCCGTCGAGAAGCCCGACGCGTTGGCGCGCATCGAGGTCGACCCCCGCGCGGGCATCGACCTCGCGAAGGCCACCGAGATCGCGAAGGCCGGCGGGTTCCCCGACGAGCTCGTCGAGAAGGTCGCCCCCGTCCTGGTGAAGCTCTACGCCGTCTACGAGGGCGAGGACGCGACCCTCGTCGAGGTCAACCCGCTCGTGCTCACCGAGCAGGGCGACATCGTCGCCCTCGACGGCAAGGTCTCCATCGACGAGAACGCCGAGTTCCGTCACCCCGGCCACGCCGAGCTCGAGGACGCCGACGCGGCCGACCCGCTCGAGGCGAAGGCCAAGGCCGCGGGCCTCAACTACGTGAAGCTCGACGGCGAGGTCGGCATCATCGGCAACGGTGCAGGTCTCGTCATGTCGACGCTGGACGTCGTCGCGTACGCCGGCGAGGCGCACGGCGGCGTCAAGCCCGCCAACTTCCTCGACATCGGCGGCGGAGCGAGCGCCGAGGTCATGGCGGCGGGGCTCGACGTGATCCTGGGCGACGCCCAGGTCAAGAGCGTCTTCGTCAACGTCTTCGGTGGCATCACCGCCTGTGACGCGGTCGCCAACGGCATCGTCGCCGCCCTCGGCATCCTCGGCGACGCGGCCACCAAGCCGCTCGTCGTGCGACTCGACGGCAACAACGTCGACGAGGGTCGACGCATCCTGGCGGAGGCGGCCCACCCGCTGGTCACCGTCGTCGCGACCATGGACGAGGCTGCCGACAAGGCCGCCGAGCTGGCTTCGAAGTAAGGACTGCACAGAACAATGTCGATCTTCCTCAACAAGGACAGCAAGGTCATCGTCCAGGGCATCACCGGCGGCGAGGGCACCAAGCACACCGCACTCATGCTCAAGGCGGGCACGAAGGTCGTGGGTGGCGTCAACGCCCGCAAGGCCGGCACGACCGTCACCCACGGTGACGTCGAGCTCCCCGTCTTCGGCACCGTGACCGAGGCCGTCGCCGAGACCGGCGCGGACGTCTCGATCGTCTTCGTGCCGCCGGCGTTCGCCAAGGACGCCGTCGTCGAGGCCATCGAGGCCGAGGTGCCGCTCGTCGTCGTCATCACCGAGGGCATCCCCGTGCAAGACAGCGCCGAGTTCTGGGCGCTCGCCAAGGCCAAGGGCGGGACGACCCGCATCATCGGCCCGAACTGCCCCGGCATCATCACGCCCGGCGAGTCGCTGGTGGGCATCACGCCCGCCTCGATCTCGGGCTCGGGGCCCATCGGCCTGGTCTCGAAGTCGGGCACCCTGACCTACCAGATGATGTTCGAGCTGCGCGACCTCGGCTTCTCGACCGCCATCGGCATCGGTGGCGACCCGGTCATCGGCACGACGCACATCGACGCCCTCGAGGCGTTCGAGGCCGACCCCGACACCAAGGCGATCGTCATGATCGGCGAGATCGGCGGCGACGCCGAAGAGCGTGCCGCCGACTACATCAAGGCACACGTCACCAAGCCCGTCGTCGGCTACGTCGCGGGCTTCACCGCCCCCGAGGGCAAGACGATGGGCCACGCCGGTGCGATCGTGTCCGGCTCGGCCGGCACCGCCCAGGCGAAGAAAGAGGCGCTCGAAGCCGCCGGCGTCAAGGTCGGCAAGACGCCGAGCGAGACCGCGGCGCTGCTCCGCGAGGTCTACGCCTCCCTGTAGGGGCCGACCCGCGCCTCCTCGACGGGCGTGTTCGTCACCGCCGGTCGTCCTCGGACGCCGGTCACGACGGACACGCCCGTCGTGCGTGCGTGCGGGCCGGCGGGTGCGGAGCGGCGTCGTCGTCGCGGGCGGCGGGGCAGCAGGCCGGCCCCGGTCGGCACCGGTACAGTCGCTCGCGATGAACCGCCCAGTCACCGCTCTCTTCTCCGCGCTCGAAGCCCTGCTCGTCGTGGCCATCGGCGTCGGCATCCCCCTCGTCGTGCTGACCTCGCTCTGGGCGTTCCAGTACGGCCTGCAGATCGACTGGGTCGTCTTCTGGCGGGCAGCCGTCGACTCGTGGCTCGTCGGGCACGGCGCCGACCTGACCGTCCAGCTCAGCGCCGACGCGGCCGCGGCGACCGGCATCCCCGGGGCGGACGCTCCCATCGTCATCTCGCTGGCCGCACTCGGCTTCGCCCTGCTCACGGTGCTGATGGGCGTCCGCGCTGGCCGCGCCGCGGCCGAGACCGCGCACCGCCTGACGGGCGTGCTCGTGACCATCGGCACCTTCGCCCTGCTGTCCCTCGCCCTGGCGGCCTCCGCGCAGCACGAGCTCGCACGCCCGTCGTTGTGGCAGGGCACGCTCCTGCCCGCGCTCGTGTACGCCGTGCCGGTCGTGGCCATGGCGGAGGTCACGCGCCGGCGTCGGGGCGAGGCCGCCGACCCGGTCACCGGTGCCGTGATCGGGCTCCTGTCGCGACTGCCCCGACAGGTGACCGGCATCGCGGCCGCCGGACTGCGGCTCGGGACCGTGGCCGCATCCGCCGTCTTGGCCGTGTCGGCCCTGATCGTCTCGGTGCTCATCGTGACGAACTACGCCCAGATCATCACCCTGTACGAAGGCGCGCACGGCGGGTTCCTCGGAGGGCTCGCGTTGACGCTCGGTCAACTCGCCCTGCTCCCCGACGTCGTCGTGTGGGCGGCGTCGTGGCTGGTCGGCCCCGGCTTCGCCATCGGCACCGGGTCGTCGATCTCGCCCCTGGGCACCGCCGTCGGCCCGATGCCCGCGATCCCCTTCCTCGGCGCCCTGCCCACCGCCGACCTGACGTTCGGTTTCGTCGGGCTGCTGGTCCCGGTCGTCGCCGCATACGTCTGCGCGACCCTCCTGAGGCCGCGGCTGCAACGGATGCTCGCCGGGTACGGGGTCGACGACCTGGTCCGTCGCATCGTCGTCGCGGTCGTCGGCGGGCTCGTCGGGGGAGCGCTGCTCGGCCTGCTCGCCTGGGCGGCCTCGGGCTCGGCCGGGCCCGGACGCCTGACCGACGTCGGACCCGACCCGCTGCTGGTCGGCGGGTTCGCGGCGCTCGAGTTCGCCGTCGCCGGCGTGCTCGCGATGGTCGTGACGCCACCGAGGTTCGCGGGTGATCGAGCCGAGTCGACGCCGGACGGCTCCGGTGCGAAGCGGCACGACGACCCGGTCGTCGACGACACCACGCCGACGGGCCCTGTGCCCGTGACCACCCTGCGGCGCGACGGCGACGACACCGAGCGCATCGAGGGCATCACGCGCTGACACCGTCGTCCGACGGACCGCCGCCGCATCCACCGCCACCGCCGCCGCCACGGGGACCGTGGCCGCCCCCCGATGCGCGCGCCCGGGCCGCTAGGCTTGCCGGGTGCTGAAGCTCGTGGTGCTCATCTCCGGTGG
The DNA here is from genome assembly GCF_026625765.1 of Frigoribacterium sp. SL97. NCBI lineage: Bacteria > Bacillati > Actinomycetota > Actinomycetes > Micrococcales > Microbacteriaceae > Frigoribacterium > Frigoribacterium sp. SL97. The sequence continues at coordinate 848,836 of NZ_CP113062.1, forward strand.
CGGCTCGAACCTCCGGGCTCTGCTCGAGGCCGCGAGCGACGCCGAGTACCCCGCCCGGGTGGTCGCCGTCGGCGCCGACCGCGAGGCCGACGGCTTCGAGCACGCCGAGCACTTCGGGGTGCCGACCTTCTCGGTCGCCTTCTCGAACTTCGCCGACCGTGCCGCCTGGGGTGACGAGCTGTTGGCCCAGATCGAGCAGTGGCAGCCCGACCTCGTCGTGCTCAGCGGTTTCATGCGGCTCGTGCCGTCGCGGGTCGTCGCCGCCCTCGCACCGAACCTCATCAACACGCACCCCGCCTACCTGCCCGAGTTCCCCGGCGCGCACGGCGTGCGCGACGCGCTCGCGGCGGGCGTCGAGCAGACGGGCGCGAGCGTCATCGTCGTCGACGAGGGCGTCGACAGCGGCCCGATCCTCGCCCAGCGTCGCATCCCCGTCCTGCCCGGCGACGACGAGTCGTCGCTGCACGACCGCATCAAGGTCGTCGAGCGCGAACTGCTCGTCCAGACCGTGCTCGACATCGCCAACGGAACGACCACCCTCGAACAGGAGCCCACCGCATGAGCGGCCACGCCATCGACCCCAGCCTCTACCGCGACCGTGACGCCGTGACCGTGCGTCGTGCCCTGATCAGCGTCAGCGACAAGACCGGCCTGCTCGACCTGGCCGCCGCCCTCTCGGCCTCCGGCGTCGAGATCGTGTCGACCGGCTCGACCGCCCAGGCCATCCGGGACGCCGGCCACGCCGTCACCGAGGTCAGCAGCGTCACCGGGTTCCCCGAGTCGCTGGACGGCCGCGTCAAGACGCTGCACCCCGCGGTGCACGCCGGCATCCTCGCCGACCTGCGGCTCGAGTCGCACGAGGTGCAGCTGGCCGAACTCGACATCGCCGCGTTCGAGCTCGTCGTCGTCAACCTCTACCCGTTCGTCGAGACCGTCGCCTCGGGTGCCGACGTGCCGACCGTCATCGAGAACGTCGACATCGGGGGGCCCGCGATGGTCCGGGCCGCCGCGAAGAACCACGCCAACGTCGCGATCGTCGTCTCGCCGACGAACTACCTGCAGATCGAGAAGGCGCTCACGCTGGGGGGCACGACCCTCGCCCAGCGTCAGCGCCTGGCCGGCGAGGCCTTCGCCCACACGGCCGCGTACGACACGGCAGTCGCGGCGTACTTCGCCGCACACGTGGGTGTGCGCGCCGAGGCCGACGCGTCCGCCGCGGCGACCCGCGCCTCCTCGTCCGTCGTCGACGAGCAGGAGGCGCGGGCCGGCTTCGAGCCCACGGTCACCGTCTCGGCCGAGCTGCAGGACACCCTCCGCTACGGCGAGAACTCCCACCAGGCCGCCGCGATCTACGCGACGCCCGGCGCGCACGGCATCGCGCAGGCGACGCAGCTGCACGGCAAGGAGATGTCGTACAACAACTACGTCGACGCGGACGCGGCCCTGCGCGCCGCCTACGACTTCGACGAGCCCGCCGTCGCGATCATCAAGCACGCCAACCCGTGCGGCATCGCCGTGGCCTCGCCCGACGCCGTCGACGCCATCGCCGACGCGCACCAGCGGGCGCACGCCTGCGATCCCGTCTCCGCGTTCGGCGGCGTCATCGCGGCCAACCGCCCGGTGACCCGCGCCATGGCCGAGACCGTCGCGGACATCTTCACCGAGGTCGTCATCGCCCCGGCGTTCGACCCCGAGGCCGTCGAGATCCTCAGCGCGAAGAAGAACATCCGCCTGCTGACCCTGCCCGCCGACTTCACCCGCGACGCGGGCGAGGTCAAGCAGATCTCGGGTGGCCTGCTCGTCCAGGACGCCGACCGGTTCGACGCGTTCACGTCCGACGGCTGGACGCTGGTGGCCGGCGACGAGGCCGACGCCTCGACGAGAGCCGACCTCGAGTTCGCCTGGAAGGCCTCGCGCGCCGTCAAGTCGAACGCGATCCTGCTCGCCTCGGGCGGCGCGTCCGTCGGGGTGGGCATGGGCCAGGTCAACCGCGTCGACTCGTGCCACCTCGCGGTCGACCGCGCCGGTGCGCGTGCCGCCGGGTCGGTCGCGGCGTCCGACGCGTTCTTCCCCTTCGCCGACGGCCTGCAGGTGCTGCTCGACGCCGGCGTGGCCGCGGTCGTCCAGCCCGGCGGGTCGATCCGCGACGACGAGGTCGTGGCCGCGGCGAAGGCTGCCGGCGTGACCATGTACTTCACGGGCGAGCGCCACTTCTTCCACTAGGTCGCCGTCGGCCGGGGCCCCGGAGGCGTGCGTCGCGTCGTCCATGATTCCGAACCGTTCCGTCTTGCGGCGGAGTCGACGGCACGCATATCCTGTAAGGCTGCTCACAGCCGGTCGGACACGACCGCACGGACGGATGACGACACTCAGGAGGACATGATGACGACGACGACACTGACCACGGTGGGCACGGCCACCGACGGTGCTCGCGTGGGTCGCGCCTCCTCGGCCTCTCCGAGCCCGGCGCCGATCGTCTAGACGAGACGGTCCGCCGCCCACCGGCACCCCTCCGACACACCGCCCGCCGACGTCTCCGGGCGCGACCGCGGGACCGCGCGTCCTCCCCGGACGGTCGCCGCACCACCTTCTCCACCACGGGTCACCGCTCCGTTCGGTCGCCCGTGCCAGATCACGACACTTGGATCACCCATGTCTCAGAAGTCCTCGTCCGCACGCCCGCCCGACCCGGCGAAGCGCCCCTCGACGGTGCAGTCGCTCGTGCGGCTCCACCCCTACGTCAAGCCGGCCCTGCCCCGCATCGTGCTGGGCATGGTCGCGGCCCTTCTCGCCGCCGTCGTCGCCCTGCTGATCCCCCTCGTCCTGCAACTGCTCGTCGACGGCCCCCTGTCGAGCGGTGACCGATCGCAGGTCTGGCCCGCGTTCGCCGTCGTGCTGGGCCTCGGAGTGGCCGAGGCGATCCTGATCGGTGCCCGCCGTCGCCTGGTGCTCACTCCGAGCACGCACGTCGAGGCGACCATGCGGAACGCCCTCTACGCCAAGCTGCAAGATCTGCCGGTGGCGTTCCACGACCGTTGGCAGAGCGGTCAGCTGCTCAGCCGGTCGGTCAGCGACCTGAGCCTCATCCGCCGCTGGCTCGCGTTCGGTGTCGTGCTGCTCGTGGTCAACGTGCTCACGATCGTCGTCGGCTTCGTCGTCTTGTTCTCGTACAGCTGGGTGCTCGGCCTCGTCTTCCTCGTGGCGTCGCTGCCCGTGTTCTTCGTCAGCTTCGCGTTCGAGAAGCGCTACTCGGTCGTCGCCCGCCGCAGCCAGGACCAGGTCGGCGACCTGGCGACCAGCGTCGAGGAGAGCGTCCACGGAATCCGCGTGCTCAAGGCCTTCGGTCGCGGCAAGCACTCGCTGCGCGAGTTCGCCAAGCAGGCCGAGGACCTCCGCGGGACCGAGATCGAGAAGGCGAAGGCCATCTCGAAGCTGTGGCTCTGGCTGCTGCTCGTCCCCGACGTCGCCTTCGCGCTCTGTCTGCTCGGCGGCGTCTGGTTGGCCGCCGACGGCCAGCTGACCGTCGGCCAGCTGTTCGCCTTCTTCGCGACGGCGACCGTGCTGCGCTGGCCGGTCGAGTCGATCGGCTTCCTCCTCTCGATGACCTTCGACACCCGCACGGCCGTCGACCGCTACTTCGAGGTGATGGACAGCGAGAACACGGTGACCGACCCCGAGGAGCCGGCGACGATCGCCGAACCCCACGGTCGACTCGAGTTCAAGGGCACGCACTTCCGGTACCAGGACTCGCCGGCCCAGTTCTCCGACCTCGTCAACGGGGTCGACCTCGTCGTCGAGCCCGGCGAGACGATGGCCCTCGTCGGTCTCACCGGTTCGGGCAAGACGACGCTCCTGTCGCTCGTGTCCCGGCTCTACGACGTCACCGGCGGGCAGGTCCTGATCGACGGTGTCGACGTCCGCGACCTCAGCCGTGAAGAGCTCCGCCGTCACATCGGCATGGCGTTCGAGGACGCGACGCTGTTCAGCGCGTCCGTCCGTGACAACGTCCTGCTCGGTCGCCCCGACCTCGCCGACGACGCCGACGAGGCCGACCGGGTGATGCGCGAGGCACTCGAGATCGCGCAGGCCGACTTCGTCGAGCGGCTCCCCGAGGGCGTCGACACCCGCGTGGGTGAAGAGGGCCTCAGCCTGTCCGGCGGCCAGCGTCAGCGCCTCGCGCTGGCACGTGCCATCGCTGCGCGCCCGGCCGTGCTGGTGCTCGACGACCCGTTGTCGGCCCTCGACGTCGACACCGAGGCGCGGGTCGAGGCCGGTCTGCGACGCGTGCTCGCGTCCACGACCTCGCTGATCGTCGCGCACCGGCCGTCGACGGTCACCCTGGCCGACCGGGTCGCGCTGCTCCAGAACGGCACGGTCACCGCGGTGGGCCGGCACTCCGACCTCATCGCGAGCAACGAGCACTACCGCTACGTCATCTCGTCGCTCGACGACGACTCCACCACCACCCGAGAGGAGGTGCTCGCATGACCGACACGACACTCGAGGACGACCGTCCCGATCGTCCGGCGGTCGCCGACGGCCCCGTCGAGCGCGAGGCGTTGGACGGCCGCACGCCGGCCGAGAAGCGCGCCGAGCAGGGCTCGACGACGCAGGGCGTCCGCGGCGAGGAGCGCGAGAACTTCACCAAGGACGAGAGCAAGAGGCTCCGCCGTCGGTCGCTGCGCCTCCTCGGCTCGCTCGTGCACCCGCTGCGCTGGCGACTCGCGTTGATGGGCGTCGTCGTCGTGATCAGCACGGCCTCGCAGGTCGCGGGGCCGGCCCTGATCGCGATCGGCATCGACACCGCCCTGCCGGCCCTGATGGACGACCAGGACTGGGCGCCGGCGATCCTCGTCGTGGTCGCCTACCTGGTGACCGGCGTGATCGGTGCGGTGCTGATGGCGCAGTACACGGTGCTGTCGGCGCGCATCAGCCAGGCGATCCTGTTCGACCTGCGCAAGCGGCTGTTCCTGCACACGCAGCGGCTCAGCCTCGAGTTCCACGAGACGTACACGTCGGGCCGCATCATCTCGCGCCAGACGAGCGACCTGGACTCGATCCGCGAGCTGCTCGACTCGGGCATCAACCAGCTCGTGTCGGGCCTGCTGTACATGGTCTTCACCGCCGTCGCCCTGGTCGCGCTCGACCCGCAGAGCGGCCTCGTCCTCGCCGTCGCCCTCGTGCCGCTCGTCGCGTTGACCCGGTGGTTCCAGGTGCGCTCGCAGAAGCTGTTCCGGGCGACGCGCGTCACGAGCGCCCGCGTCATCGTGCACTTCGTCGAGACGATGACGGGCATGCGTGCCGTGCAGGCCTTCCGCAAGGAGGCGCGCAACGAGAAGGAGTACGCCGGTCACGTCGAGGACTACCGGCAGGCCAACTCGAAGGTGTTCACCTTGTTCGGCACCTTCGACCCGGGCCTGGTGCTCATCGGCAACGCGACCCTCGCGGCGGTCGTGCTGTTCGGCGGCTTCCGGGTGATCGACGGCTCGCTCGAGATCGGTGCCCTGCTGGCGGTGGCGCTGTACGCGAAGCGGTTCTTCGACCCGGCCGAAGAGATGGCCATGTTCTACAACGGCTACCAGTCGGCGTCCGCCGCGCTCGAGAAGATCTCGGGCGTGCTCGAGGAGCAGCCGAGCGTGCCCGACCCGACGCGCCCGGTCGACCTGTGGGACGCCAAGGGGCAGGTGCACTTCGACGACGTCGAGTTCGCCTACAACGCCGACACGGTCGTGCTGCCCGGCTTCGACCTCCACGTGCCGGCGGGGCAGACCATCGCCCTCGTCGGGTCGACGGGGGCCGGCAAGTCGACGTTGGCGAAGCTCATCTCGCGCTTCTACGACCCGACGCGCGGTGCCGTGACGCTCGACGGCGTCGACCTGCGCGACCTGCACCCGAAGGACCTCCGCCGCGCCATCGTCATGGTGACGCAGGAGGCGTACCTCTTCTCGGGTTCGGTGGCCGACAACATCTCGCTCGGCAAGCCCGACGCGACGCGCGACGAGATCGTGCGGGCGGCGAAGGCGGTCGGGGCGCACGAGTTCATCGAGGCCCTGCCCGACGGGTACGACACCGACGTGAACAAGCGCGGCGGCCGGGTGTCGGCCGGGCAACGCCAGTTGCTGTCGTTCGCCCGGGCGTTCATCGCGAACCCGAGCGTGCTGATCCTCGACGAGGCGACCGCGTCGCTCGACATACCGTCCGAGCGCATGGTGCAAGAGGCCCTGCAGACGCTGCTCGCCGACCGCACCGCGGTCATCATCGCGCACCGCCTGTCGACGGTCGCGATCGCCGACCGGGTGCTCGTGATGGAGCACGGCAAGATCGTCGAGGACGGCACCCCCGACGACCTGATCGCGGGCACCGGCCGCTTCGCGCAGCTCCACGCCGCGTGGCGCGACTCGCTCGTGTGAGGCGGGGCCCGGACGGCGGGCCCCGCCTGCCGTCCGGGCTCGGCTAGCGTGGCCTCGATGACCGACGCGACGAGCTACCTGCAGGCCTACGACGAGCAACTCCGCACCGACGCCGAGACGCCGAGCGCGATCGCGGTCACCCGCCACGGTCCGTTGCGGCTCGTCACCTTCGCCGGTGGTCGCGGGTTCGTCACCTACCGCGACCTCGGCGACGCGGACGCCGACGCGGTCCGCGCGCTGGTGGCGGCCGCCGTCGAGCACTTCGACGCCGACGACGAGATCACCCGGGTCGAGTGGAAGACCCGCGGGCACGACCGTGCCCCCGGGCTCCACGACGCGCTCGTGGCCTCGGGCTTCGAAGCCGGCGAGCCCGAGTCGATCATGATCGGGCCGCTCGCCGCGCTCGCGGACCTCGGCGAGGTGCCCGAGGGCGTGACGGTGCGTCGGGTCACCACCGAGGCGGACGTGCGGGCGATGAGTGCGATGGTCGACGAGGCGTTCGGCGAGGCGGTCGACGCGCGGATGGCCGACGCGCTGCTGTCCCGGTTGGGCCGTGGCGACGGCATGGAGCTCTGGGTCGCCGAGGTCGACGGCCGGATGGTCAGCGGAGGCCGGCTCGAACCCGTCCCCGGCACGGACTTCGTCGGCATCTGGGGCGGCGCCACGCTCGAGGCGTACCGCCACCGGGGCATCTACCGGGCGTTGACCGCGGCGCGCGCGCGTTCCGCCCTCGCGCAGGGCAAGACCCTCGTGCACAGCGACTCGACCGACGACTCGCGTCCGATCCTCGAGCGGTCGGGTCTGGTCGCCGTGTCGACGACGACCCCCTACGACCGGACGCGCTGAGGCGACCCGGGCGACGGCGGGCGGCGCCGGGGAGGCGGGCGGTCGTGGACGACCGCCTCCGACGAACATGCCCGTCCCGGTGATGCCGGTGGTCCGTGGTGCAGTCGCTCAGGGACGGTGGGAGGCGCGCTCCAGATCGACGCGGAAGGTGCCCGACCGGCTCCACAGCAGAGGCGTGCCCTCGACCCGGTACTGCTCGAGGGCGCGCTGCTCGTGGTCGCGCGGGGCATGGCCCGAGGCGCGGATCACCCGCCACCAGGGCAGGTCGGCCCCGGCGTAGGCCATCACCTGGCCGACGGCACGGGAGGCCCGCGACCCGAGGGCGGCGGCGACCGACCCGTAGGTCATCACGTGGCCCGGCGGGATCGACTCGACGACGGCGACGACCTGCGAGACGAAGTCGTCGGGGTCGGGGTCGGGGGCGGGCCCGGGGTCGGGGCCGGGGTGCGGCGCGGGCTCGCCGCCGTGGGGCGAGGCGCCCGGGGTCACGTCGTCGGCCTCGCGCGGTGCCGGCTCAGACCTGCGACGACGCCAGGGTCAGCCCCGCGACGTGCTCGCCGTAGGGCGTCTCGCCGATGACCTCGAAGCCGATGTGGTGGAAGAAGTCCTCGGGCCCGTCGTCACCCGGCTCATAGATGACGGTGACCCGGTCGAAGCCGCGGCTGCGGGCCTCGTCGGCGAGGGCGTGCACGGCGAACCGGCCGATGCCCCGGCCCTGGGCGTCGGCCTCGACGTTGATGCGCCAGATGCAGCTGCGCAGCGCCTCGTCGTCGGCCTCGGCGTCGAAGTTGCCCATGATGAAGCCGACCACCGTGTCGTCGTCGTCGTCGACCACGACGCGGGGCCAGGCGGTGGTCGGGTTGACGTACGCCTCGGCGATCGAGTGCGAGACGGGGGCGACGAACTGCTCTTGCCCCGGCTTGAGGGTGAGGTTGTTGGCCGCGACGACGGTGGCGGCGGACAGTTCTTCGAGGCGCAGTCCAGACATGCGTTCAGGGTAACGGGGCGTCCCGACGGGCACCACCGTCGGGCGGATGACCGGCGGTGGTGCGCGCGCGACCCCCCGACGTCGTGGATGATGACGAGAATGAACCGCGGGACGAACCTGCCGGCGATCGGCGGCTACAACCGGTCGGTCGTGCTCGACGCCATCCGGCGGGAGAGTGCGGGCCTCAGCCGGACCGAGATCGCCGGGCGCACCGGACTCAGCCCCCAGGCCGTGACGAACGTCTCGCGCCGACTGATCGAGGCGGGGCTCATCCGCGAGAGCGGCACCGTCATCAGCGGTCCCGGCAAGCCCCGCACCATGCTGCAGCTCGAGTCCCGCGGACGCTTCGCGGTGGGCGTGCACATCGACCCCGCGGTGCTGACGTTCGTCCTGCTCGACCTCGTCGGCACGGTCGTCGCCCACGCCCGAGAGTTGACGCCCTCGGCCAGCGAACCCGACGAGGTGGTGGCCCTGATGGCACGGGCCATCGACGGACTCGTCGTCACGAGCGGCGTCGACCGCGACCTGCTGCTGGGGGTCGGCATCGCCTCGCCCGGCCCGGTCGACATCGGGCCCGGCCTCGTGCTCGACCCCCCGATGATGCCCCTCTGGCGGCACGTGCCGTTGCGTCGGGCGCTCAGCGAGGCGACCGGTCTGCCGGTGCTGCTCGAGAAGGACGTCACGGCCTGCGCGGTCGCCGAGCTGTGGCTCAGCGACGGAGGCGCGGGTGAGCGCAGCGACTTCGCCTTCGTCTACTACGGCACCGGTTACGGCACCGGGCTCGTGCTGGGCGGCGACGTGCTGCGCGGGGCCAGCGCGAACGCGGGGGACTCGGGGCACGTGATGGTCGACGACCACGGCCACCGCTGCACCTGCGGGCGCATCGGCTGCGTCGGGGAGCTCATCACGCCGCACGCCCTCGTGCGGGAGGCCGCGGCCACGGGAGTGCTGCTCGAGGGGGACGTCTCGGACGAGGCGCTCGCCGAGGCGGCTCGCAGCGGGGACGACGTCGACATGCGCCGCATCGACGAGGCGTTCGGCGCCCTGGTCGGCAAGGCCGACCTGGGAGACGCCGGCGCCCTCGGGGTGCTGCACGGCGCAGGCCGACACCTCGCGCGTGCCCTCGTGACCATCGTCAACCTGCTCGACCTCGACGAGGTCGTCTTCGGCGGCCCGTTCTGGGCGCCGCTGTCGCGGCACGTCCTCGCGGTGCTGCCGGCCGCGCTCCGCGACGACCCGGCGCTGATCCCGAAGCACCCGATCCGGCTCGTCGAGTCGTCGATCGGCATCGACGTCGCGGCCGTCGGAGCCGCCTGCCTCGTGCTCGACCAGACGTTCTCGCCGCGACCCTCCGCCCTGCTGATCCGCGCCTGACGGGGCAGACCCGCGCCTCCTCGGGTCCCGACCTGCGCCTCCTGCGGTCGCGACCCGCGCCTCCTCGGCTCGGGCGCCGTTACCGGACCGATGCGGTCCGGCGTCTTGACACGAGTTACTCCATACGATGTAGTAATCGCATCGCGGTCGGGCAGAGCAGCCCGGCGCCGACGCGACTGGAGCAAAGGAGCACCATGTCACGCACGTTCACCTCGGTCCGGGGGCGCAAGCGCGCACTGGCCGTCGCCGCCGCAGCGGTCGCCACGGCCCTGCTGGCCTCGGGTTGCTCGGGGGGCGCCGGCAGCGGCGACTCCGACACCATCAAGGTCGCGTACCAGAAGTTCGGGACGTTCACGCAGATGGACGCCCACATGAAGGAGACCGCGAAGACCTTCGAGGCGGCCAACCCCGGCATGAAGGTCGAGTTCGTGCCCATCGCGGCGCAGAACGACGACTACTTCACCAAGCTCGCGCTGATGAACCGGTCGGCGGCCACCGCGCCCGACGTCATGTACGAGGACACCTTCAAGGTCAAGAGCGACGCAGCCGCCGGCTACCTGCTGCCGCTCGACGAGTACACCGACGCGTGGGAGGACTGGGACGCGTTCTACGACAACGCCAAGGAGGCCGGCGTCGGCGAGGACGGCAAGACCTACGGCATCCCGATGGGCACCGACACCCGGGCGCTCTGGTACAACAAGGACCTCTTCGCGCAGGCCGGCCTGCCCGTGCCGTGGGAGCCGAAGACCTGGCAGGACGTGCTCGACGCGGCCGAGACGGTCAAGGCGAAGGTGCCCGACGTGGTCCCGCTCAACGTGTACTCGGGCAAGCCGCAGGGCGAGGGCGCGACCATGCAGGGCTTCGAGATGCTGCTGTACGGCACGCCGACCGGCACCCTGTACGACGACGAGACCGGCAAGTGGCTCACCGACTCGCAGGGCTTCGTCGATTCGCTCGGCTTCATCGAGGACGTCTACCAGGGTGGCATCGGACCGAAACCCGAGGAGGCGCTGGACACCAACATCGCCACCATCGTCGGTGGGGAATGGCTCCCGCAGGGCAAGCTCGCGATCGCCCTCGACGGCTCGTGGATGAGCGGCACCTGGCTGGAGACCGGCACCAACCCGTGGCCCGAGTGGAACGACGTGATGGGCCAAGCGCCCATGCCCACCCAGGACGGCGCGAAGCCGGGTGCGACGAGCATGTCGGGCGGCTGGACGCTGGCCGTCGGCTCGAAGACCAAGAACCCCGACAAGGCGTTCGAGTTCATCGCCGACGCCCTCGACAAGGACGGTTCGCAGAGCTACGACATCGCCGCCAGCCAGATCGCGGTGCGCAGCGACGTCGCCGAGGACCCCGAGTACGTCGGCAGCAACCCGACCTTCGAGTTCTTCTCGTCGATCGTGCCGGTGACGCACTTCCGTCCGGCGACCACCGACTACAGCCGCATCTCGAACGAGATCACCGTCGCGATGGAGGCCGTCATGACGGGCCAGCAGAGCCCCGAGGAGGCGGCCGCCGCCTTCGACGACCAGCTGGTCGGCATCGTCGGTGAGGACCAGACGCAGAAGGCGGGGGACTAGCCACATGGCGACCATCGCCCCCACCCCGGTCGGCCGTGAGAGCGGCCGACCGGGGGCCTCCGGGCCCGGCCCCGGGCCCCACGGCGAGAAGCCGGGTCGCCGGGCGGGGGCGTCGAAGGCGCGCGCCCTGCGCACCGGCGCCCGCACCCTGCCGCTCGTCCCGGCCTTCGTCCTGCTGGCCCTGTTCCTGTTGGGGCCCGTCATCTCGAGCTTCTACGGCTCGTTCACCGACGCGTCGCTGACCGGCTACGCCGCCGGCGGCTCGGAGTTCATCGGCCTGCGCAACTACACCGAGCTGTTCGCCGACCCGGACTTCCCGAAGTCGGTGCTGCTGACTCTCGCCTTCGTCTTCTTCTCGGCGGTGGTCGGCCAGAACGTGGTCGGCCTGGGGCTCGCCCTGCTGATGCGGAACGGCCACAAGGTCGTGCGCTCGATCGTCGGCACGTTCGTCATCGCGGCGTGGGTGCTGCCCGAGATCGTCGCGGCCTTCGCGGCGTACGCGTTCTTCAACGACGCGGGCACCCTCAACACGGTCCTGTCGTGGTTCGGCATCACGGGCGCCAACTGGCTCTACGCGATGCCGATGCTCTCGGTGATCCTCGCCAACATCTGGCGCGGGGCCGCCTTCTCGATGCTCGTCTACTCGGCGGCGGTGCAGGAGGTGCCCCCCGAGATCACCGAGTCGGCGGAGGTCGACGGCGCCACCGGCTGGCAACGCCTGGTCTTCATCACGCTGCCGGTCATCCGACGGAGCATCTCGACCAACCTCATGCTGACCACGTTGCAGACGCTCTCGGTGTTCACCCTGATCTACGTGATGACCGGCGGCGGGCCCGGCGTCAACAGCACGACCCTGCCGATCCTGGCCTACCAGGAGGCGTTCCAGTTCTCGCAGCTCGGCTTCGGGACCGCCATCGCCACGATCATGCTGCTCGTCGGCGCGGTCTTCTCGATCATCTACATCAGAGCCCTCAAACCGGAGGTCGACTGACCATGGCCATGACCTCACCCAGCGGCCGCAGCATGAAGGCCGTCTCGAACGCCGTGCTGATCGTCATCGCGATCTGCTTCGCCGTCCCGCTCGCCTGGCTGCTGCTGGCCTCGTTCGACCCGTCGGCCACGCTGTCGGCGAAGGTGCCGTCGCAGTTCACGCTCGACAACTTCACCGCCGTGCTGACGCCCGAGATCTCGTTCGTCCCGCTCGCCAACAGCCTCATCGTGTCGGGCGGCTGCGCCCTGGTGACCGTCGTCGTGGCGATCCTCGCGGCGTACCCGCTCTCGCGGTACCGGATGCGCATCAACAAGCCGTTCCTCTACGGCATCCTCTTCGGCACCGGCCTGCCCATCACCGCGATGATGGTCCCCGTCTACAGCCTGTTCGTCTCGCTGAACCTGATCGACTCGATCGGCGGCACGGTGTTCTTCCTGGCCGCGACCAGCCTGCCGATGGCGATCTGGATGGCGAAGAACTTCATGGACTCGGTGCCGATCTCGCTCGAAGAGGCCGCGTGGACCGACGGGGCCTCGATGTTCTCGACCCTGACGCGCATCGTGGTGCCGCTCATGCGGCCGGGCATCGCCGTGGTGTTCATCTTCGTGTTCATCCAGGCCTGGGGGAACTTCTTCGTGCCGTTCGTCCTGCTTCTCAGCCCCGACAAGCAGCCGGCGGCCGTGAGCATCTTCAACTTCTTCGGGCAGTACGGCTCGGTGGCGTACGGCCAGCTGGCGGCGTTCTCGATCGTCTACTCGGTGCCCGTCATCGCGTTGTACGTCCTCGTCTCGCGGACCCTCGGCGGCTCGAACGCGCTGGCCGGCGCCGTGAAGGGGTGAGGCGCCTCCCCACCAGTGCCCCCGCCGCCCTCCCGATCCACAGAACGACCCGCCCCACCGTGCGCCCCGGCGCGCCCGTCAGGAGACTGATCCCATGCACGACAACACCGTCCTCGTCGAGGCCCGCATCGACCGCTTCGTCCGCGACCGCATCACCCCGGCGGTCTACCGCCGGGCCGTCCCGCTGACGATCACGGCCTGGGAGGCGCCGGGTGAGCCGGTCCCCTTCGCCGAGGCCGTCTCGCAGACGTTCGAGCCGTTCGCCGTCGGCTCGCCGTGGAGCAAGCCGTGGGGCACCACGTGGTTCCACGTCACGGGGACGGTGCCCGACGACCTCGGCACCGACCCGGCGACCGCCCTCGAACTCGTCGTCGACCTGGGCTTCAGCATCAGGCAGCCCGGGTTCCAGGCCGAGGGCCTCGTCTGGCGACCCGACGGCACGATCGTCAAGGCCATCGAGCCGTACAACGGCTACGTGCCGCTGACGGCGATCGGCGCGGGCGTCACCCCGGGCAGCACGATCGACGTCTACGTCGAGGCCGCGTCGAACCCCGACATCGGTGGCGACGACTTCCACGGCGAGACACCGCTCGGCGACCCCGAGACCGCGGGCGACGCCCCGATCTACGCCCTGCGCAGCATCGTGCTCGCCGAACGCGACGAGGTGGTCGCCGAACTCGACCGCGACGTCTGGACCCTCGTCGGGCTGATGCGCACCCTCGCGCTCACGTCGCCGCGACGGCACGAGATCCTGCGGGCGCTCGACCGGATGTGCGACGTCGTCGACCACGCGGACGTCGCGGGGACCGCGGCAGCCGGGCGTGCCGCGCTCGCCGACGTGCTCGCGGCACCGGCGAACGCGAGCGCGCACCGGGTCGTCGCGACCGGCCACGCGCACATCGACTCGGCCTGGCTCTGGCCCGTCCGCGAGACCCAGCGCAAGGTCGCCCGCACCTTCTCGAACGTCGTCGCCCTGATGGACGACGACCCCGACTTCGTGTTCGCCGCCTCGAGCGCGCAGCAGTACGCCTGGTTGAAGGAGCGCTACCCGGAGCTGTTCGAACGGGTCGCGCAGAAGGTCGCCGAGGGCCGGTTCGTGCCGGTCGGCGGCATGTGGGTCGAGTCCGACACCAACATGCCCGGCGGCGAGGCGCTGGCCCGTCAGTTCGTCGCGGGCAAGGGGTTCTTCCTGCGCGAGTTCGGCGTCGACGCCGACGAGGTCTGGCTGCCCGACTCGTTCGGCTACACGGGCGCGATGCCCCAGATCGCCCGCGCGGCCGGCGCCAGCTCGTTCTTCACGCAGAAGGAGTCCTGGAACGAGACGAACCGCATGCCGCACCACACCTTCCTGTGGGAGGGCATCGACGGCAGTCGCGTGTTCACGCACTTCCCGCCCGTCGACACGTACAACTCCGACCTCTCGCCGGCCGAGCTCGCCCATGCCGAGAGCGGCTACGCCGAGAAGGGGTTCTCGAACGTCTCGATCGTCCCGTTCGGCTGGGGTGACGGCGGTGGCGGCCCGACCCGCGAGATGATGGCGGCCGCGCGCCGGGCCGGCGACCTCGAGGGCTCGCCCCGCGTGACCGTCGGCACCCCCGCCTCCTTCTTCGCGCAGGCACGGGCCGAGCTGGCCGACCCGGCCGTGTGGTCGGGCGAGATGTACCTCGAGTTCCACCGCGGCACGTACACGTCGCAGGCTCGCACCAAGCAGGGCAACCGTCGCAGCGAACACCTGCTGCGCGAGGCCGAGCTGTGGAGCGCCACGGCGACCGCCCGCGGCCTGCTCGACTACCCCTACGACGAGCTCGAAGAGATCTGGCACGTCGTGCTGCTCCAGCAGTTCCACGACATCCTGCCCGGGTCGTCGATCGCGTGGGTGCACCACGAGGCCGAGCGGCACTACGCGCGGGTCGCCGAGCAGCTCGAGGCGATCATCGGCTCGGCCCAGCGGGCACTGGCGGGGACGGGGTCGGCGACGACCACGTTCAACGCCGGGCCGGTCCCGTCGGCCGGGGTCGACGCCGCGGCCGGGTCGGCCGCGGGACGGGCCCAGGAGGCGGGGGTCGGGTCGGTGGCACCGGTGGCCTCCGACGGCGGCTGGGTGCTCGACAACGGGTCCGTGCGTGCGGTGTTCGACGGTGACGGCCTGGTCGCCTCGCTCGTCGACGCCACGTCGGGACGCGACCTCGTCGCCCCGGGGGCCCGGCTCGGGCTGCTGCAGCTCTTCCGCGACACCCCCAACCAGTGGGACGCCTGGGACGTCGACCAGGCCTACAAGAACGTCCGCACCGACCTGGTCGAGGCCGAGTCGGTCGTCGTCGACGGCGGCGCGCTCGTCGTCACCCGCCGCATCGGCGACTCGACCATCGTGCAGCGCTGGTGGCTCGACGACGGCGAGGGCGAACTGCACGTGCAGACCGAGGTCGACTGGCACGAACGGCAGAAGCTGCTCAAGCTGGCGTTCCCGCTCGACGTGCACGCCGACCGGGCGGCCTCCGAGGTGCAGTTCGGTCACGTGCAGCGCCCGACCCACCAGAACACGTCGTGGGACTTCGCCCGGTTCGAGACGGTCGCACACCGCTGGGTGCACGTCGCCGAGCCCGGCTTCGGCGTGGCCGTGGCGAACGACGCCACCTACGGCCACGACATCACGCGGAGCACCCGCGACACGGCCGAGGGCGGCGACGGCGGCACGACGACGCTCGTGCGCCAGTCGCTGCTGCGGGCACCGACGTTCCCCGACCCGCACGCCGACCAGGGGCGGCACGTGCTGCGCTCGTCCGTGCGGGTCGCGCCCGACGTGCTCGACGCCGCGACCGCGGGCTACCGCATGAACCTGCCCGTCCGACGGGTCGAGGGGTCGTCGGGCGCCGGGGTCGCTCCGCTGGTGTCGTCGTCGTCGCCGGCCGTGCTGATCGAGGCGGTCAAGCTGGCCGAGGACCGGTCGGGCGACCTGATCGTGCGGCTCTACGAGGCTCGCGGTGCTCGGGCGGCCACCACCGTCACGGTCGACGCCGACAGCGGGTTCGGCGAGGCGTGGCGCACCGACCTCATCGAGCGCGAGCTGGCGTCGGGCACGGCCGGGGCCGGTCGGTGGGCGTCGGGCTCCGCGGTCGAGTTGACGCTGCGCCCGTTCGAGATCGTGACGCTGCGGGTGGCCCGGGCGTAGCGCCGCACCGGCGGACACCGCACCGCGAGATGGTCACAGTTCCAGGTTTTCTCCTGGTGCTGTGACCATCTCGTGGCGGCGTGGCGACGTGGGGGCAGGGCCGTGGTGGCGGTCAGAGGGCGGCGGCGACGGCCGTCGCGGGCCCGCGGGCGCCGATCGTCGCGGCACCGACGGCTGCCACGGGGAACCCCGGCGGCAGCAGCTCGATGCGCGACGACAGCTCGAGCGAGGCGAGGAACGGCGACCCCGCCGCCCACCGGTCGAGCACCCCGGCGACGTCGTCGAGCAGGGGGCGACCCAGGTTGCTGAGCCCGCCGCCGATCACGACGGAGTCCACGTCGGTCGTCAGGACGAGGAGGCGCACCGCGGCCGCCACCCCCGCCGCGAGGTCGACACGCACGCGGACGGCCTCGGGGTCGCCGGCGTCGGCCGCCGCGAACAGCGCCACGGCCGGGTACGCCCCCTCGGTCGGCCAGTGACGGGACACCGCGGCGCCGGCCGCGACGGTCTCGAGGCAACCGCGCTGCCCGCAGGGGCAGAGCTCGCCCCCGGGGTCGACGGGGACGTGACCGATCTCGCCCGAGACGCCCCGCGAGCCGCGCCAGAGTTCGCCGTCGACGACGAGGCCGGCAGCGAGGCCGGTGCCGAGGTTGAGGTAGCCGACAGATCCCGACAGCGACATGGCGAGGTACGCGCCGAGCGCGGCCGCGTTGACGTCGTTCTCGACCCGGACCGGGACCCCGAGGCGGGCGCTCAGCGTCGGCCCCACGGCGACGTCGTCGAAGCCGATGTTCACGGCGTGCCGCACGCGACCCGTCGTGCCGTCGACGAGGCCGGGGATGCCGACGCCGACCGACTCGAAGGCCTCGACGGCGACGCCGGAACGGTCCGCCAACGAGGCGACCGCCGTGGCCGCGTTCGTCAGCACGGCGTCGGGGCCGAACCCCGTGGGCAGGCGGAGGCGATGGACGGGGGCTCCGGACCCGTCGACGACGACCGCGTCGATCTTGGTGCCGCCGATGTCGAGGCCGACCCTCACGGCCACTCCGTCGACCCGGCTGCGGACGGTCCCGCCGGCGCACCGCCGACGGCGACGTGAGGCGCGGCGACGGACACGGTGGCGAGCGTGGACATGTTTGTTAGTAAAGCTTACGAACCTGCTCGCGGCAAGGGGCCGCGGCCCGTGGGTCGCCGTGTTTCGGGTGTTGACCGCCGGTGTTTCGTGTGCGTAAACTCGCCGCCACGCACCTTGACACGTGTTTGTAAGGCCCATTTACTAACGGCACGCCACCACGGCGACGCCACCCGGCACCGCTGCCGACGGGCCCTCTCACCGGGTCCGAGGTCGGCGACGATGCCGAGACGAGAGGACGCGCCCGTGACCAGCACGACGATCACCCGGCAGCAACAGCCGCCGGTCCGCGCCCACAACCGGTCCCTCCTCCTACAGTCCCTGTACCGCGACGGCTCCATGAGTCGAGCCGACCTCGCGCGTCGCTCGGGTCTGACGCGCCCCACCGTCTCCGCCCTCGTCGCCGAACTCATCGACGACGGCATCGCCCGCGAGCTCGGCGTCCGCGACGACGCGCGGGTCGGCAAGCCGGCGACGCTCGTCGGCATCGAGTCGGACGCCTTCCACATCGTCACGGTCGACCTGTCGAGTGCCGAGCGTTTCGTCGGGGCCGTCGTCGACCTGCGGGGCGGGGTCGTCGAGCGCGCCGGGGTCGAGCTCGACGGGGCCGTCGGCGAGGCCGCCGTGAGCCTGGTCGAGCGGCTCGTCGACGACCTCGCCTCGCGGACGACCCGTCGGCTGCTCGGGGTCGGCGTCGCGACCCCCGGCATCGTCGACCACGACGGCGTCGTGCGCACGGCCGTCCACCTCGGTTGGTACGACCTCCCGCTGCGGTCCCGACTGTCGGCCCGCACCGGTCTGCCCGTCCACGTGGGCAACGACTCCAACGCCGCGGCGATGGGCATCCGCACCTTCGGCGAAGAGGTCGGGAACGATGAGACCGGGCGGGGCGCGACCGGACCGGGCGCGACCGGACCGGGCGCGACCGGACCGGCTGCGGCCGGGCAGAGCGGCGGCGGACGGTCCCCGGCGGGACAGAGCCTCATCGTCGTCACGATCGACCACGGTGTCGGGGTCGGGCTGATCGTCGCCGGTGCGCTCGTCGAGGGCGACCAGTTCTCGGCCGGCGAGATCGGGCACGTCACGGTCGACGAGAACGGCGACGTGTGCGCGTGCGGTCGACGCGGCTGCCTCGAGGAGGCCATCGCCGCCCCGCAGCTGAGGGCGCGCCTCCGACAGCACGACGAGGGATCGCGCGGCGCCGTCCTCCACGAGGCCGGTCGCGCGCTCGGCCTGGTGCTCGCCCCCATCGTCAGCGCGCTCAACATCGACGAGGTCGTGCTGTCGGGCCCGGCCGACCTGGTCGAGGGCGCGATGCTGCGCGCAGCCCGCGAGACCGTCCGGCAGCGCACGCTGTCCGCCGTCAGCAACGGCCTGACGATGCGGATCGCGGGCAGCGGCACCGACCTCGCCCTGCGAGGCGCCGCGTCGTTCGTGCTGCAGGCCGAACTGGGGTTGACGTGAGCCCGGCGTCGGCACGCCCGGCGTCGGCCCGCCCGGCGTCGGCCCGCCCGGTGCCCGGCCCGCCCGGGGCGACCGCCCCACCACAGACCTCGGGGGTCCACCCCCGGAGGCGGCGAGGGCCTCGGCCCGTGCCGCATTCCCGACCCGACGCTTGTGCGAGCGCGGGCCGGGACCACAGCGATGCGGCATCCCCGCTTCGAGAACGAGGAGATGAAATTGCGAATCCAACGCTACACGGCGGTCGGGGCCCTGGGCCTGGCCGCGGCACTCGCCCTGTCCGCCTGCTCGAGCTCGGGCACGGGCGGCAGCTCGTCCGACGAACCCCAGGCCGTGCCCACCACCAAGGGTGACGGCAAGACCCTGACGGTCTGGGTGATGACGGGCGACTACACGCCCGAGACCATCGATGCCGTCAACGAGGAGTTCACGAAGCAGACGGGCGCCGACGTCGACGTCCAGATCCAGCAGTGGGACGGCATCACCACCAAGATCAGCACGGCACTCGCCACGAGCACCCCACCCGACGTGCTCGACCTCGGCAACACGCAGGTCGCCAGCTACGCGGCCAACGGTGCACTCCTCGACCTGACGTCGTACCGCGACGACCTCGAGCAGGGTCAGACCTGGTTGACGGGCCTCGAGGAGCCCGCGACCGTCGACGACTCGCTCTACGCCGTGCCCGGCTTCGCCGGTGCCCGCGCCGTCATCTACAACAAGACGATGTGGGCCGAGGCCGGCGTGACCGAGGCGCCCACCACCTACGACGAGCTCACCGCCGACCTCGACAAGGTGAAGGCCGCGAACACGGCGTCCGACTTCTCGGCGTTCTACCTGCCCGGCCAGTACTGGTACGCGGGCATGCAGTTCGTCTGGGACGCCGGCGGAGAGATCGCCACGTCGAGCGACGGCACCTGGAAGGCGGGCCTGGCGAGCGACGAGGCGCAGCAGGGACTGGCCGACTTCACCGAGTTCCAGAACGCCTACTCGACGCCCGCCTCGCAGACCCTCGACACCGACGCGCCCGACCAGACGCAGGTCTTCGCGGACGGCAAGACGGCGACGATCCTGCACACCAACGGCTCGATCGACCTGATCCAGAAGGCCAACCCCGCCCTGACCGACGACGACTTCGGCACGTTCCCGATGCCGGGCAAGTCGGGCGAGACGCAGCCGGTCATGCTCGGCGGCTCGGACTGGGGAATCGCGGCCAAGAGCCAGAACTCCGACCTGGCCCTGCAGTGGACCAAGATCGCCACGAGCCCGGACATCCAGAGCGAGTGGGTCGTGGGCAACGACGGCTGGATCCCGAACAGCGAAGAGGGCATCGAGGCGGCCGGCAGCGTGGTGACGCCGATCCAGAAGGGCTTCTTCGACGCCGCGCTCAACTCGAAGGCCACCCCCGCCAGCGCGAACTGGGCGGCCCTCGAGGGCGACAAGAGCATCAACCAGCTCTTCTCCTCGGTGGTCTCGGGCTCGAAGTCGCCCGAGGCGGCCGCGAAGTCCTTCGACGAGGCCACCGACGAGGCGCTGAACGACTAGCACCGAGCCCTCGGCAGCACCCCGGGGGCGTCACGCGACCACCTGATCGCGCGACGCTCCCGCCCCCTCGACCCGCACCTCCTGGACTCGAACCGAAAGAGGAACCGTGGCCCTCTCGATCGCCCCCGGTCTCACCGAGACCCCGCCCGGCGCGGCACCCGACCGGAAGGGCGGCCGGCGCCCGAAGGCCGAACGGAAGGCCCCGGTGCGCCCCGGCGGGAAGCGCCAGCTCGCCCCGCTCTGGCTGCTGTCGCCCGCGGGCATCGTGCTGCTCGCCGTGACCGTCGCGCCCATCGTGTTCCTGGTCTTCACGTCGTTCACCGACTACGACCAACGCTCGCTCTTCACCGGCGCGTACGACTCGGTCGGCGTGCAGCAGTACGCGACCCTGCTGGCCGACACCGACTTCTGGTGGTCGCTCGTCCGCACGCTGGTCTTCACGGCCGCGATGGTCGGTGGCAGCGTCGTGATCGGCACGGGCGTCTCGCACCTGCTCACCCGGCTCGGCACGCCGATGCGCTACACGGTGACCGTCGTGCTGATCCTCGCCTGGGCCATGCCCAACGTGGCGTCGTCGATCGTCTGGAAGTGGCTGTTCCAGCCCGGCTACGGCGTCGTGAACTGGCTGTTGACCCGGACCGGCCTGGTGGGCGACATGACCAACGTCGACTGGTCGAACGACGCGGCCCTCGCCTACACGAGCATCTGGCTGCTGATCGTGTGGCAGGCGGTGCCCTTCATCGCGCTGACCATGTACGCCGCCGAGACGCAGATCCCGCTCGAGTACAAAGAGGCCGCGCGGCTCGACGGGGCGAGCGAGTGGCGCGTGTACCGGACCGTCACCCTGGTCTTCCTCAAGCCGACGCTGCTGCTGATCACGATCCTGTCGATCATCTGGGACTTCAACGTCTTCAACCAGATCTGGCTCGTCTCGGCCGGCGGCCCCGACGACGCCACCTCGACCCTCGGCGTCTTCACCTACGTCACCGCGTTCGTCGGCTTCGACATCGGGCAGGGCGCCGCCATCTCGGTGGTCACCACCCTGCTGCTCGTCGTGTTGACCGCGTTCTACGTCCGCAACCTCGTCCGATCCGGAGAAGACCTGTGACCACGACCGCACCCGCCGGCGTCGGCACCACGACGACCGAGACCGTCGCGCGCGACGAGAGAAGCAAGGAGGCGCGCTCGGGCCACGGCACCGGCCGCCCGTCGCCCGCCCGCCCGACCCGTCGCCGCCGGAAGCCCCGCTGGGTCAGCAACGCGATCGCGATCGTCTTCAGCCTCGTGTGGCTGTTCCCCGTCTACTGGATGGTCAACACGGCGTTCAAGCCGCGCCCCGAGGTGATGACGGCCACCCCGCTGTTCTGGCCGCAGAACCCGACCCTCGACAACTTCGTCGTCGCGGTGACGCAGTCCGACTTCTTCACGAACCTGCGCAACAGCGTGATCGTCGTGGTCGGGGCCGTCGTCTTCTCGATCGTGCTCGGACTGTTCGCCTCGGCCGCCCTGTCGCGGTTCCGGTTCCGGGGGCGGCGCACGATCATGGTGTTCATCCTGATCGTGCAGATGCTGCCGGCGACGGCCCTGTTGATCCCGCAGTTCCTGATCTTCAACAGCCTCGGGCTGCTCGGCACCTACGGCGGGCTCATCCTGGCGTACGTCGCGTCGACGCTGCCGTTCTCGATCTGGGTGATGCGCGGGTTCTTCCTGGCGATCCCGGTCGAGGTCGAGGAGGCCGCGCAACTCGACGGCGCGAGCACCTGGCAGGTGCTGACGCGGATCATGTTCCCGCTCGTGCTGCCCGGCATGATCGCGACGAGCATCTTCGCCTTCATCGCCGCGTGGAACGACTACCTCGTGGCCTACACGTTCATGAAGGACCAGTCGATGTACACGCTGCCGGTCTGGCTGGCCTCGTTCAGCACGCCGACCAGCGGCACCGACTTCGGCGGACAGATGGCGGCCTCGGTGCTGTTCTCCCTGCCGGTCGTCGTCTTCTTCATGATCATCCAACGCAACCTGGTGACCGGCATGTCCGCCGGCGCCGTGAAGGGCTGACCCCGTGACGACCGACTCCTCGACCCCCTCGACCACCATGCGGGCCGGCACCGCGACCCCCGAGACCGCACCGGTCGCGATCGTGCCGCGTCCTGCCCGGCTGACCCGCGCCTCCGGGGCGTTCCGGCTCGACTCCGCGACGCGCGTCTCGGCGCCCGACGAGCTGGCCGGAGTCGTCGCCTGGCTGCAGCAGGCGCTGCGCCCCGCGACCGGCCTGCCGCTCCGCGAGGGCAGCGCCGACGGGACCGGCATCTCGTTCGACCTGGACGCCTCGCTCGGTGCCGAGGCCTACCGGCTGGAGGCGCGACCCGCGGGGGTGCGCATCACCGGTGGCGACGCGGCCGGCGCGTTCCACGGGGCGCAGGTGCTGCGACAGCTGCTGCCCGCGGCCGCCTACCGGACGGCCCTCGTGCCCGGGGTCGACTGGGTCGTGCCCGCCGTCGACGTCGAGGACCGACCACGCTTCGGCTGGCGGGGTACGCACCTCGACGTCGCCCGGCACTTCCTGCCCAAGCACGACGTCCTGCGGTTCGTCGACCTCATGGCCCTGCACCGGCTCAACACGCTCCACTGGCACCTCACCGAGGACCAGGGCTGGCGCATCGAGATCACGAAGTACCCGCGCCTGACCTCGGTCGGCGCGTGGCGGGGGTCGTCGCAGGTGGGGGCGGGGCCGGACGCGACCCAGGACGGCCGACCGCACGGCGGCTTCTACACGCAGGACGACATCCGCGAGGTGGTCGCCTACGCCGCGGCCCGCCACATCACGGTCGTGCCCGAGGTCGACGTGCCCGGCCACTCGATGGCGGCGATCACGGCGTACCCGCACCTCGGCGTCGGCGCCGTCGAGGTCGGCGGGACGCCCGTGGCGGCGCCCCGGCAGATCGCCGTGGGGACCGAGTGGGGCATCTTCGAGGACGTCCTCAACACCGAGCAGACGACCGTCGACTTCTACACCGACGTGCTCGACGAGGTGATGGAGCTCTTCCCGGGCACCTGGATCGGCATCGGTGGCGACGAGTGCCCCAAGGCGCAGTGGCGGGCCGACCCGCGCACGCAGGAGCTCATGCGGGACCGCGGCCTCGCCGACGAGGAGGAGCTGCAGGCGTGGTTCATCGGGCGGCTCGACGCGCACCTCACCGCGGCCGGGCGCCGCACCTTCGGGTGGGACGAGATCCTCGAGGGGAACGCCACGATGTCACCCGGCGCGACGGTCGCGTCGTGGCGGGGCATGACCGGCGCGATCACGGCGGCACGACGCGGCTACGACGTCGTGGCGTGTCCCGACGACCAGGTCTACCTCGACTACCGGCAGTCGGACGGGCCCGACGAGCCGATCCCGGTGTCGATCCCGCTCACCCTGGCCGACGTGTTCGCGTTCGAACCGGTGCCCGCGCAGCTCACCGAGGACGAGGCCCGTCACGTGCTCGGAGGCCAGGCCAACATCTGGACCGAGCACATGGACTCGCCCCGCACCGTCGACTTCTTCGCGTTCCCCCGGTTGTGCGCCGTCGCCGAGGCGCTGTGGACGACCGAACCGCGGGACTTCGACGACTTCTCCACACGGCTGGCCGTGCACCTCGGACGCCTCGACGCCCTCGGCGTCGAGTACCGGCGGGAGTCGGGGCCGCTACCGTGGCAGCAGCGTCCGGGCGTGCCCGGGCGGCCGGCCTCACGCGAAGAACGCGAGGCGTACATCGCGTCGGTCGTGGCCAACATCGTCTGACGCCTCGGCAGCAAGGAGCCCCATGGAGATCGTCATCGTCCGCGACGCCGACGAGGTCGGCCGTGTCGCCGCCCTCAAGATCGCGTCCGTCGTCCAGCGCGACCCCGAGGCCGTGCTGGGCCTCGCGACCGGGTCGTCGCCCACCGGCATCTACGCGTCGCTCGCGGCCCGGGTCGCGGCGGGCGAGCTCGACTTCGGCCGCGCCTCCGGGTTCGCGCTCGACGAGTACGTCGGCATCCCGCTCGAGCACCCCGAGAGCTACGCCTCGGTGATCGAGCGCGACGTCGTCGTGCCCCTGGGCATGGACGCGTCGAAGGTCCACGTGCCCGACGGGCGGGCCTCCGACGTCGAGGCCGCGGTCGTCGAGTACGAGCGGGCCATCGCCGACGCGGGCGGCATCGACATCCAGATCCTCGGCATCGGGGCGAACGGGCACATCGGCTTCAACGAGCCCACCTCGTCCTTCGCGTCGCGCACCCGCATCAAGACGCTCGCCCCGCAGACCCGGGCCGACAACGCCCGGTTCTTCGACGACCCGTCGCAGGTGCCCACGCACTGCCTGACGCAGGGGCTCGGCACCATCCTCGACGCGCACGAGGTCGTGCTCGTGGCGCAGGGGTCGTCGAAGGCGTCGGCGGTCGCGGGCATGATCGAGGGGCCGCTCGGCGCGATGTGCCCCGGCAGCGCGTTGCAGTTGCACCGGCACGCCACGATCGTCGTCGACGAAGCCGCGGCGTCGCAGCTGCAGCTGGCGGACTACTACCGCTACACCTACGCGAACAAGCCCGTGTGGCAGCGCTTCGAGTAGCGCACCCGTCCTGGCGACGACCGCGGTGCTCCCGTGACGGCGGCGTCCGTGTGACGACGGCGTCCCCGTGACGACGCTGGTGCTCGCGGGCGGGACGGTCTGGGACGGGTCCGGAGGCGCGGGTCGCGTCGCGGACGTCGTCGTGCGCGACGGCGTGGTCGCGGCCGTGGGGCCCGGGGCCGCGGCGTCCGTGGGCGACGGTCGCCGCGCCTCCTCGTCCGGGGTGCCGGCCGGGGTCGAGGTGGTCGACGCGAGCGGACTCGACGTGCTGCCGGGCTTCGTCGACGTGCACGCGCACGACGACGCCGCGTTGTTCCGCCCGGGAGGGGTCGCGCCCAAGACCGGGCAGGGCGTGACGACCACGATCGTCGGCAACTGCGGCCAGGGCGTCGCGCCGTCGCCGTCCGACGCGCGGGACCGATCGCTCGAGGACTACTCGCGGCCGGTGCTCGGCGGGTTCCCTGCGCGACGATGGGCGACGTTCGCCGACTACGTGCGGACGCTGGCCGAGGGCGACGCCGACGGCACCTTCGGCCTGCACGCCGCGACCCTCGTTCCGCACGCCCCGCTGCGGGCGGGCGTGCTCGGCTTCGACCGTCGACCGGCCGACGGCGTCGAGCGGTCGCTCATCGCGGCGTCGGTGGGCGAGGCGCTCGACGCCGGGGCGCTCGGCGTCTCGCTGGGCCTCATGTACGCACCCGGCGACGCCGCCGACCGGCCCGAACTCGTCGCCCTGGCCCGGGAGTGCGCGGTGCGGGGCAAGCTGCTGGTCGCCCACGTCCGCAACGAGGCCGACGGACACCGCGACTCGATCGACGAGCTGGCGTCGCTGGGGCGCGAGACCGGGGCCGCCGTCCACGTCAGCCACCTGAAGGTGACCGGGCCGCGGAACGTCGGCGGCATGCCCGCGATCGTGGAGCACCTCGACGCCTTGCGCGACGACGGTGTCGACGTCAGCGCGGACGTCTACCCCTACGACGCGGGCAGCACGACGGTCGCGTCGCTGTTCCCGCCGGCCACGGCCGACCACGGGGTCGAGAGCCTGCTCGAGGCGCTCCGTCCCGGCACGCGCTCGCGGAGGGATGTGCTCGACGGGCTGCTCGAACCCTGGGCCGGATCGACGCTCGAGAACCAGTACGCGGCGATCGGCCCCGAGCGGATCTCGGCGGCGGGGTTCACGCGACCCGAGCACGCGGGCTTCGAGGGGCGGCCGCTGTCCGAGATCGCCGAGGCGGTCGGTGCCGACCCGCGCGAGGTGCTCGCCGACCTCGTCCTCGCCGAACGGGGCGCCTTGACCGTCATCGTGTTCCACACCGACCTCGAGGGCATGCGGACGGCCCTGGCGTGGCCGCACACCCTGGTCGGCTCGGACGGGCTGCCGCGCGAGACCGGCACCGTGCATCCCCGCCTGTACGGGACGTTCTCGCGCGTGCTCGACGAGTACGCCGGGTCGGGGCCGCAGGCCGTGCTGTCGCGGGGCGAGGCGATCGCGCGCATGTCGACCCGCGCCTCCTCGCGGTTCGGGCTGGGGGGCACGGGTGCCGGCGCGGGCGGAGGCGCGGGCGGCATCGCCGGCGGCGGCGGCGGCGGCGTCGGCGCCGTGGGTGGTGGCCGGGCAGGAGGCGCGCTCAGCATCGCCGCCGGGGCCGTCGCCGACCTCCAGTTGGTCGACCCCGGGGCGTACGCCGACCGGGCCACCTACGCGACGCCCCGCCTCGGCCCCTCGGGGCTGGTCGGTCTCTGGGCTGCGGGCCGTCGCCTCCATTGAGCCGCCCCGGCCGACCTGCATCGGCTGACCCGACCCGACCCGACCCGCCCTGGCCCGATCCGCCCTGCCCCGATCCGCCCTGCCGCGACCCTGCGCAGGCGTTCTCGGCCCGCTCTTGGTCGGACGGTGTTCGCTTCGACGAACGACAGGAGGCGCGATGAAGGTTCTGGTGTTGGGAGCGACAGGGGGCACGGGCTCCCACGTCCTGCGGGTCGCCCTGTCGGCGGGGCACGACGTGACGGTGCTCGTCCGCGACGCCTCGTCCCTCGACGTGACGGAGGGCGTCCGGGTGCTCACCGGGGACGCGACCTCGGCCGAGGACGTCCGCGCCGCCGTCGCCGGCCAGGACGCCGTGCTGAACGCGATCGGCTCGCGGAACATGCGGCACCCGGTCGAGGTCGAGGTCGGGCGAGCCCTGCTGCCGGCGATGCACGACGCGGGCGTCGACCGACTCGTCGTCTGTTCGGCCTTCGGCGTCGGCGA
The DNA here is from genome assembly GCF_026625765.1 of Frigoribacterium sp. SL97. Lineage (NCBI taxonomy): Bacteria > Bacillati > Actinomycetota > Actinomycetes > Micrococcales > Microbacteriaceae > Frigoribacterium > Frigoribacterium sp. SL97. The sequence continues at coordinate 876,014 of NZ_CP113062.1, forward strand.
GAGTCAGGCCGACGCGACCACCTTCCAGAAGATGTTCTTCCACACCGTGCTCGGCAAGGTCTACGCCGCCAAGGACGTCGCCGACGCCGAGGTGCGCGAGAGCGGACTCGACTGGACGCTCGTCTACCCGACGCGCCTCACCGACGACCCGGCGACCGGGTCGCTCGCCACGGGGGAGCGGTTGCTCCAGGGGGCGGGCAGCCACGTGACCCGTGCCGACGTGGCGCGTTTCATGCTCGCCCAGCTGACCGACGCGACGTGGTCACGGAAGATCGTGGTCGTGACGGGCGCGACCGACTGACCTGCGCCTCCTGTGGTCGCGCCGCCTGGACGCCGCGCCACCCCGAACACGGGCGTGTCCGGGGTGGGCGGGCGATCGTGCCGACCAGGAAAGTGCGAACTCGCCCGCTGTCGACGAGCGGCAGGGCGGCAGAGCCGCAGGCCGCAGGCCCGGAGAGCCGCAGCGCGTCAGCTGAGGATGGCGAGCGCGTCGATCTCGACGAGCATGGCCTCGTTCGGCAGCTCGACGAAGACCGTCGTGCGGGTGGGGAACACCCCGCTCGGGACGTTCTGCAGCAGGTAGGTCTCGTACGCGGCGTTCATCTCGGCGAAGTCGTCGCGCGTGGTGAGGAACACGCGCAGCGACACGACGTCGTCGAACGTCCCGCCGGCGCCCTCGACGATCGCCTTGACGTTGTCGAGCGTGCGGACGGTCTGCGACGTCAGGTCGCCGGGGTGCAGGTACTCGCTCGTGGCGGGGTCTTGCGGGCCCTGGCCCGACACGCTGAGGAACCCGTTCTTGAGCACGCCCTGCGAGAAGGTCGAGATGGGGGTGGGGGCGCCGCCGGTGCGGACTTCGGTCTTCTCGCTCACAGGTCTGCTCTTCTCTGGTGGATGGTCGGTGGGCCCGACGTGAGGTGTCGCCCGTCGGGGGTGGCTGCAAAACTACCGTCAGGTACCGACACACGGCCTGACCGCAGCACCACTCCGCACACCCCCGAACCGCACCCGTCGGAAGGCACCATGACCACGTCGTCCTCGACCCCGTCCGCCCCCGTCCCCACCAAGGTGGGCTTCGGCCGCGAGCCCCGGCCGGTCCCGCTGATCGACCTCGCGACCCCGCTGCTCACGATCGACCTCGACGCCCTCACCCACAACGTCGAGACCATGGCCGCCTGGTGTCGCGAGGGCGGGGTCGACCTGGCGCCGCACGGCAAGACGACGATGGCGCCCGAGATCTGGCGCCGGCAGCTCGACGCCGGCGCGTGGGGCATCACGCTCGCGACGGCGTTCCAGGTCGCCGTCGCGCGCGAGGCCGGGGTGCCGAACGTCGTCCTGGCGGGCACCGCGTTCGCGCCCGCGACCCTCGCGGCGCTCGCCGCGCCCGGCGTCGACGTGCTCATGTGGGTCGACTCGGTCGAGACGGTGCGCCTCGTCGACGCCGCCCTGGCGCGGGCCGAGGGCGAGCGTCCGCTCGCCGTGCTGGTCGAGTTCGGGTCGCCGCTCGGCCGGACCGGCGCGCGCTCGGTGCGCGAGGCGCTGCTCGTCGCCGAGGCCGTGGCGGCGGCACCGCACCTCGTCCTGGCCGGGGTGGCCGGGTACGAGGGCGCCCTCACGCACGACGTCGACGCGGCCGGCATCGCCGTGGTCGACGACTACCTGCGGGGGCTCCTCGAGGTGCTCGACGGCATCGGTGCGCCGGCCTTCGACCCGTGGCTGTCGAAAGGTCACGACGTGGTGGTGACGGCCGGCGGCAGCGTCTACTTCGACCGTGTCGTCGCCGTGCTCGGCGACCGGCACGACCCCTCGGGTCTGCAGGGGCCGCGCACGCGCGTCGTACTGCGGTCGGGTTCGTACGTCGCCCACGACCACGACCTCTATCGCCGGCTGACCCCGTTCGCCCGCGACACGATGCCGTCGACCCGCCACGCCGTGCCGTCGACCGCAGGAGGCGCGGCCGGCGTCGACGCCGACGTCACGGTCGTCGTCGGCGACGGTTCGGCGGGGTCGCAGGCCGACCGCGAGATGGGCGGGCCGACCGACGGCGAACTCACCGGGTTCGACGGAGCGGCCGAGGGGTTCGACGCCGAGCGGGCCGCGGGGTTCGACGCCGAGCAGGTCGAGGGGCCGACGATCGAGCCCTCGTTCCTGCCGACCCTCGAGCTCTGGGCGTCCGTGGTGTCCCGTCCCGAGCCCGGGCTCGCCCTGCTCAACGTCGGACGGCGCGACACGTCGGACGACGAGGGGTTCCCGGTGCCGCTCGAGGCGTGGCGTCCGCAGGCGGCCGACCGGCGCCTCCCGGGGGTGCTCGACGGGTCGCACGTGTCGGCGCTCAACGACCAGCACGCCTTCCTGCGGCTCGACCCGGCGTCGGGGCTGCAGGTCGGCGACCTGGTGCGGCTCGGCGTCTCGCACCCCTGCACCACGATCGACAAGTGGAACGAGATCGCCACGGTGCGGGGCTCGGCCGACCGCCGCGGTGTGCCACCCGTCGTCGAGGGCGGCATCACCACGCGGTTCTGACGGAGCCTGCTGTTCTGGCGGAGCCTGCTGTGCTGACCGGTGCCGGCGCTTCCGAGCGGCCGGCGCCCTGACGGCCGGTGCGGCCGGCGGCCTACGAGCCCGAGCCCTCGTCGGTGCCGGGGGTGGGCGTCGGCGCGTCCGTGGGAGGGGTGGGCGCGTCGGTCGGCGGGGTGGGGCGGTCAGAGCCGTCCTCGGTGTCGCCGGAGTCCGTCTTCGGGCCGCCCTTCTCGCCGGGGCCGTGGCCCGGGCCGCGCTTCTCTCCCGGGCCCTGCGGTCCGCCAGCCATCGGGCCGCCGGCGGCGGGGCCGCCCTCCGGTGCCTCGGGCAGAGCCTTCCCGTCGGGGCCGGTGCCGGGGGCCGGCAGGGCTTCGCCGTCGGGCCCGGTGCCCTCGGCCGGAGTGCTCTCGTCCGAGTCGTCGCCCGCAGCAGGCGGGGTCGGTGCGTCGGTGGGTGTACCGGTGGCGTCGTCGGAGCCTCGTCCTCCCGGCCCCTGGCGTGAACCGTCGGCCTGGTCCGTCGCGTCGTCCCGGCCCGGAGTCGCACTCGAGGAGGCGCTGGTCAGGCTCCCGGCGTTCGACACCGCGACGGCGGTGCTGGTCCCGACCAGGGCGAGGCCGGCCGCCGCGATGCCGATGCCGACGAGCAGGCCCTTCCTCGGGCGCCGTCGCGGGGTCGACTCCGCTCGGAACGCGCTGCCGTCCGTGGGCAGTTCGCGGGTGCGCTGGTCGTCGGCGACGATCGGGGTGGTCGGGGCCGTGGGCTGGCCCGACGGCCGGGCCGGCAGCTCGGTCGTCGCACGGGCGTCCTGGTCCTCGTCCTCACGACGCAGTCGCTCGGCCCACGCATCGTCCTGCGCGGGGGTGTTCTCGTCGCGACGGTCGTCGTCGCGGCCGTCGGGGGTGGTGTCCTTCGCCATGGTGTCTCCAGATGTCGGGTGCCGGGCGAGCCGCGGTGCGGCTGGCGGTCGGGGCGTTCCCTCCGGCAGACACCACTCTCGGAACCGAATCTGAAGCGGGGCTTAAGTCGCGTCGACACCGACTGCTACCGTCACGGCATGTCCGAGCGACGCGTCCTGGCACCCGAACCGCCCGCCGACGGCCAGAAGGCCAGCGGCCCGGCGTCGTACTTCCCGAGCATCGAGCGCACCTACGGGCGGCCGGTCCAGGAGTGGCTCGACCTGGTCGACGAGCGTCTCGACGAGGACGCGCACATGCAGGTGGTGTCGTGGCTGAAGTCCGAACACGGCCTGGGCCACGGTCACGCCAACGCGATCGTCGCGTACGTGCGCCACGCCCGCGGCTGACGCGTCGTCGGGACGCGGTCAGCGACCCCCGGCGGACTGTCGTCCCCTGAGCTCGACGACGACCTGGTCCAGGAAGTCGTCGACCTCGTCCTGGTCGTAGCCTTCCCTGAACCTCGTCGGTCGGAACCGGGCGGCCACGACGTCGACGTCCGCCAGGAGGCCGACGGTGGTCCCCTGCTCGTAGGCCGCGAGGGTGGTCCGGATGCGCTCGAGGAACGGGTCAACGTCCTCCATCGCGTAGCCGTCGCGGAAGCGGGTCGGAGTGAATCTCTTCTCGGTCACGTCTCGTGCGAGCACGTCGCTCCTCGGGGTCGGGTGTCGACAGATCTGTCCTGATCTTTCCACGCCCGTGGTCGCCCGGACGTCCGGAGGTGCGACGATGAGCCCATGCCCGTCGTCGAGTCCCGGTGCGTCGTTCCTGTCGACCTCCACGTCGCCTTCGCGGTGTCGCAGACCCAGGGGGAGGCGCGCAAGCGGTGGGACCCCTTCATCCGTGGGCAGTACCTCGTCGGCGGAGCGACCCGGGCCGCCAAGGGGGTCCGGACGTTCACCGTGCAGCGTTTCGGGTTCCGGATGGAGAGCGAGTACGTCTCGTACAACCCACCGACGAACGTCGGCATGAACATGACGAAAGGGTCGTGGTTCTTCGCGCGCATGGGCGGGGGATGGCGGTTCAGCGAGGTCGACGGCGACCCGAGCTCGACCGAGGCCGTCTGGCGCTACAACTTCTCGTGCAAGCCGGCGTGGCTGGCGCCCGTGGCCGAGCGCATCGGCGCCGTCCTCCTGCAGCGCGACATCGACCGACGCATCCGCGGTTTCGCCCGGGGCTGCGTCGATCCGTTCGTCCTCGCCCACCTCGACCCCGACCTCGGCGGCGCCGGTGACCCGGCCCGCACCGCGCCTCCGGCCCTTCCGTAGAACCCGCTCACCGACGGTCCAGCGGCGCCTCCCCGCATCGATCCGTCTCGGTGGCTCGGCACGGACGAGTCAGGTGTCGGTGGGACCGAATGCCGGTGCCGGGTCGGGCTCGTGCGCGTGCCGCAGGACGTCGCGAAGGCGTCGCGTCAGCTCGCCGCCCGCGAGGCGCGCCTCGCGCCCGTCTTCACCGCCACCCTCGCCGCTGCCGCCGAGTCGGTGGACGGCGGCGAGGTCGAGGTCGATGAGCCCCTCGACCACTTCCTGGAGCGAGTTGGTCACGGCCTGGAGCTGGTCGAAGGGCACGACGAACCACGGATCGCGTCGGACACCGACCTGGGCGTCCTGCCCGAGGGCCCAGGCCGTCCAGCCGATCCGGCGTGCTCCGACACCAGAGGCCCGAACCGGGTCGAACCGCGGACCCGGCGCATCGCGAGCGGCGCGGGCTGCGCGACGCGACCACGCGAGGGCCTCGTCGTGCGAGAAGCCGGAGTCCCACGGTGAGGCGAGGGCGTAGTCGGCGGCGGTGTTCAGGGCAGCCGACATCATCAGCAGGTCCTGGGTCGAGAGGGCGATGACGATCTCCCTCGACCCGCCGATCGGCCCTTCGCCTCGATCGTCGGCGAGCAGGAGTTCGAGGGCGCCGTCGGCATCGACGCGTCGCAGTACGGGGATGCTGCGCGGCCGCCAGATGAGGGGGAGCCAGTCCGTGTCGCTTGCGACGGTCTCGCGTGGAGGGATCGGAGGCTGCCGCCGCTGGAACGGCCACCAGCCCGGGGAACTCGGACGGGTCGGGAGGGTCGGGGCACCAGAGGGCGGCCCCTCACGCTCGGCGATGACGAGGAGGAACAACCACAGGGCGACCAGGAAGAGCCCGAACGCCGCCAACCCCACGGTCAGGTAGGCCGACGGCCACCGGGCCGAGATCGGCCCTCCGAGCCAGAACGCGAGCAGCGACAGCCCCAGCAGGACGCCGCCCGCGACGAGTTGCCGTCGTCGGCGCTGTCTCCCCATGCGCCGACCCTAGCGGCAGGCCGAGCCCGTCGGCGGTCCACCCCTGGTGGCAGTCCGCGACCACGCGACCCACACCGCACCCCCAGCCCGTCCATAGCCTCCGCCCACCGACCGGCCCTACCGTTCCGAGGATGCTCAGCCCCGCCCGTGTCCTCGTGATCGACGACGACGAGACCATCCGCACCGCCGTCGTCACCGCACTGGGCGCCGAGGGCTTCGCCGTGCACGGTCTCGCGGACGGCTCCGACCTGTCCGAACAGCTGAAGGCGTTCGTGCCCGACCTCGTCGTGCTCGACTGGATGCTCCCCGGGGCGAGCGGCATCCGGCTCGCGAGCACGATCCGCACCTCGTCCGACGCGGCGGTCGTCATGCTGACCGCCCGCGACGAGGTCGACGACCGGCTGCGCGGCTTCTCCGAGGGCGTCGACGACTACGTGGTCAAGCCCTTCGCCGTCGCCGAACTGATCGCGCGCGTCACGGCCGTCCTCCGCCGCCGCGGCCGCATCCCGTCGGTGATCGAGATCGGCGACCTCGTCGTCGACCCCGAGGCGGCCCGCATCACGCGGGGCGGCGAACCACTCGACCTCACCGCGACCGAGTTCCGCCTGCTCGGCTTCCTCGCCGAGAGCCGCGGACGCACCGTCTCGAAGACCCAGATCCTCACCCAGGTCTGGGGCTACGACGACTACGACCCCAACCTCGTCGAGGTGCACCTCAGCGCCCTGCGCCGCAAGATGGAGACCCGGGGCCCCCGCCTCATCCACACCGTCCGCGGCCTCGGCTACCGGATGAGCGCGTGAAGCGCGCCCGCCGTCCCGCCGCGCTCACGACGGGACGCCACCCCCGAGGAGGCGCGGTGTCGGCCCCCGAGGCCGCCGCCCCCGGGCTGCGCACCGGTTCGTTGCGCGTCCGCACGGTCGTCGCCGTGCTGCTGCTGCTGGCCGTCCTGCTGGCGGCGCTCGCCGTGACGGTCGAGCTCACGCTCGGCCAGCGGCTCCGCGCCCAGGTCGTCGACCGGCTGTCGGACCGCGCCGCGGCCGCCGCGGCCCTGGTCGGCACGGTGGACGGCGACGAGCTCGCCGACCGGCTCTCGGCCCAGGGGCTCTCGGTCGTCATCCGCGACGCCGACGGCGACGCCATCGTCGCCGGCCCGAGCCCCGACCAGCTGCGCGAGGGCCCGCCCTCGCTCGGCGACGGCCCCGGACGCGGCGGCCCGGCCTCGGGGCTCGACGTCGGACCAGGAGGCGCGGGCGCCGGCAGCCCGGACGGCACCGGCACCGGCACCGGCACCGGCACCGGCACCGATGAGACCGGCACCGACTCCCCGGGCGGCACCGACGCCGGGGACGCGACCGGCACCTCCTCGTCCGACGCGGTCACGGTCACCTCGTCCGAGGTGCGGAGCGACGACGAGGTGACCACCCTCGTCTCGCAGCTCAGCGACGGGTCGACGATCACCCTGACCACGGACTCGCGGTCGGTGGGCGAGACCCTGGTGCAGCTGCGCTGGGTGATGATCGGCGCCTCCGTGGCGTTCCTGCTGATCGCGGCGATCGGCCTCGCCCTCGTGGTGCGGGCCACCCTGCGGCCGCTCGACCGGATGACCGGCGTCGCCCGGTCGATCGCGCACGGCGACCGGGGACGACGCCTGCGGCCGGCCCGACGCGACACCGAGATCGGCCGGGTCGCCGTCGCCTTCGACGAGATGCTCGACGGCGTCGAAGGGGCCGAGCGGGCCGCGCTCGACGCCGAGACGCGGGTGCGCGCGTTCGTGTCGGACGCCGCCCACGAGCTGCGCACCCCCGTCGCCGGGATGCGCGCCGCGGCCGACACCCTCGTGCGGTCACCCGGCACGGCCGACGAACGCGAGCGGCTGGCGACGCACGTGGTGCGCGAGGCCGAGCGCGCCTCCCGGTTGATCGACGACATGCTGCTGATGGCCCGCGTCGACCAGGGCATCTCGCTGGACGTCGCACCCGTCGACCTCGGGGCGTCGCTGCTCGCCGACGTCGAGCGTCAGCGGCTGCGACGGCCGTCGCTCGACCTGCGCGTCCTGCTGCCCGACGGCCCGGTCGTGGTGGCGGCCGACGCGGGTCGGGTCTCGCAGATCGTCGGCAACCTGGTCGACAACGCCGCTCGGGCGACGGGGGGCTCGGGGCGGGTGACGATCTGGCTCGACGCGTCGCGTACCGACGAGGTCGCGGTGCTCGTGTCCGACGACGGCCCGGGCGTGCCCGAGCGCGACCGCGAGCGGGTGTTCGACCGGCTGGTGCGGCTGGACGAGGCCCGACGGTCCGGGGACGGAGGCGCGGGCCTGGGGCTGCCCATCGCCCGCGGTCTGGCGCGCGCCCACGGCGGCGACCTGGTCTGCGAGCCTCCCGGGGTCGGCCGGCCCGGCGCGGTGTTCCGGCTGACGCTGCCCGTCGCCGTGAGTGCGGTGCGGGCCGGATCGGAGGCGGCGGCGGCGGCGGCTGCGGCGGCTGGCGCCCCGACGGCCGCAGCCGCGCCCGCACCCGAGCTGCGTCGCACCGCCCACTGACCGTCGCACTGCCCACTGAACGTCGCACCGCCCACATCGGCGGTGCAACGTTCAGCCGGCGGTGCGTCGGCGGCCCGGTGGCCCGGCCCGGTGGCCCGGCCCGGCCCGGTGGCCCGGCCCGGCCCGGCCCGGTGGCCCGGTGGCCGGGCCCGGGGCCGAGGTCGCACCACGCCCGGGTCGAGGAACCACGCCCCCGGGTGGTTCGACGACGCGACGGTGGTGCGACGTCCAGTCGGCGGTGCGACGGTGGCCCGGTGGCCCGGTGGCCCGGTGGCCCGGTGGCCCGGCGGCCCGGTGGCCCGGTGGCCGGGCCCGGGGCCGAGGTCGCACCACGCCCGGGTCGTGGAACCACGCCCCCGGGTGGTTCGACGACGCGACGGTGGTGCGACGTCGACCCGAAGCTCCCACGGGCCGGGGCCGGGGCGGGGGCCGGGGGCCGGGCCGGGGTCGGGACCCGAGTCCGGGCTAGAGCGCGACGAGCCGCTCGTAGGCGTCGTCGACCCAGGGGTCGACCGTGCGACGGGAGGCGTCGGCGTCGTACCACGCGACGATCTGGCGGGCTCCCTCGGCGAAGGGGACCCGCGCCTCCCACCCGGGCACCAGCGCGCGGATCTTCGACGTGTCGAACACGGCGGGGTGGCTGCGGTCGCCGCAGAGGTCGGCCGTCCACTCGGGCACCTCGTCGGTCAGGACCTGCGTCGTGCGGTGGACGACGTGCAGCGACGCCCCCGCGGCGTCGGCGAGGTCGCGCGCGATCATGTTCCAGGTGAGCAGCTCGGGCGACATGATGTGGAACGCCTCGCCCAGGGCGCCGGGGTGCCCGAGCAACCCGACGAACGCGCGGGCGAAGTCGCTCGAGTGGGTCAGCGCCCAGAGCGAGGTGCCGTCGCCGTGCAGCACGACCGCGTCCCCGCGGCGCATGCGCTCGATCGGGGTCCAGCCGCCGAGCAACGGCACGTGCGTCTCGTCGTAGGTGTGCGAGGGCCGGACCACGGTCGCCTGCACCCGCCCCGCGAGGTGCTCGTCGCGCAGCAGGCGCTCGCAGGCGATCTTGTCGCGCGAGTACGACCACCACGGGTTGAAGAGCGGCGTCGCCTCGGTGATCGGCAGCGTCACCGGGGGCTTCTGGTAAGCCGACGCCGAACCGATGAAGACGTACTGGTCGGTGAGCGGGGCCACCACGCGCAGCATCGAGGAGAGCTGGTCGGGCGTGAAGGTGAGGAAGTCGGCCACCGAGTCGAAGCGACGCCCGTCCAGGGCGGCGACCAGCGCCTCCTCGTCCCGGACGTCGGCGACGAGTTGCTCGACGCCCGCGGGCACGGGCCGGATCGTGGTGCTGCCGCGGTTGAGCACGGTCACGGCCAGGCCGTCGCGCAGGGCCTGCCGCACCACCGAGGCGCTGATCTGCCCGGTGCCGCCGATCACGAGGAGGGACGTCGATGTCATCGCTCCACTGTGCACCCCCGCGACCGGGGGCGGTCGCCGAGGTGGGCAGGAGTCGGGCAGGAGGCGCGGGTCGGGACCCTGGGGAGGAGGCGCGGGTCGGGACCCCGGGACGGGTCGCGTCGCCGGTGCGCCGCGGTGTCGCGGTCGGCGGCGGCCTCAGGCCTGGTCGAGGGCGTGACGGGCGGCGCGGACCAGGTCGTGGTCGGTCTCGAACCACGAGTCGGTCGACGCCTCGGTGCCGAGCGACACGGTCGTCCCCGACCGGGACGAGGAGGCGCGCACGGCCCGCGCCCGCTTCGCCGAGAGGTGGACGGCGTCGACCCCCGCGGCCACGAGCGCCGGGACGTCGCCGAGCTGAACGCCGCCCCCGGCCATCACCTGCACGTCGCCCGCGACCTCGACGAGGCGCGGCAGCACCCCCGACGCCAGACCCGCCCCGACCGTGGACGAGCCGCCCGACGTCAGCACGCGCGTGACGCCCAGCCCCGCCAGGGCCGTCACCGCCGCGACCGGGTCCGCCGCACGGTCCACGGCCCGGTGGACGGTGATCTCCAGTGGGCGCGGCTCCAGCGTGCGCGGCTCGAGCGGGCGCGGCTCGAGCGTGCGCGGCTCGAGCGGTGAGGCCCCGGGAACCCGCGCAGACCCCACGCCGCGCGGAGGGGTCTCGGCGAGGTCCTGGGGTCCGGCCACCCGGTGCGGAGTTGCGGCGGCGTCGAGCGCGGCCTCGACGAACCAGCGGAGGGCGTCGACGTCCAGCGAGCCGTCCTCGCGCAGCGCGCCCACGACGACGCCGGCCACGCCCGAGCGCACCAGCGCCCGGATCTCGCGCACCATCACGTCGAGCTCGTCCGCGTCGTACGCGAAGCCGCCGGGCCGGCACCGAACCAGCGCGTGCACGGGAACGCCCGTCGCGACGGTCGCCTCGACCAGCCCCTGCGACGGGGTGACGCCGCCGAGCTCGAGGGCGCTGCACAGTTCGACGCGGTCGGCTCCGCCGTCGCGCGCCGTGACGGCTCCGGCGGCGCTCGTCACCGCGATCTCGAGCGCGGGCCGCCGGCGGGCGGACGTGTCGGCGGATGAGGAGGCGCGGGTCGCGTCGTTCGTCATGTCACGACCCTAGGCGAGCGGCTCGACGGGCCCATGCCGGGCCGGGCATGGGGCGGGGTGCATGATGGCGGGATGTCCGACGCACCCGCATCCGCACCCGCCGAGGCCCCGGCCACCGCCGCCTACCGGGCGGCCCGCGACCACCTGCTGGGGCTCGGGCACGACCTCGACCGGGCGAGCGACGAGTTCCGCTGGCCGGACGTCGGCGACAGCTTCAACTGGGCGACCGACTGGTTCGACGTGGTCGCCGACGGCAACGACCGCACGGCGCTCTGGATCGTCGAGGAGGACGGCTCCGAGCAGCGGGTGTCGTTCGACGCCATGCGTCGGCGCAGCGACCAGGTCGCCGCGTGGTTGCACGACCTCGGCGTCGACAAGGGCGACCACGTCATGCTCATGCTCGGCAACCAGGTCGAGCTGTGGGAGGCCATGCTCGCGGTGATGAAGGTGGGCGCGGTCATCCTGCCGACGTCGACCGTGCTCGGCAGCGCCGACCTCGCCGACCGCATCGACCGCGGGCTCGTCCGGCACGTGATCGCCAACGCGGCCGACGCCCCGGCGTTCGCGGGGGTCGACGGGGTCGAGGCCGTCACGCGGATCGCGGTCGTCCCCGAGGGCGACGTGACCCCCGCGGGCTGGACGTCCTTCGGGGACTCGCACCGCGCCTCCTGGGACCGCCCCGACGTCGCCAACGCGACGGAGGACGCCTGCCTCGTCTACTTCACGTCGGGCACGACGAGCAAGCCGAAGATGGTCGTGCACTCGCACGCCTCGTACCCCGTCGGGCACCTGACCACGACGTACTGGCTGGGCGTGCAGCCGGGGGACGTGCACATGACGATCTCGTCGCCGGGCTGGGGCAAGCACGCCTGGAGCTGCTTCTTCGCGCCGTGGACCGCCGAGGCCACCGTGTTCGTCTACAACTACGGTCGCTTCCGCCCGGCCGAGCTCCGCGACCAGCTCGAGCGGGCCCGGGTGACCTCGTTCTGTGCGCCGCCGACCGTGTGGCGGATGCTGATCCAGTCGTCCCTGGGTTCGCGGCCGAGCGCCCTTCGCGAGGCGCTCTCGGCCGGCGAACCGCTCAACCCCGAGGTGATCGGGCGGGTGCAGCAGGGTTGGGGCCTGGACATCCGCGACGGGTACGGGCAGACCGAGACGACCGCCATCGTCGCGAACGCGCCCGGCGGCACGATCAAGGCCGGCTCGATGGGGCGCGCCCTGCCCGGCGTCGAGGTCGTGCTGGTCGACCCCGTCACGGGTGTCGTCGGTGACGAGGGCGAGGTCTGCCTCGACCTCACCACGCGGCCCGTCAACCTGATGACCGGCTACCTCGGCGACGCCGCCCGCACCGAGTCGTCGATGCGCGACGGGCTGTTCCACACCGGCGACGTGGCGGTGCGCGACGCCGACGGCATGATCACCTTCGTCGGCCGCACCGACGACGTCTTCAAGTCGTCGGACTACAAGGTCTCGCCGTTCGAGGTCGAGAGCATGCTGATCGAGCACCCGGCCGTCGCCGAGTCCGCGGTCGTGCCGGCACCCGACGACACCCGGCTGAACATCGTCAAGGCGTACGTGACCCTGGCCGAGGGGTGGGCACCCGACGCCGAGACCGCGCGGGCCGTCCTGGCTCACGCCCGGGTGTCGTTGCCCGCCTACGAGCGGGTACGGCGGGTCGAGTTCGCCGAGCTGCCGAAGACGATCTCGGGCAAGATCCGACGCGTCGAGCTGCGCGACCTCGAGGAGGCGCTGGCCCGGTCGGGCGAGCGGGCCGCGGCCGAGTGGCGCGACGCGGACTTCCCCGACCTGAAGGGGTAGGGCCGCTCGGCGAGCCCGACGCCCCACGGCTCCGACTCACTGCACCGCGTTTCGTGCACGACACCGCAACCAGTCGCGGTGCCGTGCACGAAACGCGCTGCGGTGTCGGGCGGAGCGGGGCGGGGCCGGGTGGCGGGGATCAGCCGGCGGGCAGTTCGCGGCCGGCGGCCCAGACCCGGGCGACCGTCCAGTCGTCGTGCCACGCGACGGCGTCGGCCACGTGACCGGGGGCCAGACGCCCGAGCGGCGGCCGGGCCCCGGCGGCCGGCGCCGTGCGCGGCGCCGTGCCCAGCCCAGCGCCCTGCGCCGGGTCCTGCGCCGTGCGCGCGACGCCGGCCTGCGCTCCGGACATGTCCGCTCGCCTGCCCCCGGCGTCGAGGCCGAGCACGCGGGCCGGCACGAGCGTCAGCGCCGCGACGGCGTCGACGGCCGAGAGTCCGGTCCGGAGGACGGCGATGCGCAGGGCGGCGTCCTGCGTCAGGGTCGAGCCCGCGATGGTCGACGTGCCCGTGAGCGTGGCGACGCCGTGCTCGACCGTCACCGCGAGTTCGCCGATGCGGTAGTCGCCGTCGGCGGCTCCGGCCGCGGCCATCGCGTCGGTGATGAGGGCGACCCGCCGGGGCGCCGAGCGCAGCACGAGGTCCGCCACGGCCGGGTGCACGTGCACGCCGTCGAGGATCAGCTCGATCGTCACGCGTTCGTCGCCGACCGCCGCGACGAGCGGCCCCGGGTCGCGGTGGTGGATGCCGGCCATGGCGTTGAACGCGTGGGTCACGAGGCTCGCGCCGCGGTCGAACGCCGCGCGGGCGAGGTCGAAGTCGGCCTCGGTGTGCCCGACGGCGGCGACCACGCCCGAGCTGACGAGCCGGTCGATCGCGTCGAGCCCGCCGGGCAGCTCGGGGGCGAGGGTGACCTGACGGACGACGCCGTCGCCGGCCTCGAGGAGGCTCTCGACCGTGGCGGCGTCCGGTTCGAGCAGGAAGTGCGGGGCGTGGGCTCCCCGCCGGTCGGGCGCCAGGAACGGTCCTTCGAGGTGTGCCCCGAGCACGAGCGGATCACGACGCATCAGGTCACCGACCAGCCCGAGCGACCGGGACAGCACCGGCACCGGGTTCGCGACGAGGCTGACCAGCGAGCGCGTCGTACCGTGCCGGCGGTGCAGCGCGAGTCCCGCGTCGAGGTCGTCCGGTCCGCCGTCGAAGGCGTGCCCGCCGCCGCCGTGCGTGTGCAGGTCGATCAGCCCCGGGGTGAGCGTGGCGCCCGCGAGGTCGACCGTGACGTCCGCGGGGGGCGGCACCGCGCCTCCTGCGGTCGGGTCGTGGGGTGCACCCGACGCCGCCGAGGAGGCGCGGGTCGCGTCGAGCCCGCGCCTCGCCCCGGCCGCCGCGCGAGACCCCGGCACCGTGGCACCGGTGGCGACGATCACGTCGCCGTCGACGAGCATCCAGAAGCCCTCGACCACGCCGTCGGCGTCGACCTTGCGGGCGTCGGAGAACAGGGTGGTCGTCACCGGCGGGCCCCCCGGCCGTTCTCGCGACGGAAGGCCAGGACGCCCGTGACGCCGGCCAGGACGGCGAACGCCACGGCGACGACCGGGTAGCCGAGCATGGCCCAGGCGGCGACCACGGCACCCATGATCGCGATCTCGACCAGGGCCTTGCCGACGGCGTCGGTCGGGATCGGGGCGCGTGGCGAACGGAACAGGCCCCACACGACGATCGCGAAGAGCGGCGCGCCGATCATGAACGCCAGCGACGGGAACGGGAACGGCCAGGCGAGGTAGCCCCAGAAGCCGAGGCTCAGGAAGGCGAGGATCAGCGTGACGAACCGCACCACGTCGAGGGGGCCGACCGGGCCGCCGCGGGCCGGGACGGGGGAGGGGGCGGAGTCGGTCGGGGTCACGCGTCCAGCGTACGGCCGGTGTGCCCGGGCGGGGCTAGCGGAAGACGATGGTGCGGGCGCCGTCGAGCAGCACGCGGTCCTCGGCGAACCAGCGGACGGCCTGGGTCAGCGTGCGGCTCTCTTCGTCCTGGCCGATCGCCATCAGCTCGGGGGCGCTGCGGGTGTGGTCGACGCGGACCACGTTCTGCTCGATGATCGGCCCCTCGTCGAGGTCGCTCGTGACGAAGTGCGCCGTCGCGCCGATCAGCTTCACGCCGCGGGCGTGCGCCTGGCGGTAGGGGTTCGCCCCCTTGAACCCGGGCAGGAACGAGTGGTGGATGTTGATCGCCCGCCCCTCGAGCGCGGCGCAGAGCTCGGGGCTGAGGATCTGCATGTAGCGGGCGAGCACGACCAGCTCGACGTCGTAGCGGTCGACGACCTGCAGCACGCGTGCCTCGAACGCCGCCTTGGACTCGGGGTCGGTGACGGGGTGGTGCTCGAACCGCTTGCCGTAGAACTCGGCGAGGCCCGACAGATCGTCGTGGTTCGCCAGGATCAACGGCACCTCGATCGGCAGCTGTCCCGCCCGCTGCCGGAACAGCAGGTCGTTCACGCAGTGCGCCGCCTTGCTCGCGAGCACGAGCGTGCGGGTCGGGCGACCGACGACGTCGAGCTTCGCCTGCGCGTCGTAGTGCGCGAGCACGGGCGCCAGCGCCGCCTCGAACGCGTCGCGCTCGCCGGGGGCCTCGACCTGCAGGCGCATGAAGAACGTGCCGGTGTCGTGGCTCGAGAACTGCGCCGACTCGGTGATGTTGCCGCCCGCCTGCACGACGGCACCGCTGATCGCGTGGACGATGCCGGGTCGGTCCTGGCAGACGAGCGTCAGCGTCCAGTGCGTCGTCGGGGCGGCCGGGGCAGCGGCCCGAGCGGCGTCGGCCGTCGCGGCGTCGGGGGCGGAGGAGGCGCGGGTGGCGTCGGTCACGTCGGTCACCCGCCCAGGGTAGTGCGGCCGAACCCGGTCAGGCGGCGGCGATGAGCAGCGTGACGAGCGCGACGAGCGGGAGGAACCCCTGCGTGACCGCGGCGCGGGTCTTCGTGCGGTCCGAGAGCAGCAGGACGAGCGCGGCGGCGAGCATCGACCCCGTGCCCGCGACGAGCAGGGCGTTGCCCGAGGGGGATGCCTCGAAGGCGCTGCCCGCGCCTCCTGCCCCTCCGGCGGCGATCAGCACGACGCCCACGATCGTGACGATCGCGAGGAACAGGTTGTAGAAGCCCTGGTTGTAGGCGAGCGGCTTCGTGTGCTCGGCCTGGACGTCGTCGGTGATGCCGAAGGTCGCGCGGACGCGGGGGGTGGTCCAGAGGAAGGACTCCATCACGAAGATGTAGAGGTGCAGCAGGGCGGCGAGCGAGGCCGCGACGAGCGAGACGATGAGCATGCCCCGACCCTAAGGCCGGGCGGTCCACGCGAGGGTGGCGGCTGCGGCGGGTCAGTAGCATCGTGGGGGCGCAGCGGGCGCACACGGGCATCGGCACCGGCGAGGACGAGGAGGCGCGGCGTGGCAGAGCGGGTCACCATCGTGGAGGTCGCGGCCCGGGCCGGCGTCGCGATCAGTTCGGTCAGCAGCGCCCTCAACGGTCGCCCCGGCGTCTCGGAGCAGACCCGCGCGCGCATCCGCCAGGCCGCCGACGACCTCGGCTTCGTGCCGAGCGTCCGGGGCCGCAGCCTGAGCGCCAAGCGGGCGTTCACCGTCGGGCTCGTCGTGCACCGCGACCCGTTCGTGCTCGAGTCCGACCCGTTCTTCGGCAGCTTCATCGGCGGGCTCGAGTCGGTGCTCGACCCGCGCGGGTACGCGCTCATCCTGCAGATGGGGTCGGCGGCGGACGAACCGCTCGACCGCTATCGCCGGCTCGCGGCCGGACGTCGGGTCGACGGCGTCGTCCTGAACGAGCTGACGGTGGACGACCCGCGCGTCGAGCTGGTCCGCGAGCTCGACCTGCCCGCCGTCGGGGTCAACCCGGCCGGGGACTTCCCCCTGCCCGCCGTGCGGCAGGACGACTCGGCCGGCATCGGCGAGCTCGTCGAGCACCTCGTGTCGCTCGGTCACCGGCGGTTCGCCCACGTCGCCGGGCCCGGGCGCTTCGTCCACTCACGGCGTCGCGGGGCCGCCTGGCGGGACGCCGTCGTCGGAGCCGGGCACGAGCCCGGGGCGGTCGTCGAGGCCGACTTCACCTACGACGGGGAGCCCGGGCCGCCGCTCGCCTCTTCGGCCCGGACGCACCGGTCCACGACCGGCCCACCGCCGTCTTCTGCGCCAACGACCTGGCCGCCATCGGGTTCATGACCGAGCTCGACCGACTCGGGGTCCGTGTGCCCGACGACGTCAGCGTGGCCGGGTTCGACGGCATCGAGCTCGGGTCGTACGTGCGCCCCGGGCTGACCACGCTGACGACGGCTCCGCGGCTGATCGGGGCCGAGGCGGCGCGCCTCCTGCTCTCGGCCGTCGAGGGCGAGGCCGTCACCGACGCCGAGATCGAGCCCGCCCGGCTGCTTGTCCGCGCGTCGACGGGCCGCGCCGCCCGCTGACCCCGCTGACCCCGCGGCGCCCCGCGCCGCCTCAGAGATCGCTCGGCGCCCGGGCGTCGAGGACGCACCACGCTCGCGTCGTCGAACCACGTCCCGGGGTGGTTCGACGACGCGAGCGTGGTGCGCCCTGCGGCGGGAGCCCGGTGGATGCCCGTCGGGCGTCCGGTCAGGAGGCGCGGGTCGGGAGATCGCGCCGGGAGGGGTTCCGGCGCAGCGGCGGACGTGCTAACTTCTCGATCTACCGAAACGTTTCGGTAGACGAGTGAGACCGCACACGACGAAGTGGGTGCCCCGATGACGACCGCCAGCGACACGACGAGCACCGAGGCGAGCGCCGACGCCACGCGCGCCGACACCGGGCCCGACACGACGCGCGCCGACACCGGGGCCTACACGACGCGCGTCGACACCGGGGCCTACACGACGCGCGTCGACACCGGGCCCGACGCCGACGCGGCGCGCGCCGCCTCGAAGCCGTACCTCGTCCCGCTGACCCGGGAGCGCCTCCGGACGGTCCTCGACGAGGCCCTCGTCCACCGCAACGAGCTCACCGGCGCCCTCTCGCAGCTGACCTTCTCGAGCCCCGCCGCCTACGAGCCGGGCCGCCCCGACTGGGCGGTCGGCCCCTTCACCGCCGACCCGGCGTTCACCTTCACGCTGGACGGCCAGTGGCCCGACCCCGACGGACTCGGCTGGACGAGCGAGTCGCTCTACAACCCCAGCCTCATCGAGCACGACGGCACGCTGCATCTCTTCTACCGGGCCTCGCCCCGCAAGGAGAGCCTCGGCAGCCGCATCGGCCACGCCACCCTCGCCCTCACCCCCGACGGCGAACCCGCACCCGGCGCCGCCTGGGTCGACGACCCGGCCAACCCGGTCGTCCGTCCCACCCTCGACGACGAACTGCTCGGCACCGAGGACCCCAAGGTCTACCGCGCCGAGGGTCGCTTCTGGCTGTTCTACAACGGCGTCTTCCCGATCACCGAGGAGGCGCGGGTCGCGCACCCGAGCCCCGGTCACCCCGTCCAGGCGGTCGGCATCGACCTGCTGGTCGCCGTCAGCGACGACCTCGTGACCTGGCAGAAGCTCGGCCCGATCGCGGACCACGAGCAGACGCGGCTCTGGGCCAAGGGCGCCGTGATCCCGCGCGACGAGCACGGGAACGCCGTCCGCCTCGGCGGCAGCGGCAGCGGCGGCGGCCGTGACGACGGGGACTACCTCATGTTCGTCAGCGAGGGCTTCGACGGCGTGCTGCACGTCGGCCGCTCGGACGACCTGCGCCACTGGACCTTCGAGCCCGTGCCGTACCTCGACCTGTCGGGCGTCGGCGGCCACCTGCACGAGGTCGCCGCCGCGATCGTCACGGGCGACGGCCGACTCGTGCTGGACGTCTTCCACGACGTCGACGGGGTCTTCGCGGCGAGCCAGGCGCTCTACGACGTCGGGCGTCCGGTCGACCAGCTCGCCCTCACGTCCGGCGGGTCGCTCAGCTGGGGCGGCCTGCAGCAGATCGGCGGCCGCTGGACCTTCGCCCAGGGCTGGGACGCCCCCGTCGGCCACCGTGACCTGTACTTCTACCGCACCGACCCGCACGCCCCGGCACCGCAGACCACCCCCTAGCCACACCCGCAGCACCACCCACCCAAGGAGAACACCGTGCAACGACGCACACGCTTCACCCGCCGCGCGACCCTCGGCGCGACCGTCCTGGTCGCCGCCCTCGGCCTGACCGCCTGCTCCGGCGGCGGCGGTGCCTCGAGCGACGCCCTCACCGCCAAGGGCCCCATCACCATCTGGTACTCGAACAACGAGCAGGAGGTGACCTGGGGCAAGGCCATGGTCGAGGCCTGGAACGCCGACCACCCCGACGAGCAGGTCAAGGGGCAGGAGATCCCCGCCGGCAAGTCGAGCGAAGAGGTCATCGGCGCCGCCATCACGGCCGGCAACGCCCCCTGCCTCGTCTACAACACGGCCCCCAGCGCGGTCGGTCAGTTCCAGAAGCAGGGCGGCCTGGTCGACCTGTCGAGCTTCGACGACGGCGCGAGCTACATCGAGGAGCGCAGTGGCGACCTCGCGAAGCAGTACCAGGACGCCGACGGCAAGTACTACCAGCTGCCCTGGAAGTCGAACCCGGTGATGATCTTCTACAACAAGGACCTCTTCACGAAGGCCGGCCTCGACGCTCAGAACCCCGACCTGTCGACCTACGACGACTTCCTCGCGACGTCGAAGACCCTGGTCGACGCCGGCGTCTCGAAGTACGCCATCCACCCGGCGCCGACGAGCGAGTTCTTCCAGTCGCAGTTCGACTTCATGCCGCTCTACGCGGCCGAGACGGGCGGCACCGGCCTCGTCGAGGACGGCAAGGCGACCTTCGCCGACACCGCCGGCGAGGACGTGGCGACCTTCTGGCGCTCGCTCTACGAGCAGGGGCTGGCCGGCCAGGAGCAGTACACGGGCGACTCGTTCGCCGACGGCGAGGCCGCGATGTCGATCGTCGGGCCGTGGGCCGTGTCGGTCTACGAGGACGTCAACTGGGGTGCCGTGCCCGTCCCGACCAAGGACGGCACGAGCGCCGACGAGACCTACACGTTCAGCGACGCGAAGAACGTCGGCATGTACACGGCCTGCGAGAACCAGGGCACGGCGTGGGACTTCCTGAAGTTCTCCACCAGCAGCGACCAGGACCGCGCCCTGCTCGAGACGACGGGCCAGATGCCGATCCGCACCGACCTGGCCTCGACCTACTCCGACTACTTCGACGCGAACCCCTCGTACGCGCTCTTCGGCGACCAGGCGGCCCGCACGGTCGAGGTGCCGGCCGGCCCGAACACCGTCGCCGAGTTGCAGGCCTTCCGCGACGCGTGGTCGAGCAGCGTGATCTTCGGCAAGGGCGACGTCGACTCGTCGCTCAAGGACGCCGCGGACAAGATCGACGAGCTCGCGGCGCAGGGCTGATCGTGTCCACCGTGCACGAGGCGGCGGCAGCGTCGCCGACCGCCGGACGAGCCGAGGAGGCGCACCGCGCCTCCTCGGGGGGTCCCGGCTCCGGGCACCGGGCGGGCCGTCGCCGCGACGGCGACCCGCGCGGGCGCCGGCGGGGCGGCCCCCTCGGCAAGCACCCGCTCGGCCTGCTGTTCAGCGCGCCCTACCTGGTGTTCGTGCTGGCGGTGTTCGCGTACCCGTTGGTCTACGCGGTCTACATCGCGTTCCACGACTACTTCTTCACGGCGCCCGGTGCCGTCGTCGCGCGGCCCTTCGTCGGCCTCGACAACTTCGTCACCGCGTTCACCGACCCGGCGGTCATCCGCTCGTTCGGCAACGTCGGCGTCTTCCTGGTGATCAACGTGCCGCTGACCGTCGTGCTGAGCATGGTGCTCGCCACGGCGCTCGACAAGGTCGCGCACTTCCGGGGGTTCCTGCGGGTGGCGTTCTACGTGCCGTACCTGACGGCGAGCGTCGCCGTCGTCGCGGTCTGGTTGTTCCTCTTCAACGGCGACGGTCTCGTGAACAACGTGCTCGGGCCGTTGGCCCCGACCCCGTCGTGGCTGATCAACTCGGCCTGGGCCATGCCCTCGATCGCGTTGTTCGTCACCTGGAAGCAGCTCGGCTTCTACATCCTGCTGTACCTCGCGGCTCTGCAGAACGTGCCCAAGGAGCTGTACGAGGCGGCCTCGAGCGACGGTGCCGGCCCGATCCGGTCGTTCTTCACCGTCACCGTCCCGGGCGTGCGTCCGGCCACCGTGCTCGTGCTGCTCGTCTCGACCGTCACGGGGGCGAACCTCTTCACCGAGCCGTACCTGCTGACCGGGGGAGGCGGGCCGAACGGCGCGTCGACCTCGCCCGTGCTGCTGATGTACCAGAAGGGCATCGAGCAGGGGAATCCCGACCAGGCCGCCGCGATCGGCGTCGTGCTCGTGATCCTCGTGCTGGTCATCGCCCTGCTGCAGAACCGGTTCGCCGGCGGAAAGGAGGACTGAGATGACCGTCTCCGACGAGACCACCGCCCGCCCCCTGCGGGTCGGCAAGAAGCCGCCGCTGACCCGGGCCCAGACCACGCTGCGCGGCGTCGTGCTGGCGATCGGCGCCCTGGCGTTCCTCTTCCCGTTCTACTACATGGTGATCGGGTCGCTGCAGACCAAGCCCGACCCGACCGTGGCCGGGGCGTTCCCCCACCCGTCGAACCTGACGGTCGAGAACTACGCCGCGATCGACAGCCGCATCGGGCTGCTCAGCGGCCTGCTCAACTCGGGCATCTTCACGGTCGGCGTGCTCGCCTGCACCCTCGTGTTCGGGGTGCTGGTCGGCTACGCGCTGGCCGTGCTGCAGTGGCGTGGTCGCGGGGTCACCTTCGCGCTGGCGCTGCTCGTGCAGGTGGTGCCCTTCCAGCTGCTGATCATCCCGCTGTACGTGCTCATCGCGCGCAACTACGGGCTGAGCGACAACTACCTGGGCATGATCCTGCCGTTCGCCATCAACTCGACGGCGGTGATCATCTTCCGGCAGTACTTCCTGCAGCTGCCGAAGGAGCTCTTCGAGGCCGCGCGCATCGACGGCACCGGCGAGTTCCGGCTGCTGTGGAACATCGCGTTGCCGCTCGTGCGCCCGGCGCTGGTCACGGCCCTGCTGCTGACCTTCATCGGTCCGTGGAACGAGTTCCTCTGGCCGTTCCTCATCACCAAGGAGGCGTCGATGCAGCCGCTCGCCGTGTCGCTGGCGAACTACATCAGCAACGTGGCGGCGACGGCGGCGAACCCGTTCGGCGCGACCCTCGCGGGCGCCGTCGTGCTGGCCGCTCCGGTCGTGCTGCTGTTCATCGTGTTCCAGCGCTACTTCATCTCGACCGACGTCGGCTCGAGCGTGAAGGGCTGACCGACCGCCTCCCGACCCGAGGAGGCGCGCTGCGCGACCGGCGCGCGCCGCGCCTCCTCGGCTCCCCACCCCCAGACCGGGTCGTCGTGCCGACGGCCCCCACCGCAGGAGGCGCGGTGCGATCCCCCCTCGCACCGCGCCTCCGTCGCCTCCCGCCTCTCGCTTCTCGCCTCTCGAAAGGGCCTCCCATGGCTGACTTCCCGTACCGACTGACCCGCCTGGGCGTCGTGATGACCCCCGACCCCGACTCGCCCGACGAGGCCGAGGGCGTGCTCAACCCCGGTTCGGGACGCGGGCCCGACGGCGAGCTCTACCTGCTGCCGCGGCTCGTGGCCACGGGCAACGTGTCGCGCGTCGGGCTGGCCCGGGTCGTCGTCGAGGACGGCGTGCCCGTGGGCGTGACCCGCGAGGGCGTCGTGCTCGCGCCCGACCGCGGGTGGGAACGCGGCGTGACCCACGCCGGCGTCGAGGACCCGCGCGTCACGTGGATCGAGGAGCTCGGGCTGCACGTGATGACCTACGTCGCCTACGGACCGCTCGGGCCGCGCACCGCCGTCGCCGTGAGCGACGACCTGCGCGACTGGCGCCGGCTCGGGCCCGCGACCTTCGAGTACGTCGACGAGCTCGACACCGACCTCGGACTGTTCCACAACAAGGACACCGTGTTCTTCCCGTCGCCGGTCACCGCGCCGGACGGCGTGCGCAGCTTCGCCGTGCTGCACCGACCGATGTGGCACATCGGTGCGACGGTGCCGGGCGAGGGCAGTCCGCTGCCGGCCGGCGTCACCGACGGGCGGCACTCGATCTGGATCAGCTACGTGCCGGTCGACGCGGTCGCCGCCGACCCGCGGGCGTTGGCGCGGTGGGGGCAGCACCGGTTCGTCGCCGGCCCCGAGTTCCCGTTCGAGGAGCTGAAGATCGGCGGCGGCCCGCCCCCGCTGCGCGTCGACGAGGGCTGGCTGCTGCTGCACCACGGCGTCACCGGCGTGATCGACGACGCCTTCGCCCAGCAGCAGAACGTGAACTACGCGGCGGGCGGGATGATCCTCGACGCCGACGACCCGTCGCGCGTGGTCACCCGGTCGGAGGTGCCGCTGCTCGAGGCCGAGACCGCCGACGAGCGCGACGGCATCGTGCCGAACGTCGTGTTCCCGACCGCGATCGAACACGTCGACGGCGTCCCCTACGTGTTCTACGGCATGGCCGACTCGAAGATCGGCGTCGCCCGCCTCGACCGCGCCTGAGGTCGCGCACGGACCGACGACACCCACGGCCCGGCGACACCCTCGGACCGACGACACCCTCGGACCGACGGCACCCACGGATCACCGACAAGAAGGAGGCGGTCGACGATGATCGCACGCAACTCACGATGGACGGGCGCGGCGCTGGCCGCGGCCCTGGCGACCGTGCTGGGGGTGACGGGGGCGCTGCCTGCTGCCGCCGCGCCTCCTGGTCCGGCGACCGCGCCGCCCGGCTCGGCCGCGCCGACCGTCCCGGCGGCCGCACCGGCCGTGGCACCGTTGACGAACCTCGCGCACCTGGACTTCCTGCTCGACCGGACGACGCCCGTGCCCGAGGCCGGGCACTCGACCTACCGGCAGAGCGCGGAACCGACGCTCACCCTGCCGTGGACCTACGCCGACGCCCGCGACGGCGGCACCTTCGCCCGGGTGGGCGGCGGTCCGCTCGACCCCGCGACCGGGTACTGGGTGCAGGGTGCATACAACAGCGACGACGTCTCACGGACGGCCGTCGTGTACCTGCGCGACTGGAAGCAGACCGGCTCGGAGTCGAGCCGGCAGAAGGCGTACGAGCTGCTGCGGGCGACCGCGTACTTCCAGACGACCACCGGTGACGCCGCCGGCAACGTCGTGCTCTGGATGCAGCCCGACGGCACCTTCAACCGCAGCCCGGTGCCGGTCGAACTGCCCGACCCGTCCGACAGCGGCAACAGCTACTGGCTGGCCCGCAGCATCTGGGCGTTCGGCGAGGGGTACGCGGCGTTCGCGGACGACGACCCCGAGTTCGCCGCGTTCCTGCAGCAGCGGCTGCAGCTCGGCGTGACGGCGCTGAACCGCGAGACGCTCGCCCGCTACGGTCGGTACGACGTGGCCGACGGGGCGAAGGTGCCCGCCTGGCTGATCGGCTCCGGAGCGGACGCCTCGGCCGAGGCCGTCCTCGGGCTGAGCGCCTACTCGGCCGTCGTGCCGGGTGACGCGGCCTCGCGCACCGCGCTGACGCAGCTCGCCGAGGGCGTCGCGGCGATGTCGTCCGGCGACGGGCAGACCTGGCCGTACGGAGCCGTGCTGCCCTGGGCGAAGTCCCGCTCGATGTGGCACGCCTGGTCGTCGCAGATGCCCGTCGCCCTGGCCCGGGCGTCGACCGTGCTCGCCCGACCCGACCTGCTGAAGCCGGCCGTGCTCGACCAGACCTCGTTCACGACCACGCTGCTCACCGCGAGCGGGCCCGACAACGCCTGGTACCCGACGCCCGTTGACCAGACGCAGATCGCCTACGGAGCCGACTCGCGGCTGCAGTCGGCGCTCGCCGTGGCCGGCGCCGGCGCGGGGGCCCCGGGTCTGAAGCGCATCGCGGCCGTCGCTGCGAGCTGGTACTTCGGCACGAACCGCTCGGGCACCCCCGTCTACGACCCGGCCACCGGGGTGACCTTCGACGGCGTGCAGGCGGACGGCACGGTGAACCGCAACAGCGGTGCCGAGAGCACGATCCACGGCCTGTTGTCGATGATCGCCCTCGACGGCGCCCCCGACGTCTCGGCCGAGGCTCGAGGGCTGACGAGCGTCACGTCGCGTGACGGCCTCACGGTGGTCGAGGCCGAGACGGCGTCGCCCACGACGGGCACGGTCGTCACCCCCGACTCGGCGTGGACGGGCGAGTCGCAGTACGGCGGAGGCTCGGCGCTGCGGCTCGAGCCCGGGCAGAGCGCGACGATCACGGTGCCCGCGGGCTCCGGGTTGCGGCACGTCGAGCCGGTCCTGCTCGCCGCCGAGGGAGTGCGGTCGACGTCGGTCTGGAAGGCGGGACGCGTGCCCCTGGGGACGCTGACGACGCAGGCCGGGGCGCAGGGCGTGACCGCCGCCTCCGGGGCTCTGCTGCCCCAGACGCTGCCGGTGCCGATCGGTGCCGGAGCGACGGCGATCACCGTGACCGCCGGCCGCGACGCGACCGTGGTCGACGGCCTGATCGTGCGGCCGCTCGTCCAGCGGCTCGTGCTCGCCGGGACGGCGGCCGACGGTCGCCCGACGACGACCGAGCTGCTGTCGTCGACCTCGCGGCTGCCGTTGCCGACCCCGGTCGGCGTGCGGGGCAGTCGGACGTCGGCGTCGTCGTACGACGCGCAGGGCCGCCTCGTGCAGCAGCGCGACGTGCAGGGCCGCAGCGTCGTGCTGGTCAAGCCTGGCGGCTTCGCCGTCCTCACCCGCTAGCCCGGCGCCGAGGCCCAGGAACCCGCTCAGACCCCATCGACCCACGTGAGGGTCTGGGCGGGTTCCTGGGGTCTCGTGCGCCAGGACCCGAGGAGGCGCGGGTACGGTCGACCGCATGAGCGACGACACGCAGGCCCCCGGTCCCGACGGCGCCGGCCGCGACACCAGCCCGGGGCACGAGGTCGACCACGACCCGACCGGCATGACCGACGACGAGAAGCGGCACGACCAGCTGACCCGTGCCCCGAAGTCGGACGAGTCGGACGCCGCCCCGCGCATCACGACCGAGGAGCGCGGCGACGGCGTCACCCGCATCGACGTCGCCGACACCGCCAAGGTCCGCCCGGGCGGGGCCGGCTGACGCCGACGCACCACGGGCTCGCCGAGACCCTCTGCGCGCACGGGCGCCTCGGCGGAACCCTGGGGTCTCGCGCCTCAGCTGATCAGGTGGATGCTGCCGTCACGGTCGCGCAGCGGAGCCCGCGAGGCGCCCGACCGCACGGCGAGCACCTCGGCCAGGATCGACACGGCCGTCTCCTCGGGCGTGCTCGCCCCGAGGTCGAGCCCGATGGGGGAGTGCAGTCGGCCGAGCGCCGCCGGCCCGACTCCGCGATCGGCCAGGGCGGAGACGCGTCGGTCGTGCGTGACCCGTGATCCCATGGCCCCGACGTACGCCGCCGGGGACGCCAGCGCCGCCTCGACCAGGTCGGCGTCGAACCGTTCGTCGTGCGACAGCACCGCGATCACGGTGCGCTCGTCGACCCCGGTGCGCGCCAGGTAGTTCGGCGGCCACTCGACGACGACCTCGTCGGCCGACGGGAAACGCTCGCGGGTCAGGAAGACCGGACGCGGGTCGCACACCGTCACGCGGTAGCCCAGCACCGCCCCGGCGTTGCAGAGGGCGACGGCGAACTCGACCGCCCCGAAGACGAGGAGGCGCGGCGGCGGCACCGAGCGCTCGCTGAAGACCCGCAGACCCTCGCAGTCGTCGACGGTCGGCACGACCTCGCCGGTGCGGACCGGGCCGAGCACGACATGCGCCGACGCCTCACGCCCGGCGGCGGCATCGCGGAGGGCGGCGATCGTCTCGGCGTCGTCCGGGGTGACGAGCCGGGCGAGCACCTCGATGCGCCCGCCGCAGCTGAGCCCGACCTCGAACGCCGTCTCGTCGCTGAACCCGAACGTCTCGAGCTGCGGCGTGCCGTCGTCGAGCACCTGCGTGCAGATCTCGTAGACCGCGCCCTCGACGCAGCCGCCCGAGATGCTGCCGATCACGGTGCCGTCGACGGTGACGGCCATCGACGTGCCGACCGTCCGGGGTGCACTGCCCACGACCGACACGGCCGTCGCGACGGCGAGGCGCTCGCCGGCGTCGAGTCGCGCCAGCAGGCGGTCGGCGATCTCGAACACGGGGCTCCTCGGGTGCGACGGGCGAGCGGGTGGTCTCTGGTGGTGCCAGGTCTCGATGGTGTCACGGCCTCGGCCCCGCGACCTACCGCGACCTACCGCGACGTCGGACGTCGCCGGCCGGCGCGAGGTGCTCTCCGGGGTTGGCTAGCCTGACCTCGTGCCCGGTGACGACTCCTCGACGTCCGTCGGCCTGCTGCTCGCGGCCGGCGCCGGGACGCGCATTGGCCGTCCCAAGGCGCTCGTGGTCGACGAGCGCGGGCCGTGGCTGACCCGCGCCGTGACGACGCTGCTCGACGGGGGCTGTGACCGCGTCGTCGTCGTGCTCGGGGCGGGCGCGACCGAGGCGCGGGCGCTGCTGGCCGCCGACCCGCGCCTCCTGACGGTCGAGACACCGGTGCCGGGCGGGGCGACGGACGCGCCGCACGCCGACCCGCGCCTCCCGCCGGTCGACGGTCGGGCGAGGGTGGCGGTCGTCGTCGCGGACGACTGGGCCGACGGCCTCGCGACGTCACTGCGCGTCGGGCTGGAGGCGCTCGCCGCCCTCGACCCCGAGGAGGCGCGGCTCGCCCTCATCACGCTGGTGGACTACCCGGGTCTGCCGTCGTCCGCGGTCGCGCGGCTGCTGTCGTCCCCGGCCGCCGACGTGCCCCTGGGCCCGGCTGCGCTGCGGCAGTCCGTCTTCCACGGACGCCCGGGTCACCCCGTCGTGGTCGGTCGGTCCCACTGGTCGGCCCTCGCGGCGTCCCTCACCGGGGATCGCGGGGCGGGCCCCTACCTCAGGGCGCACGCCGCCGAGCCGGTCGACTGCTCCGACCTCTGGGACGGCGCCGACGTCGACGCGCCCGCCTGACCTTCGCCGTCCCCGAGGGTCAGTTGCACTTCCCGCTGCCGCTGAAGCACGGGGTGTAGTTCGCGGGCAGGGGTTCCTGACGGGGGGTGGGGGACTCCCACCGGTCCCCGGGGACGGGTGCCCCGACGGCACCGATCACGACCAGCCCGGCGACGACGACGGCCGCCACGACGACACCTCGATGCCCGGCGGTGATCGCGGCGAACAGCGTCACGACGAGGCACGCGAGGCAGGCGACGAGGGTCCGGAGCCAGCTGTCCGCGGCCTCCTGGCTGACGGTCACGGGGGTGCCGAAGAGGCTGAACTCGGCCGAGAACCACTGCCCGGCCAGCGAGAGCGTGAGCAGGACGCCCGCCGCGAGGGCGAGCGCCTCGACGATCACGGCGACGCGGTGCACGAGGTGACGGGGCGGGCGGGGCGCCCGGTCCGCCCGGGCCGCGGGGGCGTCGACGGGGGCGTCGACGGGTGCGTGCTCGGCCGGACGTGCTCCGTCGTGCGCCGAGGCGTCGCGGCCGCCCCGACCCGACCGCGCGGCGAGGACGACGAACGACGCCAGGCCGACGGTCGCGACGAACGGCAGGCTGACGAAGACGACGGTGGGCACCGTGTAGAGGGAGAAGCCCGCCCGGAGGCCCGACGTGACGCCCGACCCGACGGTGAGCTCGACGCCGGCCCGTGCCACGGCCGCCGCGGCGACGTAGTGCCAGGCCCGGCGTGACACCGGCGCCTCGGACCACCGCCACGCGACGAGGACGACGAGGACGGCCCACACCACGAACGGCACGAGTGCGGCCTGCGCGAGCGCGCCCGGCAACTCGAGCAGCGACGCGACCACCCGGCCGGCCGAGGCCGTCAGGCCGACGAGCGCCGCGCCCGCGACGAACAGGGCCGCGGTGGTGCCGACGACCCACGCCACCTCGCGGCGGTCGACCCGCCGTCGCAGGCTCGCCGCCGCCCCCGCGAGTCGGCCCTCGTGCTGAGTGTTCGTCATGGGTCGACGGTAGCGGCGGGTCGCGGAGCCGACGTCATCCCGGAGGCGGATGTCGGTCGGGCGGCACGGATCGCCCGAGCCCCTGTCCCGCCGCGCCCCGTCCCGCCCTGTCCCGGCGCTCCCGCCGCGCCTCGCCCCGCCATGAACCCGGTTTCGAACCGTGCACCCGGTAGCAACCGGGTGCACGGTTCGAAACCGGGTGCCTCGCGTGGTCGCGGTTGGCACCGGGGGCACCGACGTCGGCAGGATCTCGATGGCGGGTGTCGGGTCGCGCGTCCTAGCGTCGGTCCCATGCCGATCACGCCCGACACGAAGAACTGGACCTGGGTGCTCGAACGCCCCTGCGACGACTGCGGCTTCGACCCCGCCGAGGTCGCGTTCCGCGACGTGCCGCGCCTCGTCCGCGAGAACGCCGCCGCCTGGCCCGCCGAGCTCGCCCGGCCCGACGCCCGCACCCGGCCCGACGACGCCACGTGGTCGACCCTCGAGTACGGGGCGCACGTGCGCGACGTGTTCCGGGTCTTCGACACGCGCCTCCGGCTGATGCTCGCCGAGGACGCGCCGACCTTCGCGAACTGGGACCAGGACGCCACCGCGCTCGACGACGACTACGCCTCCCAGCAACCTCCGGTGGTGGCCGACGAACTCGTGGCCGCCGCGGCCGTCGTCGCCGACGCGTTCGAGGCGGTGCCCGACGACCGGCTCGGTCGCACCGGCCTCCGCAGCGACGGCTCGGCCTTCACGGTCGACTCGCTCGCGCGCTACTTCGTGCACGACCCCGTGCACCACCTGCACGACGTCCGCCGCTGACCCGTGCCCCGGCCGGCACCATCGCCCGGCGAGCCGCTGTCGCACCGCCGCCCGGGCCACCGCTGTCGCACCGCCGACTGAACATCGCACCGCCCATGTCGACGGTGCGACGTCCATTCGGCGGTGCGACCCACCCGGGCCAGCCCGACCGCCGCCCAGCCCGACCGCTGCCGAGCCCGGCCCCGCGCAGCACCACCCTCGACCCCGGCGGCCGACGCGGGCAGACTGACGACATGACCCGCGCCTCCGTCCTCTCGGTCAACGTCGACGACGTCCACCGCTTCAGCAAGCCGCCCGTGGAGCGGGTCACCCTGCTCGCCGGCCTCGGCGTCGAGGGTGACGCCCACCTCGGGCCCACGGTGCAGCACCGCTCCCGCGTGGCGCGCGACCCGAGTCAGCCCAACCTGCGGCAGGTGCACCTGATGCACGCCGAGCTCTTCGCCGACCTGGCCGACCACGGCTACGACGTCGGGCCGGGCGACCTCGGCGAGAACGTCACCACCCACGGGGTCGACCTGCTCGGTCTGCCCGTCGGCACCGTGCTCACCCTCGGTCAGGAGGCGCGGGTCGAGATCACCGGACTCCGCAATCCGTGCCTGCAGATCGACCGATTCGAGTCGGGCCTGCTGAAGGCGGTCGTCGGACGCGACCAGGCCGGCGAACTCGTCCGCAAGGCGGGCGTCATGGGCGTCGTGCTCGCCGGGGGAGAGGTGCGACCCGGTGACGCGGTCGGAGTCGACCTGCCCGTCGAGCCCTGGTCGGCCTTGCAACCCGTCTGATCCCGATCGGTCGCCCCGATCGTCCTCAGCGTCCCTGGCAGCCCGCTCGCCCCGCGCGTCGTGTCGGCGCCCGGCTCAGGACCGGTGCCGGCGGATGCGGATCGGGCCCTTCGCCGTGGACGGGTCGACCACCGACCCGCCCTGCGTGATGTCGACCTCGCCCGCGGCGACCAGTCGTCGGGCCGCGCGACGGACGGGCTCCATCAATCCGCGCCAGGCGTCCTCGTCGTCGGGGTGCAGCGACCGCGCGACGTCCGAGGGGCAGATCGTCGACGTGGCCGCCCGGGCCGCCAGGAGGTCGCGGATGCGCTGCTCGAGCTCGCGGTCCTGCGCCGTCACCTTGCGCTTGCGGCACGCGTCGCTGCAGTACGCGACCTCGTCCCAGTTCGACGCCCACTTCTTGCGCCACTCGATGGTGCGCCCGCACGATCGGCAGGTCTTCGGGTCGGGGGTCGCGGCGCTCATGCTGACAGTCAACGCGGGAGGCGCGGTGTGCGTTCCCGGGGAGGCAGCCGTCGGTCCCTCCGCCGCGGACCGCACCCGCGCCTCCGGACCTCGCGGCACCGCCTTTCGTGCAGCACACCCCGACGAGTCGAGGTGCCCTGCACGAGACGCGGTGCGACGCTGCGGGAGGGGACATCTCGCTCGCGTGGGGGATGGAGGCGCGGGCACGGTCCCCGTATCGTCGTCCCGATGAGCGAGGGCACGGCGGCAGGCACGACGAGGGGTTCGTGGTTCGAGGTCGACCGTCAGCCCCTGCCCGGCGCGACCCCGATGCAGGCTCTCCGGCGGTTCGTCGGCAACGCCTACGTGGTGCACGCCCGCGCGGGCCGGGCCGAGTTCTGGTGGATCTGGCTCTTCCAGACCGTCCTCGCCCTCGTGCTCAACGTCGGCGTCGGGTCGCTGGTGCGCGGTGCGAGCGTGGCCTCGTGGTCGATCGGCGCTTACGGCTCGTCGCTCTTCGCGCCCTGGCCGGTCGTCGTCCTCGGCCGCCCGGCCGGTGCGGGCCCGGGCACCAGCCTGGGCCAGGGCGCGTCCCTCCAGATCGGACAGTTCTCGCTCGGCCCGTTCGGCCCCGCGGGTCCGGCCTGGGGCGGCACGACCTGGGTCGCCCTCGTCTGGGGTCTCTGGTGCCTGATGACCTTCGTCCCCATGGCGACGCTCACCATCCGTCGCCTGCACGCCGCCCGGGCCTGGGGGTGGGGTTGGTTCTGGCTCGGGGCGTTGGTCCCGTTCCTGCAGATCGTCGTCGTGTTCATGCTGGCTCGCGAGACCCAGCCGCCGAGTGCCCGCTTCCTGGACCGCGAGCTCGACCGCGACCGCGAGCGCGAGCCCGACCCGCACCGCGCCTCCTGACGCCACTGCACCGCGTTTCGTGCACCGCACCGCGACTAGTCGAGGTGCGGTGCACGAAACGCGGTGCGCCGCCGCACACCGGGCCCCTGGCCAGGCCGGGCACGAGCGGGTAGGATCGACCTCGGTCGGGCGGTACTCCCGGCCCCGGGCGTGCACGACAGCGCGCAGTCGGGATCACCATCCTCCCCGAGTCACCCACGGTCACGAACGGCACCTGCCGCGAAGGCCGTGCCGCCGGCAGATCGTCACGATCGGCCGGCCCGTGGCCACCATCGGGTCGAGAGAACGGCGCCCGCCGACCACCCCAGGTTCCATGACACTCGCACCCCCGCGCCCCACCGCGCCTTCGTCCACCCCGTCCGCCCGCTTCCCGTGGGCCGGCCTGATCGCCATCGCCGTCGCCACGTTCCTCTCGATCTCGGGCGAGATGCTGCCGACCGGCCTGCTGCCCGAGATGAGCGCCGACCTCGGCGTCACCGAGTCGAGCATCGGCCTGCTCGTCAGCGTCTTCGCCTTCACGGTCGTGCTCACCAGCACCGGCCTCACCCACCTCACCCGTCGCCTGCCCCGCCACCTGATCGTGGTCGGCCTGATCGTCGTCCTCGCGATCAGCGCCGGGCTCACCGCGATCGCACCGACCTACGAGCTCGTGCTCGCCAGCCGCGTGCTCGGCGGTCTCGCCCACGGCATGTTCTGGGCCATCGGAGGGGCCTACGCCGGTCACCTCGTGCCCCGGGCGCAGGTCGGCCGCGCGCTCGCCGTCGCGATGAGCGGGGGCACCCTCGCGTTCGTGCTGGGCGTCCCGCTCGGCACCGCGCTCGGCCAGGCCCTCGGCTGGCGTGAGGCGTTCGGCATCCTCGCCGGGCTCATGGCGCTCGGTGCGGTCTTCGTCTACAAGTTCCTGCCGCCGGTCGGTCGGGGCACGGCGCACGAGTCGGGGCCGGAGCCGGTGACCGACGCTGTCCCGACGCTGGTCGACGGCACCGCGCCTCCTGCGGGGGCCGTCCGTCGCCGTCGCTCGCTGCCGAGGCCGAGCGTGCTCGGCGTCGTCCTGAGCTGCGTGATCACGGCGGTCTTCATGATCGGCCACTACTCGTTCTTCACCTACATCACGCCCTACCTCGTGCGCTCGACCGGGGTGCCCGAGCAGGGTCTGGCCGCGTGGCTCTTCGCGTTCGGCGTCGCCGGGGCCGTGGGGCTCGGCATGGTCGGGTGGTTCCTCGGGGCGCGACCGCGGGTGAGCATCCCGATCGGCGTGGCCGTGGTCGGACTGGCCGTGAGCGGCATGCTCGTGTTCGAGGGCATGCTCGTGCCGTCGCTGGTGGCCTTCGTGCTGTGGGGCGTGACGTTCGGAGCGCTGCCGCCGCTGTTCCAGACCCGGATGCTGCAGGTCGCCCCCGAGCGGATGCGCGACCTCGCGAGCGCCTTCTACACGACCGGCTTCAACGCCGGCATCGGCGGTGGAGCACTGATCGGTGCCCTCGTGCTCGACGGGTCCGGGCTCGACTCGCTGCCCGTCCTCTACATCGTGGTCGCCGCGGTGGTGCTCGTCGCCGTGCTGGCGAGCGACCGCCTGCTCGCCCGTCGGTCGGCCCGCCCGGCCGCCTGAGCGGCGCTGCCGGGACGACGAAAGACGCAGGAGGCGCGACTCGCGTGAGTCGCGCCTCCTGCGTCCGAGGCGGTGCGGGTGGTGCCGGTGGGTCAGCGACGACGACCGGGCTGCTGGTAGCCGCCGGCCTGGCCGTTGCCGCCACCGCGCTTGTTCATGATCTTCTTGATGACGAAGCCCACGATGAGCGGGGCGAAGCGTCGGAGCAGTGATGCCATGGGGTGCCTCCTGGGGCGATGGTGCACGGGTCGTGCGGTCGAGCCGGTCGGCTCGGTGGGGTGCGGCCCGCGGTGCTGCGGGGACGATCGTGTCGGGACGACCGCCGCGGGTACCAGTGAACTCGCTGTCTACTGAACCCGCTGCGAGTCGTTCGTGCCGTCCGAGTCGTCGTCCTGTCCGGCGATGAAGATGTCGCTGACCTCGATGTTGATCTCGACGACCTCGAGCCCGACGAGCTGGGTGATGGCGTCGGCGACGGCCTGGCGGACGTCGTCCGCCACCTGCTGCACCGACAGCGGGTAGTCGACGACGATGCTGAGGTCGGCGGCGGCCTGGGTCTCGCCGACCTCGACCTTGACGCCCTGGCCGTGGTCCTGCTGGCCGACGGCGGTGCGCAGCGCGCCCACGGCACGCGACGCGCCGCCACCGATCGAGTGGACGCCGGACACCTGACGGGCGGCGATGCCCGCGACCTTGGCGACGACGCCGTCGGCGATCCGCGTGGTGCCCGCGGCGTCGGACGACACGGTCGAGGCACCGTCCACGCGCGCGGCGCCGTCGACGCGCGAGCTGCTGGTCAGGGTGGCGGGGGTGGGAGCGGCGGTGTTCGACATCTCGGGTCCTCTTTCGGCTGGGGGAGTCGTGCGGATGGTCGTGCGGTGGTCGTCGTGCGAGCGGGCGTGTCCGGGCGAACCGGGGCGATCCGGGTGAACCGGGGCGACCCGGGCTGCACGTCAATGAGACGCCGCGCCCGCCCCGTTCGTCACGGTGAACATGCTGGCAACCCGCTGAGTGCCCACGTCTACTGTCGGGGCATGCAGCGCACCCGGTGGATCTTCCTCGACCAGCTCGGCCCGCACTTCGACGACGGCGACCCGATGCTGCTGATCGAGAGCCGGTCGTCGTGGCGGGGCCGCACCCTGCACCGCGCCAAGCTGCAGCTGATCCTGTCGGCGATCCGGCACCGGGCGGCCGAGCTCGGCGACCGTGTCGACTTCCGGCAGGTCGAGCACTACTCCGAGGCCCTCGAGGGGCGGGACGACCTGCAGGTGGTCGACCCCACCTCGTACCGGGCGCGCCGTCTCGTGCGGTCGGTGGGAGCCGAGGTGCTGCCGAGCCGCGGCTTCGTCTCGAGCGAGGCCGAGTTCGCCGAGTGGGCCGCGGGTCGCCAGGGCGGGCGCGGTCCGGGCCGGTCCGCAGGCGCGACGGCGGACGCCGACGACGCCCGTCGAGGAGGCGCGGGTCGACCGACCGGCGCGTCCGGCGGTCGACCGGCACCGCGCCTCCTGATGGAGGACTGGTACCGGGCGGTGCGCCAGCGCACCGGACTGCTGATGGAGGGCCCGCAGCCCGTCGGAGGCCAGTGGAACTACGACCACGACAACCGCGAGAAGCCACCGAAGGGCGCGGCCACTCTCGGCCTGCCGCCGCAGGAGTGGCCCGAGGAGGACGACATCGACGCCGAGGTGCGGGCCGACCTCGAGCGCTGGGAGCGTGACGGGGTCGTCCGGCTCGTCGGCGACGACGCGCCCCGACGGTTCGCGGCGACCCGGGCCGAGGCGACGGCCGCGCTGGCGGACTTCGTCGAGGTGCGGCTGCCCGACTTCGGCCCGTTCGAGGACGCCACGCTGTCGGGCGACTGGACGATGGCGCACTCCCTGCTCAGCGCCCCCATGAACCTCGGGTTGCTCGACCCGCGCGAGGTCGTCGAGGCCGCCGTCGCGTCGTACCAGGCCGGAGACGCCCCCTTGCGGAGCGTCGAGGGGTTCACCCGGCAGATCGTCGGCTGGCGTGACTGGGTCTGGCACCTCTACTGGCACCTCGGCGAGGACTTCGCGACGACGAGCAACGCGCTCGGGGCCACGAACCCCCTGCCCGAGGTGTTCGCCGGCCTCGACGTCGAGGCCGTCGAGGCCGAGTGCCTCAGCGAGACGCTCGACGGCCTGCGGCGGCACGGCTGGAACCACCACATCCAGCGGCTGATGATCCTCGGCAACTGGGCCCTGCAACGCGGGGTCGACCCGGCGGCACTCAACCAGTGGTTCGTCGACATGTACGTCGACGGCACGCCCTGGGTGATGCCGGCCAACGTCGTGGGCATGTCGCAGCACGCCGACGGCGGCGTCGTGGCGACCAAGCCGTACGCGTCGGGTGGTGCCTACATCAACCGCATGACCGACCACTGCGGCTCGTGCCGCTTCGACCCGAAGAAGCGGCTCGGCGAGGACGCCTGCCCGGTGACCGCCGGCTACTGGGCGTTCCTCGACCGCGTCGAGCCGGTGCTCTCGGGCAATCCGCGCATGGGGCAGCAGTTCGCCGGGCTCCGCGGGCTCGCCGACCGCGAGGCCGTCGTCGAGCAGGAGCGCACCCGCACGACCTGGTGAGCCGCGGCGACCGACGCCGCCGGAGGTCGCACCACCGTCGCGTCGTCGAACCAGCCTCCGGGGTGGTTCGACGACGCGGCGACGGTGCGTCCTCGGAGGTGCCCCTCGTTAGGGTGACGGGAGCACCGGGCACAGCGAGCCCGAGGCAGATCACGAGGGAGCCCCCGATGACCACGACCATGCGCAGAACGGCCGTGACGGCCACCACCACGGGCGTGCTCGCCCTCGGCCTGCTGCTCGCCGGCTGCACCTCAGGAGGCGCGGGTGACGGTGACGAGGCCGGTTCCGGCGGGTCCTCGGCCGACTCGACGGAGGGCACCTTCGACGACCTCGCCAGCTGCGACGACGTCGGCTCGGCACTCGGCGGCGTCGTCGACGGCCTCGAGCTGCGCGATGACAGCACGTTCTCGGGTGACCAGGCGAACTGCCAGTGGGCCACCCCGACCACCGAGGCGACCGACGCCGCCGACGTGACGGCGATCGTCGTCCTCGCCCAGCGCCAGGAGTTCAGCGCCGACGACATCAGCGCCCAGACCTCGCAGATCGAGGGCACCGAGGGCGTCGAGACCGTCGACGACTCGCGCGTCCAGGCGTTCGGCGGCCAGGCCTTCTCGCAGTCGGTGACGCAGCAGGGCATCACG
Organism: Frigoribacterium sp. SL97; assembly: GCF_026625765.1. Lineage (NCBI taxonomy): Bacteria > Bacillati > Actinomycetota > Actinomycetes > Micrococcales > Microbacteriaceae > Frigoribacterium > Frigoribacterium sp. SL97. The sequence goes on from NZ_CP113062.1 coordinate 912,514, forward strand.
GCCTCGGCCAGCACGGTCCTCTCGCCTCACGGCCTGGTCGCCGTCACGGCGACCGGTGCGGGTGACGACGCCCCGCTCAGCACCGACGAGACGCTCGACGCCGCCTACGGCCTGTTCGACTGAGCTGCGCCGCGGCGGGCGTCCGTCCTCGTGACGTGCCCGCGCCTCCTCGTCCCGCTCGACACGTCGGTCGAGCGGTTCGGAAACGTCCTCGCGTGCGGGCCGAACCACGATTCGGGACCACTCGACGGGTCGCTCAGTCGACGCTGAGCTTCTCGAGCACGAAGTCGGCGATGACGCGTTGTCCGGCGTCGTTCGGGTGCACCCCGTCGGCCGAGAGCAGCGAGGCGATCCCGTCGGCGGGCAGGGCGTCGGCGAGGTCGACGTAGGCGCTGCCGGTCTCGGCCGCGAGGCGCTGCACGACGGCGTCGTACTCGGCGGCGTCGCCGGCCAGCCCCTCGGTGAGGTTCGTGCCCGGCACGAACTCGCCCATCAACAGGACCGACGGCGGGTCGTCGAGGCTCTGCAGGCCGTCGATCAGGGTGCGGTAGTCGTCCTCGAACTGGTCCGGCGTACGGCTGAACGCGTCGTTGGCGCCGAGCGTGATCGTGACCAGGTCGGGCTTGGTCGCGGCGATCGAGTCGAGGAACCCGGGCAGGTCGGCCGTGAAGGTGCGGGCCGTGGCGCCGGAGCGGGACGAGTCGAAGAGCGTGATGCCGCGGTCGCGATCGCCGTCGAAGGCGGTCAGACCCTCGAGGTCGACCGGCGTCTGCGCGTGGATCGTCACGGTGTGTGCGCCCGCGTCGAGCCCGGTCACGGACGTGATCCCGCTGGTGGCCATGGAGTCGCGGGTGTCGACCTCGACCGCCTCGCCGTCGTCGACGGCGTAGTCGAAGGTGCCGCGTCCGCTCGACCACCAGAGGTCGAGGTCGGTGCCCGTGAACGGGTACGTGGTGGTCGCGCCGGCACCGAGGGTGACCGCGCGGTAGCCGAGGTCGGCGGTGCGGGACGACGCCGACACCGATCCCTCGCTGCTCGAGGCCCAGCGGGCCCAGGTCGAGGCCGGGGGAGCGACGGCGAACGCGGCCGGCCGGTAGCCGACCCCGCCCGGCACGTCGTCGGTCGGGTAGCGCTCGCGCAGGCCGTCGAGGGTCAGGTCGATCCACCGGGAGTCCACGGTCGAGGCGCCCATGCCCTCGGAGATCGAGTCGCCGACGGCGACCCAGCGGGCGGAGTAGTCGTCGCGGGCGTCGAGGGCGGTCGCCCAGTCGGCGAGCTCCGAGGAGGCGCGGGTCGGCTGGGGAGAGGAGGTCCCGTCCGTGGAGGCGCCGCCCGTGGGCTCGCTCGGGTCGGTCGGGGCCGCCGTGCAGCCCGTGAGCAGGGCGAGGGCAGCGGCGACCGCGACCAGTCGGGTGGTTCGGGTCATGACGACGACGGTAGTCGAGGGGCGCGGGGGTCGTTCACCGGCGACGGCGTCGGCGCCCTCACGACTCGGTGACGGTGCCGCCCTCGACCCTCCAGTGGCGATCGAGCCGGACCGTCTCGAGCATGCGCCGGTCGTGCGTGACGAGCAGCAGCGTGCCGTCGTACGACTCGAGGGCCTGCTCGAGCTGCTCGATGGCGGCGAGGTCGAGGTGGTTCGTGGGCTCGTCGAGCACGAGCACGTTGACGCCTCGGGCCTGCAGCAGGGCGAGGCCGGCGCGGGTGCGCTCGCCGGGCGAGAGCTCGTCGACCGGACGCGAGACGTGGTCGGCCTTGAGCCCGAACTTGGCGAGCAACGTCCGCACCTCGGCCTGGGGCCAGTCCGGCACGAGCGCCTCGAACGCGTCGGCCAACGGCACGTCGCCGGCCAGGAGTGCCCTGGCCTGGTCGATCTCGCCGACGGCGATGCTGGCTCCGCGACTCGCGCCTCCTTCGCTGGGGGCCTGGCGGCCGAGCAGGCCGCGCAGCAGGGTCGACTTGCCGGCGCCGTTCGGGCCGGTGATGCCGATGCGGTCGCCGCCGTCCACCTGCAGCGACACCGGACCGAGCACGAACTCGCCCGTCGCGGGGTCGCCCTGGCGGAACACTGCACCGCTCAGGGTCGAGACGACCGAGCTCGACCGGGGTGCGGCGCCGATCGTGAACTCGAGCTGCCACTCTTTGCGGGGCTCGTCGACCTCGTCGAGGCGGGCGATGCGGCTCTCCATCTGGCGGACCTTCTGGGCCTGCTTCTCGCTCGACTCGGCCGAGGCCTTGCGACGGATCTTGTCGTTGTCGGGGGCCTTCTTCATCGCGTTGCGGACGCCCTGGCTCGACCACTCGCGCTGCGTGCGGGCGCGGCCGACGAGGTCGGCCTTCTTCTCGGCGAACTCGTCGTAGGCCTCGCGGGCGTGACGGCGGGCCGTCTCGCGCTCGTCGAGGTAGGCGTCGTAGCCGCCGAAGACGCGGTTCGACGACTGCGCGAGGTCGAGCTCGAGCACCTTCGTCACGCATCGGGCGAGGAACTCGCGGTCGTGGCTGACGAGGACGATGCCGCCCCGCTGCCCCTGCACGAAGCGCTCGAGTCGTTCGAGGCCGTCGAGGTCGAGGTCGTTCGTGGGCTCGTCGAGCAGCGCGACGTCGAAGCGGCTGAGGAGCAGGGCGGCGAGGCCGACGCGGGCGGCCTGGCCTCCGCTGAGGCCGGTCATCGGGCTGTCGGGGCCGACGGCTCCGTCGCCGTCACGGTCGAGGCCGAGGTCGGCGAGCACCTGCGGCAGGCGGTCGTCGAGGTCGGCGGCGCCGCTGGCGAGCCACCGGTCGAGGGCGGTCGAGTAGACGTCGGCCGGTTCGAGGCCGTCGGCTCGGGGCGCCGGGTCGGGGTCGCCGAGGGCGGCGGCGGCGGCGTCCATCTCGGCGGTGGCCTGCGTGCTGCCCGTGCGGCGGCCGATGTAGTCGGCGACGGTCTCTCCGGGCACGCGCTCGTGCTCCTGCGGCAGCCAGCCGACGAAGGCGTCGCCGGGGTTGAGGGTGATCGTGCCGGCCTGCGGCTCGTCGACCCCCGCCAGGAGGCGCAGCAACGTCGACTTGCCGGCCCCGTTCACGCCCACCACCCCCACGACGTCACCCGGGGCGACGGTCAGGTCGAGGTCGTCGAAGAGGGTGCGGTGCCCGTGGCCGCCGGCCAGGCCCTTGGCCACGAGTGAAGCGCTCATCCGGTCATTCTCGCGTACCGGGCGCCGGCCCGCGAGGCGGCCCTGGCGCCCTCCAGGCGGGGCTGGCATGCTCGGGGGCATGGCCTCCCTCACTCGTCCCCGCCGCGGCAAGATCATCGCCGGAGTCTGCGCCGCCCTCGCGAACCGCTTCGGCATCAGCGCCTTCCTGGTGCGCCTGATCTTCGTGCTGTCGATCATCCTCCCGGGGCCCCAGGTGCTCGTGTACCTCGTGCTCTGGGTCGTGTTCCCGAAGGAGAACCGCTAGACCTCGCCCCACGGGTCTGCTGATCGCCGGGTCGCGGCCCTCGCCCTGCGGGGCGCCGGGCGCGTGGCGCCGGACTGGGGCGCCGGGCGTGTGGCGCCGGGTCGGTGCGCCGGGTTCGGGCGCTGGGTCAGCCCTTGTGCAGGGACCGCAGCAGCGCCTCCTGCAGGTAGCCCAGCCAGTCGAAGACGTGGCCCATCGCCTGCAGCTGACGGTCACCGCCCTCGGGGAGGCCGTCACCCGTGACCCCCAGGCGCTCGCCGAGGGTCAGGCGAAGGTCGTTGAGGGTGCGCAGCCACGACTGCTGGGCGGCACGGTCGAGCGTCGACCCCGCTTCGCCGAGCGTCGCCAGCACCGCCCGGCCGTTCTCGACCTTGCGCCGGGTCAGGTCGTCGGCCGTGAACCGCCGGAACTCGGCGGCCGCCTCGGCGTCGTCGCGGTACGCCGCCGGCAGGAGGCGCGCCAGGGCCGGATCGCCCTCGTCACCGTTCTCGAGCAGCGACAGCAGTTGACCGACCAGGTCGGTGAGCAGGCCCCGCTCGTCGGCGTCGAGCCGCACGCGGATCTCGTCGCCGCCCCGGGGGCGGACGAACGGCACCAGCGTCACGCCTCGTCCTCCTTCGAGAGGGTCGCCCACAGGCCGTAGTCGTGCATCGCCTCGACGTGCCGCTCCATCGCTTCGCGGTTGCCCGTGGCGACGACCGCACGACCCTCGGTGTGGACCCGCATCATCAGGCGCTTCGCCTCGGCCCGGCCGAAGCCGAAGTAGGTCTCGAAGACGTGCGTGACGTAGGTCATCAGGTTGACCGGGTCGTCCCAGACGAGCGTCACCCAGGGGGTGTCGGGCGAGGTCAGGAGGCGCTGGTCGGCCTCCGTTCCCGTGCGGGTGTCGTCGAGGGTGGGGCTCACCCGTCCAGGGTGTCACACGGTCGCCGAGCGGGTTCCCCGTCAGGGGTCGTCTTGTTATGCTGTGCGGGTCGCGACTGGCGTTCAGATGGTCACCATCGGGGAGCGACTGACACACGTGCGTGGCCGTACGCCTGGGCCACGACATCCGACCTCCGTCCGTCCCGTGTGCCAAGGAGTCCTCCGTGACCATCTCCGACCAGACCAGCGCCCAGACCGCCGCCTCGTCCGCCGAGTCGACCGATCGCCAGCCGTCGACCTTCAACCAGCCGCTCTCGGTCGTCGACCCCGAGATCGCCGCCGTCCTCGAGCAAGAGCTGGGGCGCCAGCGCGACTACCTCGAGATGATCGCCTCCGAGAACTTCGTGCCGCGTGCCGTGCTCGAGTCGCAGGGCTCGGTGCTGACGAACAAGTACGCCGAGGGCTACCCGGGTCGTCGCTACTACGGCGGTTGCGAGTTCGTCGACGTCGCCGAGAACCTCGCCATCGAGCGCGCCAAGTCGCTGTTCGGCGCCGAGTTCGCCAACGTCCAGCCGCACTCGGGTGCCCAGGCGAACGCCGCCGTGCTCGCCGCGATCGCCGACATCGGCGACACGATCCTCGGTCTCGAGCTGTCGCACGGCGGCCACCTGACCCACGGCATGAAGCTCAACTTCTCGGGCAAGATGTACAAGGCCGTGGCCTACGAGGTCGACCCCGAGACCTACCTGATCGACATGGACGTCGTCCGTCGCCAGGCGATCGAGCACCAGCCCAAGGTCATCATCGCCGGCTGGTCGGCCTACCCCCGTCAGCTCGACTTCGCGGCCTTCCGCGCCATCGCCGACGAGGTGGGCGCCTACCTCTGGGTCGACATGGCGCACTTCGCCGGGCTCGTGGCCGCGGGCCTGCACCCGTCGCCCCTGCCGCACGCGCACGTGGTCTCGTCGACGGTGCACAAGACCCTCGCGGGTCCCCGCTCGGGCGTGATCCTCTCGAACCACGAGCCCCTGTTCAAGAAGCTCAACTCGGCCGTGTTCCCGGGCCAGCAGGGCGGCCCCCTGATGCACGTCATCGCGGCCAAGGCGACGGCGTTCAAGCTCGCCGCCGAGCCCGAGTTCAAGGACCGTCAAGAGCGCACCATCCGCGGCGCCCAGGCCCTCGCGGCCCGCCTCACGGCCGACGACGCCAAGGCCGCCGGGGTCGACGTGCTGACCGGTGGCACCGACGTGCACTTGGTGCTCGTCGACCTGCGCGCCAGCGAGGTCGACGGCAAGCAGGCCGAGAACCTGCTGCACGACGTCGGCATCACGGTGAACCGCAACTCGGTGCCGTGGGACCCCCGCCCGCCGATGGTCACCTCGGGCGTGCGCATCGGCACGTCGGCCCTCGCCACCCGTGGCTTCTCGGATGACGAGTTCGCCGAGGTCGCCGACATCATCGCGCTCACCCTGATGCCCTCGCCCGACGTCGAGGCCCTCGCGGCCCGCGTCAAGGCGCTGACCGACGCGTTCCCGCTCTACGCGTGAGCGCTGACGTCGCGGCCGGGACTCCGGCGGGCGTCGGGGTCGAGGCCTCGTCACGGGGTGCGGTGGGCGTCGAGCGTGCCCGTTTCGTCCCCGGCGACGACTCGTCCGCCGTGAAGATCGACGGCACGGCTCTGGCCGCCGCCGTCAAGGACGACCTGCGCCTCCGGGTGGACGCCCTCAAGGCCCGGGGCATCGCGCCGGGACTCGGGACGATCCTGGTCGGGGCGAACCCCGGTTCGCTGTCCTACGTCGCGGGCAAGCACCGTGACTGCGCCGAGGTCGGCATCGAGTCGATCCGCATCGACCTGCCCGACACGGCGACCGAGGACGAGATCCGTCGGGCGATCGAGACGATGAACGCCGACCCCGCGGTCACGGCGTTCATCATCCAGTTGCCGTTGCCCGCCGGCATCGACCCGACGGCGATGCTCGAGCTCATGGACCCGGCCAAGGACGCCGACGGCCTGCACCCGGTCAACCTCGGCGAGCTCGTGCTGGCCGTGCCCGGCGGCAAGGGGTCGATCGACACGCCCCTGCCCTGCACGCCGCGCGGCATCGTCGAGATGCTGCACGCCTACGACATCCCGATCGCGGGGACGCACGTCACGATCATCGGCCAGGGGCTGACGGTCGGGCGGCCGCTCGGGCTGCTGTTGACCCGCCTCGAGGCGACGGCGACGCTGACGCACTCCCGGACGGTCGACGTCGCCGCCGAGGTGCGCCGGGCCGACATCGTCGTGGCCGCCGCGGGCGTCGCGGGGCTGGTCAAGCCGGACTGGGTGAAGCCCGGGGCCGCCGTGATCGACGTGGGCATCACCCGCGTGCAGAACGAGGAGACGGGCAAGTACAAGCTGCGCGGAGACGTCGATCCGGCCGTCGCCGCGGTCGCGGGCTTCCAGTCGCCCGTTCCGGGTGGGGTCGGGCCGATGACCCGGGCCATGCTGCTGAAGAACGTGGTCGAGGCCGCCGAGCGTCCCTGACGCCAGGGCCTGCCGGGCGTGCTGCCGCTGCCCGCACCACGCCCGGAGATGAGCACAGCGCCAGGTTTTCCCCTGGCGCTGTGCTCATCTCGTGGTGCTGTGCCCACCTCGTGGAGCGCTGGCCGTCCCGTGGTGCTGAGTCGGGGTCGTGCCCTCATCCCGCCACGGACTCGACACGCCGCCACGCAATGACGTGGCGGCGTATTGACCTCGTGGCGGGGAGCACTGCCGCCGCCCCCACCACGCCAGAAGATGGTCACAGCACCAGGTTTTCCCCTGGCGCTGTGCTCATCTCGTGGTGCGATGCCCAACTCGTGGCGCGATGCCCATCTCGTGGCGCAGCACCCACGCCGTGGCGCTGTGCCCGTGGCAGGGCAGCCCGGCGTCAGGCGTCGCGGCGGGCGCCCTCGGCGGCGTGCACCGTGAAGACGGTCGGAGCCGTGTAGCCGGCCTCGGCGAAGGCGGCGACGATCGCGGCTTCGACGTCGGCGCGGGCCTCGGTGGGGACGAGCGCGATGGCCGACCCGCCGAAACCGCCACCCGTCATGCGGGCACCCACGGCGCCGGTCGCCTGGGCGGTGGCGACGGCGAGGTCCAACTCGGGGACCGAGATCTCGAAGTCGTCGCGCATCGACACGTGCGAGGCGTCGAGCAGATGGCCGATCGCCTGCGGGCCGTCGGTGCGCAGCGTGCGGACGGTGTCGAGTACGCGCTGGTTCTCGGTGACGACGTGACGGACGCGACGGAAGGTCTCGTCGTCGAGCAGCTCTTCGGCCCGACCGAGGTCGTCGGCGTCGAGGTCGCGCAGGGAGTCGACGCCGAGGGCGGCGGCACCCTTCTCGCACGACGCGCGACGCTCGACGTAGCCGCCGGTGGCGTGGGCGTGCTCGACGTGCGTGTCGACGACGAGCACCTCGAGGCCGGCGGCGGCGAAGCCGAGGTCGACGACGTCGGCGTCGAGGCTGCGGCAGTCGAGGAACACGCCCGAGTCGGCCTCACCCAGCAGCGACGCGGACTGGTCCATGATGCCCGTCGGTGCGCCGACGACCTCGTTCTCGGCGAGTTGCCCGACCGCGGCCAGGGCCGAGCGGTTGACGTCCAGCGACCAGAGCTCGGCGAAGGCCACGGCCACCGAGCACTCGAGCGCCGCGGACGACGAGAGCCCTGCGCCGACCGGCACCTCGGACTCGACGAACAGGTCGAGGCCGGGGACGCCGGACAGGTCGATGGTCGACAGGTCGCCCCCGGCGGCCGCGAACGAGGGTGAGTCGGCGCGGTCGTGTGCGACCGACAACGCCCAGGCGATGCCGAGGGCGTACGCCGACCAACCCGACATCGATGCCGGGTCGAGGTCGTCGAGCGACACCTCGTGCACGCCGCCCTCGAACGACGACGCCACGCGCAGCAGGCGGTCGTCGCGCCGACCGACGGTGACGGTGGTGCGTCGGTCGATGGCGAAGGGCAGCACGAAGCCGTCGTTGTAGTCGGTGTGCTCGCCGATGAGGTTCACGCGGCCCGGGGCGGACCAGCGTCCGGCGACCTCGGTGTCGAAGACCTCGCGGAAGCCCTGGGGAGTGGTGGTGTCGGTCATGATCGCTCGATCGCCTCTCGGATTCGGTCGGCCTGCACCTCGGGGACGAGGTCGCCCACCCAGGCTCCCATCGCCGCCTCGGAGCCTGCCAGGAACTTCAACTTGCTCTCGGCCCGGCGAGGCGAGGTGATCTGCAGCATCAGGCGCACGGTGTCGCGTCCGACGCCGACCGGGGCCTGGTGCCAGGCGGCGATGTAGGGCGTCGGGTCGTCGTACAGGCCGTCGACACCGCGCAGGAGGCGCCGGTACATGACCGCGAGCTCGTCGCGTTCGTCGTCGGTCAGCGCCGCGAAGTCGGGGGCGTGACGGTGCGGCAGCAGGTGGATCTCGATGGGCCATCGCGCGGCGAACGGGACGAACGCCGTGAAGTGCTCGCCTGCGAGGACGACGCGGGGGCCGGAGCGTTCGCGGTCGAGCAGGTCGGCGAAGAGGGTCGGCCCGTAGGTCTCGATGCTGTCGAGCAGCCGCGTGGTGCGCGGCGTGACGTAGGGGTAGGCGTAGATCTGACCGTGCGGGTGGTGCAGGGTGACGCCGATGGCCTGGCCGCGGTTCTCGAAGGGGAACACCTGCTGGATGCCGGGCAGCGCCGACAGGGCGGCCGTGCGGTCGGCCCAGGCCTCGACCACGGTGCGGGCGCGTGACTCGCTCAGGTCGGCGAACGACCCGTGGGTCTCGGGGCTGAAGCAGACGACCTCGCACCGGCCGACGCTGCGCAGGGTGCGTTCGAGGCCGATGCGGGTCAGGTCGTCGAGGCCCTCGGGAGCGTCGTCGCTCTCGAGCAGCGGCCCGAACGACGGCGAGCGGTTCTCGAACACGGCGACGTCGTAGACGTCGGGGATCTCGGACGGGTTGGTCTCGCTGGCCGGCGCCAACGGGTCGAGCTCGGCCGGGGGCAGGAACACGCGGTTCTGCCGCGACGCGGCGATCGAGACCCACTCGCCGGTGAGGACGTCCTGTCGCATGGTCGCCGTGTCGGGCCGTGGATCGAGCGTGCGCGCGTCGACGCGGCGCTCCGCCGTGAGCGTGGTGTCGGCGTCGTCGAAGTAGATGAGTTCGCGACCGTCGGACAGGACCGTCGCGCGTTTCGTGATGGACGACATCGCGCCTCCTTCAGTTCGGGGCACTCGCGACCACGATTTGCAGTTGCGAAAGTACGTGAAAGCATACGAAACTAGCCGGGTGAACGGCAACTCGACCCCGCCCCCGGTGCCGCAGCCGGCGGCGCTGCCGGGCGAGCGGCGCCGCGACCGCATCGCCGACCTCGTCGGGCGTCGCGGCTTCGTCCGCACGGCCGAGCTGGCGCGCGAGTTCCGGCTGTCCGAGGTGACGATCCGCACCGACCTCGAGAGCCTGGCGGCCGACGGCCTCCTCTCGCGCGTGCACGGCGGGGCGCTGTCCGTCGACCGCCCGGCCGAGCGACCGTTCGAAGAAGAGAGCTCGGTCTCGACCGAGGCCAAGCGGGCCATCGGGGTCGAGGCCGCGTCGCTCGTGCGGTCGGGCGACTGCGTCGTGCTCGACGTCGGCACGACCACCACCCAGATCGCTCTGGCCCTGCTCGAACGGCACGACCTCGAGGGCGTCGTGGTCGTGACGAACGGCCTCACCATCGCGCTGGCGCTCGAGCAGGCCGTGCCCCGGTTCACGGTCATCGTGTCCGGCGGCACCCTGCGGCCGTTGCAGCACTCTCTGGTCAACCCGCTGGCGACGAGCGTGTTCGCGAGCGTCACGGCCGACCTGGCGTTCATCGGCTGCACCGGCGTCCACGCCCTGCACGGGGTGACGAACGTCAACCTGCCCGAGACCGACCTCAAGCGCCTCATGACCCAGACCGCCCGCCGGTCGTACATCGTCGCCGACGGCAGCAAGCTCGGCGAGGCCCACCTCGGCGTCATCGGTCCGCTCGACACCTTCGAGGCGCTCATCACGGCGGGGGCCGACGAGGCGCCCGTCGCCGAGCTGCGTCGAGCCGGCCTCGCCGTCGTCACCGCAGGAGGCGCGGGCGAGGTCGACGCGCCTCCTCGCGACCCTGCCCCCTCGCGTCCCTGAGCCCCGGCCCCCGTCGCGGGGCCTCGAGCGATCCCGGACGCCACCGACACCCGAGAGCGAGACTGGAACGATGACGACGAGCAGCCCGACCGGAGAACAGTACGACCTCGCCCTGGAGCACGACGGGCACCGCGTCACGGGTGTGGTCACGCAGGTGGCGGCGGGCATCCGCGCGCTGGCCGTCGACGGCATCGCCCTGACCGAGACGTTCGGTGCCGACGAGGTGCCGCCGTCCGCCTGCGGCATCACCCTCGTGCCCTGGCCGAACCGGGTCGCGCGCGGCCGATGGACGCTCGACGGCCGCGAGCAGCAGCTCGACCTGACCGAGCCGTCCAAGGGCAACGCCAGCCACGGGCTGCTGCGGTACACGGCCTACCAGGTGGTCGGCCGCGAGCCCCACGCCGTGACGCTCGGAGCGACGGTGTTCCCCCAGCACGGCTATCCGTTCGAGCTCGACACGAGCGTGCGGCACGAGCTCGTCCCGGACGGCATGGTGGTGACGCACACGATCACGAACGTCGGCCCGGACCGGGCCCCGTTCGCCGTCGGGTCGCACCCGTTCTTCCGTGTGGGCGACCACGATCCGGCGACGCTGACCGTCACGCTGGCGGCCTCGACGCGCTACGAGACCGACGAGGCGAGCATCCCGGTCGGGACGGTGCCGGTGGCCGGCACCGAGTTCGACCTGTCGCAGGGCCCTCGCCTGGGCGACCTCGACCTCGACACGGGTTACCGCGACGTCGAGCCCGACGCCGACGGCATCCGCACGACGACCTTCACGGCCCCCGACGGCTCGGCGACCGAGCTCTGGCAAGACCCGTCGTTCGAGTACGTGCAGGTGTTCACGCCCCGCAACTTCCCCCGGGACGGGGTCGAGGGGCTGGCCGTCGCCGCCGAACCGATGACGGCACCGGCCAACGCGCTGGCCTCGGGCGAGGGCCTGCGCTGGCTCGAGCCGGGCGAGACGTGGACGGGCACGTGGGGCGTGCGGTACCGGGCGTCCGGCTCATGACGATGACGTGGCGGTTCGTCGCGACTCGCTCGAGGGTCAATGTCCAGAAAACGCGAACCTGAGACCGGCACGATGCCGGGCGCGTAACGTCGAGTGCTGTCTCCCCAGGGTCCCGTAACCCTGGCGTACCCCGTAACGACCGCGTCGGCTTGCCCGACACGTGTCGCGAGGAGGCCGAGCGCCCCTCCCGGCCCGAACCGGAGGGGCGCTTTCTCTCGCCCTCAACAGACTCGTCGAGACGCGGAGGCGGACAAGGCGTAGGTTCTGCGCATGCCAGGTGGGTGGGACCCACCTGAAATCGGGGGACAGGATTCGGGTTCGGTCTCTCGTGGTGGGGCCGCCGCATTCGGGTGCGACGTCGGCCCCACCTTCCTGGTCGGAAGGCGGCCGTCCGTGACGGGCGACGACGTCGGAGCGATGTGGCGACGGCGACGCGTACAGGTGGGCCCCGTGGGGCTCGAACCCACGACCCGCGGATTAAAAGTCCGATGCTCTACCAACTGAGCTAGAGGCCCGTGCGCGTCCACTTTACGGGATGCCGCGCCTCCTGGCCGCCAGGCCCACCCGCGCCTCCTCGGTGTCGACGGGTGCGCCCGGTGCAGGCGGTGATGCCGTGGGCGAACGCCCGGCTCGGTGTCGGTGGTCGCGCCTATCGTGGGTCCGGTGCCGAGACCATTCCACCGCCCCACCCAGTTCTCGGGGTCCGAGTTCGAAGCCTTCCAGGGCGGAGACGACCCCGCGACGATGAACCGCGTCGCCCACGAGTCGGCCTCGGCCCTCGTCGCGCGCGTCAAGCACGACCCGAGCCCCGAGATCCTCGACCGGCTCGTCACCTTCACCGACCAGCACGGCATCGACGCGGTCGCCGAACTCTGGGCCCGGGCCAGTCCCCACAGCCTTCCCGGCGCCCTCTGGCGCATCTACCTCGTGCGGGCCGTCATCCGGCAGAACCCGGTCGAGGTCACCCAGCTCTTCGAGCGCGGGGTCGAGGTCGCCACCACGATCGACCCGGTCGTCGCGGGTGCGCCCGCTCCGGCCAGCCCGGAAGAGATCCTCGAACTCGCCGACCTGATCCTCCGCGGGGTCTTCGTCGGGGACTTCGCCATCGCCCTCGAGCGGGGTGCCGCGTTCTGCCGCCTCGCCGCCGCCGGCGCCACCTCGGTCGCCGACGACCAGGACGCCGTCGGGTCCGACCGCGCGGGCGAACTCACCCGTCGCGCTCTGCGCTTCAGCGAGCTCGGGGTCGACCTCGTCGCCTGCGCCCACCTGTGGCGCGACGACAGCCTCGACTGAGCGCCGGGGCCAGCGCCGCGCGGGCGGGCCTGCGCCGCGCTGAGGAGGGCGGCACGGCCGAGCGCCGACCGCCGACCGGCGACCGCCCCCCGCTCGACACGCGCGGACCCGCCTCGCGTTCGCACGACGCGAACTCGGCGGACCGCTCGGCCCGAGGCGGGTAAAGTCTTCCCTGTCGGGCCGCAGTAACCCCGGGCTCCAAATTTAGCCGCTTCGAGCGGCCTCGCGCCGAGAGGCGTTTCTGCGGTCCGGCGCCTCTTCCTCCCGAGGTGGGTCCTCGGTCGAGAGCCGACGTGACGACCGACCGTCGGCCTCCTTTCCGCCGGCACCGCGCCTCCTCGGCTCGTCGGTTCGGGTACGTCGGGAGCAGGCGACGGCGTCTGGCGATCGCTGGGTGACGGTGAGCGACGCGTCGGGGCGAACCCGTCGGCCCCTGGACGGCTGTCGGTCCGCCCCTGTCAGGTTCGACACCCGGGGTCCGGCCGGGCACCACGAGCGCGCCGGGATGTTCACCCAATCCGGCGGGCCCCCCGTGCCGAATCATTGACGTGAGGGATCCACGATCCCCCGCCGACACCCGTCCTCCCTTAGTTTCGGGCGTCGGCGGGCTGGTCTCCCTGCGATGCACCGGGCCTGAACGCCATCCCAGACGGACGCATCGCAGGGAGTCCCGTCCGCACCACGAACACACCGCACCACGAACACCGCACCACATCACGATCCGCCCCGGATCGTGACCCACGACCCGACGAACAGTGCGACCGGAGGTGAACCCTGACATGCTCGAACTCGTGACCCGAGAGACAGAGACACCCGAGAGCGGGCCTGCTCCGTCGACCCCCGACATGTTGTTGCCGCGGGTCGCGCAGGGTGATCAGGCCGCTTTCGCCGAGCTGTACGACCAGACGGCGCCCCGCGTGCTGGGTCTGATCAAGCGCCTCCTGAAAGACCACGCCCAGTCCGAAGAGGTGGCCCAAGAGGTCTTCCTCGAGATCTGGCAGAACGCCACGCGCTTCGACTCCACCCGGGGCAGCGCCGCCAGCTGGATGCTCACGATGGCGCACCGACGAGCCGTCGACCGCATCCGCGCCTCCCAGGCCGGCCGCGATCGCGACCTCAAGATCGGCGTGCGCGACCTCGAGACCGACTTCGACTCGGTCACCGAGTCCGTCGAGATCCGCATCGAGCACGAGCGGGTCGAGCGGGCCCTCGGACGCCTCACCGAACTGCAACGGCAGGCGGTGAAGCTCGCCTACTACGGCGGCCTCAGCCACAGCGAGGTCGCGAAACTGTTGGACGTGCCGATCGGCACGGTCAAGACCAGACTGCGCGACGGCATGATCCGTCTGCGCGACGAGATGGGGGTGGCTTCGTGACCGACCACGACGAGCCCACGCACGGCCGCCACGCGGACGACGCGGGCACCACGAGAACCGACACCGACAACCTGTCCGGCGCCTACGTGCTCAACGCACTGAGCGACGACGAACGACACGCGTTCGAGGCACTCCTCGACGACACATCAGACCAGCACGACGACACCAGGACGGAGGTGGCCGAATTGAGAGAGACCGCATTGTTGCTCGCTCACGCGGCCCGGCCCGTCACCCCGTCGGCCGGGCTCCGCGCAAGCGTGCTCGACCTCATCGCGTCGACGCCGCAGCTCGCGCCGCTCACGGCGACGGCGGCACCGACGAGCCCCACGGCAGACCACGACATCGCGACGACCGCAGGAGGCGCGGGTGACGACGACCACGCACGTCGCGTCGAGCGCACCCCCGCCCCCGAGATGGAGCCGAGCGAATCCGAGGGTGCTCGCGTCCTCACGCCGACCGGAGCCGCGCACCGTCGTTGGTTCACGCGCCCCGTCGCCGTCCTCGGGGCGGCCGCCGCGGCCGCCGCGCTCTTCTTCGGCGGTGGAGCCCTCGTCGAGGGCCTCGGTCAGTCCGGCCAGCAGCAGGAACAGCAGGCCTCGGGCATCGACGAGATCTACGCCGCGAGCGACTTCCAACGCTCGGTGGCCGACGTCAGCACCGGCGGCAAGGCGACGCTCATCTGGTCGGACGAGCTCGGTCGCTCGGCCGTCGTCGTCGACGGGATGACCTCGCTGCCCGGCGACCAGACCTACGAGCTCTGGTACATCAACGATGACGGCGCCGTCCCCGCGGGTACCTTCGACGCCTCGTCGAGCGCCCCGGCCACGCACCTGCTCAAGGGTGAGATGAACGCGGGCGACACCATCGGCATCACGGTCGAGCCGGCGGGTGGCTCGTCCTCGCCGACCAGCGACCCGGTCGTCGCCATCCCCAGCGCCTGACCCGTCGCCACGCCAGAAGAGGCGGTCCACCAAATGGTGGACCGCCTCTTCTCGTGTGCCCCTCACGGACGCGCCGCGTGCGGGTGCGCCTCACCCCGAGGAGGCGCGGCGCCGATCAGCCGAAGCGTCCCGACACGTAGTCTTCCGTGGCCTGCACGCTCGGGTTCGAGAACATCTTCGCGGTGTCGTCGTACTCGATGAGCTTGCCTGGCTTGCCGGTGCCGGCGATGTTGAAGAACGCGGTCTTGTCGCTGACGCGGCTGGCCTGCTGCATGTTGTGGGTCACGATGACGATCGTGTACTGCTGCTTGAGCTCCTCGATGAGGTCCTCGATGGCGAGCGTCGAGATCGGGTCGAGGGCCGAGCAGGGCTCGTCCATCAGCACGACGTCGGGGGAGACCGCGATGGCCCGCGCGATGCAGAGGCGCTGCTGCTGACCACCCGAGAGGCCCGAGCCGGGCTTGTCGAGGCGGTCCTTGACCTCGTTCCAGAGGTTCGCGCCCTGCAGCGACGA